>RFMW01000153.1 GCA_009927485.1 Sphingobacteriia bacterium
TTGGTGGAAGAATATGCAGGAGACGCCTCCCTCATTGCAGGCGATAAGGCAGCCGGTAGGCCTCGATTTGTGGAGGTTTATCGAACCTATGTGGAGCGTTGCCACAGATCAGGAGCAATGGATTTTGATGATTTACTTTTGAATATCTTCAAACTCCTGGAGCAATACCCCGAGGTTTTGAATTACTACCAAGTGCAATTCAAACATGTTTTGGTGGACGAGTTCCAGGATACCAACAGGGTTCAATATCGCATCGTTCGCTTACTATCGGCCATGCATCGTAACATTTGCTTGGTAGGCGATGACGCTCAGAGTATTTATGCTTTCCGCGGGGCGGTGATTGATAATATTTTGAATGTTCACCGGGATTATCCTGAGCTACAGACCTTTAGGCTGGAACAGAATTACCGGTCCACCGGCAATATTGTGGGTGCTTCGGGATCGGTTATTGCCCAAAACAACAAACAAATCCCCAAGGAATTGTGGACGCAGAATGCTGAAGGTGATAAAATCCGCTTGTTGCGATGTGTCAGCGATAACGAGGAGGGCAGGTTAATTGCGGCCGAATTGCATGCGGCCAAGCATCAATTCCGCTTGAGCAACAAGGACTTCGCCATCCTGTACCGAACCAATGCCCAGTCCAGGGCGTTCGAGGAAGCCTTGCGCAGGCAGAATATTCCTTACAAGGTGATTGGAGGGCTGAGTTTTTATCAGCGCAGAGAGATCAAAGATTTCCTGGCCTATCTGCGTCTTGTGGTGAATCATGCCGATGAGGAGGCTCTGCGAAGGGTCATTAACTACCCGGCCAGAGGCATAGGTCGGACCTCCATGGACAAATGGATTTTGGAAGCCGATCGCGAGGGGTTGACCTTGTGGCAAATGCTGATTGCGATGGAGCAGGGACATCCCTTGGGGAAGGCCTTGGGAGCTGCAGGTCGTAAAATGTCGGATTTTGCGAGGGCTGTTCAGGTTTGGGCCGTAGCTGCCCAAAGGGATAACGCAATTGCCTTGGCGAGGCTAGTTTGGAAGCAATCGGGCCTGCATGCCGAGCTGCAAAGCGATACCACTATCGAAGGGGTGAATCGCCTTCAAAACGTCGAGGAATTGCTTAACGCCATCGAAGAATTTTGTGAATCGGACGAAGCCGTTCCGGACGGGGTAACCGGAGAAGATGATCGCAGCATTGGTGCTTTTCTGCAACATATTGCCTTGTTGACCTCCGCCGACGATAACACAGAGGATGCAGACCGGGATTATGTCAGCATGATGACGGTCCATCAGGCCAAAGGTTTGGAGTTTGACCATGTCTTTGTGGTCGGGATGGAAGAAGATTTGTTTCCATCCGCCATGGCACGCGATAGTCGTTTGGATTTGGAAGAGGAAAGAAGGCTTTTTTATGTGGCCATTACCAGGGCCCGCCAAAGGTTATGCCTTAGTTTTGCTTTGACGAGGTTTCGTTTTGGCACTTTGTGTTACGGAGAGCCTAGTCGTTTTCTCTTTGAAATGGATCCTAAATTTCTGGAGCAACCTTCGCTGCTTCGAACAGGGGCGCCAAGCACAGGGAACCTGTACCCCTCCACCATGCCTCGGCCAAAAACCACGCCAATTTCGAGGCCATCACGGTTCCCGGGTCCAGCCACGGTCGGTCATGCATCGTCCAAGAAGGCGCCTGAGGCCAGTCCTCCCGGGGATGACCCAGCCTCCTTCAGCGTTGGGGACAATGTCGAACATTTTCGATTTGGAACTGGCCGAATAGAGGCCCTGGAGGGCCGTTTTCCCGATACCAAGGCGACCATTATCTTTGAGCGTCATGGAACCAAGCAAATTCTTCTCAAATTTGCCCGTCTTACCAAAATTCTTGGGTAATACGCCTCCATCACCATCGTTTCCTTATCCCTAACCTTATGGAGTACAATACCGTCCGACCCCTGCTTCGCGTTCCTGAATACGGCAGGGGCATTCATTCCATGGCCGAACACTTACGGACCATCGAAGACAAGGCGGAACGCAACAAAGCGGCTCAAACCCTGATCGAGGTGATGCAGCAGCTGCACGGTGGGTCCAAGGAAGGATCGGATTATCAGCAGAAGTTATGGGATCATCTCTTCGTGATGGCAGGCAAGGACGTGGACGTTGATTCACCTTATCCCAAGCCAGAACATAGCCTGGTCTTCAGACCGGATGCGAGGTTGCCTTACCCCAAACGCAATATCAAAATAAGGCATTACGGGCAATTTGTTGAAACAATGATTGCTACTGCAGTTGCTCTTGATGAAGGCGAAGAGCGCAAAGCCTTTTGCGAGGCCATTGCCAATTTTATGAAAATGAGTTATCGCAATTGGAACAAGGTGATGCTCAACGATGAGGTGGTCTTTGCAGATCTGCGGAAGTTATCAGGAGATCAAATTCAATTAAGTACCGAGGATACCGTATTGGAAACCAAATTCGCTCCTTTGCCCACGACCAACGAATTTAGTCGAGGGAAGAAGCCTTTCAAGAAAAAACCCTTTTTCAAAAAGAAATTCAGACCCTCATGAACTTATCGACACGCGATACCTTGGTGGTGGAAGGTGGGCACCCCCTTGCAGGGTGCATCACACCACAAGGCGCCAAGAACGAGGCCCTTCAAGTTCTTGCGGCCGTTCTGCTGACCGAGGAAACCGTAACACTGCACAGATTGCCGGATATATTGGATGTTAAGCATTTGATTGACCTGCTCAAAGGTCTGGGGGTCAAGGTGGAGGATTTGGGAAGAGGATCCATGCGCTTTACCGCCGATAAACTGGATACGGCCTTTCTTGAGGGCGAGTCATTCAAGCAAGGGGGTGCCGGTTTGCGAGGTTCCATCATGCTCTTGGGTCCTTTGCTTGCAAGGCAGGGATGGGCTATGGCGCCACGACCCGGTGGGGACAAAATCGGTCGTCGTCGTTTGGACACTCACTTTACGGGGCTGCAGGCTTTGGGAGCAAAATTGGTCCCAACCCAGGAGGGCGGAATGTATCGGGTTGAAGCTAAAGAACTCAGGGGTACTTCCATTTTGTTGGACGAGGCCTCGGTTACGGGAACCGCCAACGTGGTGATGGCCGCGGCTTTGGCCAAAGGACGTACCACGATCTACAATGCGGCATGCGAGCCCTATATCCAACAGCTTTGTAAGTTAATCAATGCGATGGGGGGTCGAATTGATCCCGATTCGATAGGGTCAAATTTGCTGCGCATTGAAGGGGTGGATCGCCTGCACGGGGCAGAGCATCGCTTGCTTCCCGACATGATCGAGGTCGGGAGTTTCATGGGCTTAGCGGCCATGACCCGCTCTTCCTTGAGGATCCAAGATGCTGCCCCGGCCGAGTTAGGGATCATCCCGGAGGTTTTCCGTCGCATGGGCTTGCAGGTTGAAGTTCAAGGTGAAGACCTGTGGATTCCTCAACAGGATCATTACGCGATTGATCACTTTATGGATGGCTCCATCCTTACCGTTTCCGATGCTCCTTGGCCAGGGTTTACCCCGGATTTGTTGAGTGTGGTCTTGGTGATGGCAACGCAGGCCAGGGGTTCCGTCTTGATTCATCAGAAAATGTTCGAAAGTCGCTTGTTCTTTGTGGACAAACTCATTGACATGGGGGCTCAAATCATATTGTGCGACCCGCACAGGGCGACCGTGATAGGCTTGGATCACAAACATCCATTGAGGGGGATACGCATGACCTCGCCGGATATTCGCGCCGGGGTTGCCTTGTTGATTGCCGCCCTCTCCGCCCAGGGTACCAGCCATATCGACAATGCCTTCCAAATTGATCGTGGCTACGAGCATGTTGTGGAACGCTTAAGTGCCTTGGGGGCTCGTTTGCACCGTATTTGATTTTGGGCGGAGGTTGGTCTATCTTCGCGGCCGATAATTCATTATGGCGACCAACCTTACCTTTACGATGATCAAGCCCGATGCGATGGCAGACGGGCATATGGGCAAAATCATTGCTCAAATCCAAGCCGCAGGCTTCCATTTCAAAGCCCTGAAAATGACCAGGCTGAGCAAAGAGCAGGCCCAGGCTTTCTACGCCGTTCACGCCGCAAGACCATTTTACGGGGAATTGGTGGACTTTATGTCCTCGGGCCCCATCTTGGCGGCCGTGTTGGAGAAAGAAAATGCCGTCGTTGAATTCCGTACCTTGATTGG
This sequence comes from Sphingobacteriia bacterium, assembly GCA_009927485.1. GTDB lineage: Bacteria > Bacteroidota > Bacteroidia > UBA7662 > UBA7662 > SYHX01. The sequence continues at coordinate 4,175 of RFMW01000153.1, forward strand.
GGCAACCAATCCTGCGGAGGCGGCTGAGGGCACTGTGCGTAAACTCTATGCCCGTAACATTGGCGAAAATGCCATTCACGGAAGCGATAGCGACGAGAATGCAGGCATCGAGGCAGCCTTCTTCTTCTCAGGACTCGAAAGAGCCTGATAGCAAACCCCTTGTGGTGATTGTTGGTGCCGGCTTGGCGGGCACCATCATGGGGCGAACGCTGGAGAGGCAGGGAATTCCTATAAAAATTTGGGATCAGCCCAACCTAGGTTCGGCAAGCCGGGTTGCCGCGGGGATTTATTGCCCAATCAATTTCCACCGTTTGATTCCGGGTTGGAGAGTCGAGGAGGCTGTACCGAAAATGTTGGACTTCTTTGCTCAGGAGGAGCGATATTTCGGCATACCGTTGATGTCCCATGTTCCGTATTGGAAGCCGCTGACCGAAGAGGAACAAGTCGCCCATTGGCGACGTAAAATGGAAGAATACCCGGATTGGCTTGACATGAACGAGGGGGATCAGGAAGGCCAGGCCATGAACCGAATTTGTCAACATTGGGACGTGAAGGCTTGGGGAATTGTGAAGGCATCCGGTTGGTTAAACGTGGAGCAATACCTGCAAGCCTGCCATGCAGCATGGGAACTCAAGGGTTGCTTCGTCCAAGAGCCTTATCCAGAATCGACGTTGAGCAATGTTCTTGGCGAGGGCCATACCAAGATGATTGTGGATGCGCGTGGGTTTTACGCATGGAAGGAACAGCAATCATTGTCCGCTATGCGCCCCGCCCAAGGCGAGCTGGTTGAATTTGAGCTGGAAGGATGGCCTCAAAACAAATTGTTCAAAAAGGAATTGTTTATTCAGCCGTTGGGTGGGCAACGCTTTCGGGCGGGGGCCACCTTCGAATGGAATCGATTGTCGCCCGTTCCTACCGAGGAAGGCAAGGCACGTTTGAATGCCGACTTGCAGAAAATGTTAGGACCATGGTGGCCCAAGGTCAAGAATTTGACTTACAAAGCCGGCATTCGCCCTTCTTCACATGACCGTAGGCCTTACGTTGGCGCAGATCCGAAATTATCGAATCATTTTGTATTCAATGGTTTCGGAGCCAAAGGGGTACTCCTGGCCCCTATGATGGCGGAGGAGTTGACCAAGTTCATGATGCAACAGCAACCCCTGCATCCGGAAGCCGCAATGGGCCGGTGACTTGATTAGTTCAAGCAATGTTACTTATGGAGTAAATTCTTCAGCGCAGGACGCAAATCCGGATATGAAAAGGTAAAACCTGCGTCCATTGTTTTCTGCGAGGAGGCTTTGACCCCATTCAAGAGGAGATCGGCTCTTTCGCCCATGATCCAACGAAGGGGCCATGCAGGTACGGCCAACCAAAGGGGGCGATGAACGGAATCGGCCAGGCTGCGCATAAATTCCAGATGGCGGCGGGGCAAAGGTGCAACGGCATTGTAAATCCCCGGTGACCAATTGGGGGCGAACAAGGCATGGGCAATCAAGCGCACCATATCCTCCTGGTGAATCCAGGACATCCATTGACGACCAGTCCCCATGGAAGCGCCGAGACCAAGGCGGGTCACGGGCAAGAGCGGTCCAAGCAGTCCACCACGGGCGGAGAGTACCAGACCAATACGCAGGGTGGTCAGTGGGGCAATGGTGTTGAGGGGTTCGGTGCTTTGTTCCCATGCTTGGGTGAGCATGGCCAGGAAGCCTTGGCCTGGTGGGCTTGATTCGATCGCCAAATCTTCTCCGGAAGGATAATAGCCGATGGCGGAGGCGGTCACGATGCGTTCAATGGCCCCTTGAGGTCGTTCGGCAAGGATTTTTTTCAGGAAAATGGCGCTAAGGGTGCGGCTTTCGAGGAGCTCCTTTCGCCGTAGGGTTGTCCAGGCCTTCTCGGCGATTCCGGCCCCTGCCAGATTCACAACGTGGGTGACGCCCTCCAAGGCCGCTCCGTCCACCTGACCCAATGCTGGATTCCATGCCCAATGCGTGATTTTTCCTCGGGTCTCTCCTTCGACAATCCGCGCTGAGGGCACATTGAGGTTTCGCCTTGGCTGGTTTTTCCCTTGACGGCCCAGAATTCTGGCCTCGCAACCCTTGTCTGCAAGGTGGTTCGCCAGGGCCGTTCCGATGAGCCCACTCCCTCCTGATATGAGGACTACGGGGCGATTTGGGGGTAAATTCTCCATTTTATGTTGTATATGCAATATTTTTATTCCAAGGAAAAGCTAATTTTGCATGGCAATCAATTTCCCTATTTCAAATTCCATGCATCAATTTTCGTTTTTGACCGCCTCCGATGCTGTGGCCATCGAAGCGTTGTACCAACAATACAACAACGATCCCGCCTCTGTGGATTTACAATGGGCAAGGTTTTTTGAGGGATTTGATTTTGCGGCGTCTGGTGCCGGGTCCAAGGGGGGGGATGCCAGGGATGTCAAGGTGGCCATGTTAATGGAGGCTTACCGCAGCCGGGCCCATCTGGTGTCGCAGACCAACCCGATTCGCCCCCGCAAAGACCGGAATCCGGGCTTGGCTCTTGAGGATTTTGGATTAACGGAGGCTGATATGGACACGGGTTATGCCGTGACAGGGGGTGTTGCCTTGCGAGATACCCTTAACCGCTTGCAGCGAATCTATTGCGGGAGTATTGGGATCGAATTCCAACATATTCGTGAGAAGGAAATTCGGGATTGGTGCAAGGATTACTTTGAACAACGCCCGGAGGATTACGGGTTCGATTTGGAAAAGAAAAAGCGAATCTTGGGCAAACTCAACGAGGCGGTGGTTTTTGAGCATTTTCTGCACAAGAAATTTGTGGGTCAGAAGCGCTTCTCCCTCGAAGGAGGAGAAAATACCATCCCCGCGCTGGATGCCATCCTTCGTCGTGGAGGTGAATTGGGTGTGGAGGCTGTGGCCATTGGGATGGCTCACCGTGGACGCCTTAATGTCCTGGCCAATATTCTCGGAAAAACGTACGAATACATATTCAATGAATTCGAAGGCATCAAAGATCCTGATCTCAGCTTCGGGGACGGGGATGTCAAATACCATTTGGGTTTTGCATCCCAATTTACTTGGGCGGAAGGCCAAGAATTGCATCTTGACTTGGTGCCTAACCCATCGCATTTGGAGGCTGTGGATCCGGTTCTGGAGGGCTTTGTCCGTGCTAAATGCGATATGTTGTATAACAAAGATTATCGCAAGATTTTGCCCATCCTGATTCACGGCGATGCGGCATTGGCCGGCCAAGGTGTCCCTTCGGAAGTTGCCCAAATGTCCGGTCTCAAGGGGTACCTTACCGGGGGCACCCTACACTTTGTGATCAATAATCAAATTGGATTCACTACGGATTTTGATGACGCCCGTACCTCGGATTATTGTACATCGTTGGCCTTGGGCTTGGGTTGCCCTGTGCTCCATGTCAACGGGGATGATGCGGAGGCTGTGGTTTTTGCGGTCGAGATGGCCGTCGCTTTCCGTCAGAAATTTGGCCGGGATATCTATGTGGATATGCTTTGTTACAGAAGGCATGGGCACAACGAATCCGATGAACCCAAATTCACCCAACCCACCCTTTACGGATTGATCGAGAATCACCCTGACCCGCGCAGAGTGTATAGCAACAGGTTGGAGCTCAGTGGACAAGTAACGGCTGACCTAGCGGTCGAAATGGAAGAGAAATTCAAGGCCTTGCTGCAAGACCGCCTGAACAAAGTCAAACAGAACGAAGTCCAATACACGCTCCAGCCTCTGGAAAAGGAATGGCAGGTGATGCGCAAATCCTCCTACGAAGATTTCAACGCCTCGCCACAAACGGCGGTCACCCAAGAGAATCTCGCAAAGGTGATCAAGGCCTTGACCACGGTACCCGATGATTTCCAGGTTCTGCGCAAAGTCGATAAATTAATGAAAGAGCGCCAAAGCGCCTTTGAGCAGGGTCAAATCAATTGGGCCCTTGCAGAATTGTTGGCGTACGGTTCCTTGTTGCTGGAGGGAAGAAAGGTCCGGATATCCGGTCAAGATGTGGTGAGGGGGACCTTCTCGCATCGACATGCCGCTGCCAGGGATGAACGAAACAATGCGCTTCATGTCTTTTTGAACCATATTGCGCCTGGCGAGCAGGGCGCCTTTTCGATTTACAATTCCTTGCTTTCGGAATATGCAGTGCTTGGCTTTGAATACGGATACTTCCATGGCTTCCCCAAATGCCTTGGTGGTCTGGGAGGCTCAATTCGGTGATTTTTCGAACGGAGCTCAAACCATCATTGATCAATTTTTGAGCAGCGGTGAGTCCAAATGGCGGCGTATGAGCGGTTTGGTTCTGCTCCTACCCCACGGTTACGAGGGTCAGGGCCCGGAACATTCCAGTGCCAGGCCGGAGCGTTTCCTGCAATTAGCGGCCGAGATGAACATGGTGGTGGCCAATTGCACCAGTCCAGCAAATTTCTTTCATTTGTTGCGACGACAACAAGCCTGGGCTTTCCGTAAACCTTTGGTCGTGATGACTCCCAAGGCCTTGCTTCGTCATCCTGCCTGTGTTTCATCCTTGAATGAGTTAACCCAAGGAGGATTTCAAGAAATTATCGACGATCCCCATGCCGATCCTCGCAAGATTCGTCGTGTCTTGTTCTGCACCGGCAAAATTTATTATGATTTGTTAGCATATTCCCAAGAAAACCAACGCAAAGATGTAGCCATTGTTCGCTTTGAACAATTGTACCCTATGCCCGAGCCTCAATTGGACGCTGTGTATCTGCGTTATCCCAAAGCTGAATTTTATTGGGTACAAGAGGAGCCCAAGAACATGGGTGCATGGACCTACATGCTTCGCTTTGAGCAAAATCGCTCCCTCAAATTAATTTCGCGTAAGTCCAGCGCTTCACCGGCCACGGGTTACGCCAAGGTCCACGAGCGTGAGCAGCAAGGCCTTGTTCAGCAGGCCTTTACTTTGTAAGTTTTGCAACAAAATTCCGTGAATCCCTAACAATTGATTATCCAATCCAATGATTAGAAATTTGAATTTATATGGCACAAATTGAGGTGATTATTCCGGTTGTGGGTGAGTCCATATCGGAAGTGGTGATCGGTCGCTGGTTCAAGAAGGACGGTGACAGCGTTCAAATGGACGAAATGTTATGCGAATTAGAAACCGATAAGGCCACCATGGAATTGAATGCCGAGCAGGCAGGCATCCTCCGCATTGTAGCCGCGGAGGGAAGTACCGTGGCGGTTGGTGCCCTTGTGGCCACCATCGAAAGTTCGGAACTTGCTTCAGCACCGAGTCCATCAACTTCGGCGCCCCTTTCTACAGGCCCTGTTTCCGAACCGGTCCCTGTTTCTGTTCCGGCCCCTGTTTCTGTTCCGGTCACTGTTTCTGTTCCGGCCCCTGTTTCCGTTCCGACCTCGACCACGGTCGTTCAGCAAACGACCCTTGCAAACCTGGCGGATAAACCTGTACAAACGAGTACGCCAACAGGGCCACAGCGGAGAGAAAGGATGAGTCAACTTCGCAAAACCATCGCCAGGCGTTTGGTAGCCGTCAAAAACGAAACCGCCATGTTGACCACCTTCAACGAGGTCAACATGGGTCCCTTGATGGAAATGAGATCGCGCTACAAGGATTCCTTCAAAGAGAAATACGGGGTGGGTCTTGGATTCATGTCTTTGTTCAGCAAAGCAGTTTGCCTAGCGATGAAGGAATTTCCGGTCATCAATGCCTCCATCGACGGGGATGAATTGGTTTATCACGATTACGTGGACTTGAGTATTGCGGTCTCTGCACCTCGAGGCCTTATGGTTCCTGTGGTTCGGGGTGCAGATCGTCTGGCGCTGCATGAAATTGAGAGGGAGATCGCGCGCTTGGCAGCGAAGGCCAGAGAAGGAACGCTTTCGGTGGATGAAATGGCGGGGGGCACCTTTACCATTACGAACGGTGGTGTTTTTGGATCCATGCTCTCCACGCCCATCATCAACGCTCCACAAAGTGCCATCCTGGGAATGCACAATATTGTGGAGAGACCCATCGCAATGCAGGGGCAGGTTGTCATTAGGCCCATGATGTACCTGGCCCTCAGCTACGATCACCGCCTAATTGACGGCAAAGACTCGGTGAGCTTCCTTGTAAGGGTCAAAGAGTACCTTGAAGACCCCTACCGAATGCTGATTGAAATTTAAAGGCAAATTAAATTTCATTGAAATCCAGTAACAAGGACTCTCTTTCGCCCAATCGATTTAATTTTAAGGTAAATCGGTTGCTACAGGTTGAACATCACATAGTTTTTTAATTCAATAGCGCCCTATAAAACTCGTTTTGATGAACAGAAGCTCGTTTTTATCGAAGATCTCCGGAGGCTGTTCGCTGGTTCTCTTGGCAACTTGGCTAGCATTTCCGGAATGGGTTTCAGCCCAATCGGGTACGGTCACTGCCGGCAAAGATTTCAACAACGGAACGGTGCAATGGTCTTATTCGTTGGGTCAGCCCTTCCACCTTCAATTGGGATCCGGCAGCGAGCCCAGGCTCAACCAAGGCCTTCAGCAAACCTACCAGGACAACAAAATCACGGGCCTGCTCCGGTACGATAACAGCGCCTTAACCCCAATGAACAATTGTTCCGTTCAAGTGCGCACTCTCCAATCCGCTGTAGCCGCCACGGCAACCACCACCACCGCGGGGGCCTATGAGCTCAGTGCTTTTCCGGATGGTTCGTACAACCTCAGTGCCAGCAGCACCAAGCCTTGGGGTGGGGTCAATGCGACCGATGCCTTGAGGGTGCGTCAGCATTTCACCGGGTCGACTCCTCTGCTGGGAATGCGATTGGCGGTCGCTGATGTCAACGCAAGTGCCTCCATCAACGCCAACGATGCCTTGCTCATCACGCGTAGGTTTAATAACCTAAGCTCTTCATTCACCGCTGGGGATTGGTACTTTGAAACCGTTGCAGTAACCGCCAACGGGCAGACGCAGAACATCAACCTCAAAGGGCTGACCTACGGGGATGTCAACGGGTCTTTCACGCCATCGAGTGCAAGGCAACCTGTTCGTTTGGATATGGCCTACGATGCCGTTCGTTACGCCAACGATGCCGAACAATGGCTGCCGGTCTATGCGGATCGTGCCCTGGAAATGGGGGCACTTTCGGTGGTGGTTCAAGGCCCCGAGGGCTTGGAGGTGGTGGATCTTCGGTCGGTACTGAGCCGCGAAGATTTGTTATGGAATTACCAGGGCGGAGAATTACGGGTTGGATGGAGCAATGTTGCAGGAAAGTCCTTGAAACAAGGGGAGCCTCTCTTTGAATTGAAGGTCAAAGGCCATTCCGAGAGCACTTGGCAGATGAAGGACCTCAGCGAAATTGCGGACCTGAATGCCGATCCCCTCGATATGGTGCAACTACGGATCCCCAAAGTCCTTGCCCCGTCCCAGGGTTGGCATGTGGCCTTGTACCCCAATCCGGCTCATAACCAAGCATACTTTGACTTTGATTTGCCAGTAGGCACCGGGTTTGTCCGTATGGAATTGCTGGACAGCCGGGGAAGGGTGGTTTGGATGGACGAAATTACTACGCCTTCGGCGGGTCGTCTTCGGCATGAAATCCCTGCTCATGCTCTGGCAGAGGGTCGTTACCTGGCAAGGGTACAGGCTCAAATCGGCAGCAGCCTCGACCTCGTCCATCAAAATTTATCCTTGGTAATTCGCCGATAAGCGTCACGCTTTAAATAATTTCCCTCGATAAGCAATTTCTCCGTAAAGCATAAATCTTTTCCAAATTTTTATTCCCATGAAAATCTCTTCCATTTCCTCACGAATGAAACAAGCTCTTGTGGGCGCCGTTGTTGTCGTCATTGCCGCCATAGCTTTCCAATCCGTAAGCGCCCAAACAATACAGGTGCGCGCTGGTACCGTAAGTTCTTGCGGTGGGGATACCGTTTCCGTCCCTATTTCGATTTTGAATGCCAACAATCTAGGGGCGATATCCCTGTCCCTTAATTATAACAATGCAAATTTGACTTATGTAGGTTACAACGGAGCGAACCCGGGCCTGGGCTCCAACCTCATCGTCAATGCAACCATGATGGGGAATACCCCGCAGGTGCGGATTGCTTGGTTTAACATTGTGCCAATCAACCTGAACGGGGTGATATTGAACATGCGCTTTGTTGCCAACGGGAATTCAAGCATGGTATGGGATTTGGTGACACCGGGGAATTGCGAGTTGGCTGATTCGGCGGCCAATGTTCTGCCCAATGTAAGTTATTTCAACGGAAACATTGCAGCGGCTGTTGCTCCTTCGATTACCCAACAACCGCAGGCGAATCTTCAGGTCATTGCCGGGGCGACTGCCACCTTCGCTGTGACCGCGACCAATGCCGCTTCCTATCAATGGCAGAGGCAGAGCGGAAGTACCTGGACCAACCTGGCCAACGGAAGCGGAATCAGCGGCGCAACAGCGGCTTCGATGAGTATCACCAACATTGCAGGCTCGCTGAACAATACGGTGTACCGTGTGCTGGTGAGCGGGGCTTGCGGTAATCCTTTGACTTCCTCCACGTCCACTCTTCGGGTGGTGGTGCCTGTCGTGACCACCATTGGCAACGTGAGCGGCTGTCCTGGAGATACGGTATCCATACCGGTTTCGGTGGATTTGGTCAACAATGTGGGAGCAGTTTCCTTATCGGTTACCTACGATTCCACCAAATTGCAATGCCTGAATTTGATTTCCGATCTGCATCCAGGTTTTTCCAACAATTTTCTATACAATTGCGGAGTCTTTCCCGGATTGGGGAGGCAATTCCGCGTGGCTTGGTTTGACCTGAACCCTACCAACTTATCCGGTCTTTTGTTCAAAATGAAATTCAAGGTTATTGCCACCAATATTTCGGCCTCGACTTCCACATCATTAGGTTGGGATTTGGTTACGCCAGGCAATTGCGAGTATGCGGATGCCAATGCGGACATTATTTCCAATACCCAATTTGTGGGCGGTTCGGTGACCTTGCAATCGGCGGCAACCATTACGGCTTCTCCGGTTTCCAATTTGACCGTTCCACGCAATGCCCCGGTCACGATTTCGGTATCCGCAACCAACGCGCAGGCTTATCAATGGCAAAGGCTGATTGGTACCGTTTGGACCAATCTATCCAACGGTGCTGGTTTGAGTGGGGCAAATTCAGCGTCCCTTGCAATTGCCTCGGCCGATCAGTCTTATAACAATTCTTATTTTAGGGCGGTGATTACCGGATGTTCAAATCCCGTGGTTTCCGGGGTATGCAGTCTCCGTGTTCGATATGGGGTATCGGATAGGATTTCGTATCAGGCCGTGGTGAGAAATTCTGCCGGGGAATTGGTTCGCAATCAGGCAGTTGGGGTAAGGACGGCCTTGACCCGTGACAGCATCGGTGGCGCTACCGTTTACAGCGAGACTCATGCATTGACCACCAACGCAAACGGTTTGGTGTCCTTTGAGTTTGGTGCAGGCTTGGTGGCCACCGGAACCATGTTGGGCTTGGATTGGTCCGATGGCCCTTATTTTATCCGTACCGAAGTTGATCTGAACGGTTCCACGAATTATCAGTTCCTCGGGGGCCAGCAATTACTCTCGGTGCCCTTTGCCCTGTATGCCGCTACCGCTGGGTCAGTAGCATCCGGAAGCGGTTCCGGGCTTCGCACCGCTTCAGGCTTTTCGGGTTCTGCGGGACTTCCCGCATCGGGGGCTCCCGGGGCTATGGCGTATTGGAATGGCACAGAATGGTTAATGATCCCACCGGGGACCAACGGACAGCCTTTGGTATTCTGTAACGGGGTGCCGACTTGGGGTGCTTGTCCTACCACAGGTGCTAGCTCCCCTGCTCGTTGAGGTAAGCCTCAGCCTTTAGGTAAGCCTCAGCTGTTAAGGTTGATTCTCTCCAGGCAACGCTTGGTTGCGCCTGCCTGCGATTGGCAGAATGCTCTGATTTGAGCTTGAAGGTCAGGCGTAGTTCCGCCAGCTTTTTGATAAAAATCGAAGGCGGTTGAGTCTTGATTTTGACCAAAATAATTGCGGAATCGATTTCCGGTGGTGTATGCTGTCGCGAAGCCTCGTTCCAACAAAGCCTCGGCCTCTGCAAATCCATGGTATCGTGGACCAAAACCAACGGGCAATCCGTAAACCGCAGCCTCCAAAACATTGTGTAGGCCTGCACCGAATCCACCGCCGATCCAAGCGGCTTGCCCATAACGGTAGAGCCTGGACAGCAGGCCTTTCTGATCCACGATAAGAACATCCAACGATGCCAAATCAACCTGGAGGCTGGTGCTGTGTGGATTGATTTGCGAATAACATTGCCAGCGCAATGGGGGGGACATCGAGGCGGAAATTTCTTGCAGTAGGCGATTCAATGCCTGTATTTGCGGTGGGTTTATTTCATGCGGTACAAGCATGAGTTTCCAACGACCTTGCGGAAACTTGGGCGAGATTTGGTGGTGCTGCTCCACGAGGCCGTACAGCAGGTAGCGATGATCTTCGGGCCATGTGGAGCCCCCAATCATGACAGGATTAGGACTGTTTTGAGCAAAGGCATGCAGGATGCGATCATTCAAGGGGAGCTCCGCAACCTTCAAAACCCTGTCGTAGCGAGTATCCCCGCAGACCACGGCTTGGGGTATGCCGCTTCTTACTAACAAATCGACGGTACTTTGGTCCTGCACCCAAAATTCAGATACCGAAGATGCCATCGCCGACCAAAGGGGTCTTGCAAACGGCCTTAGCCACAGGGATTGAGAGGACAATTTGGCGCAGGCTATGTAGAGGGGGATGCGATGTTGGTTCAGGCAGCGAAAATGATGGTACCAATAATCGTACTTGATGAAAATTGCCAAACGAGGCCGAAGGACCTTTATCCACAGGTGGACATGCTCCGGCAAATCCGCCGACATCATCAGGCACAAATCTGCTTCGGACGGGCAATACCCTGCCCGGTACGCCGAAGGGGAATAAAGGCTTAGAAGGATGGGGTCTTTGGGGCGCTGTGCTCTCCATGCTTGCATCAAAGGCAAAGCTTGTTCCAATTCTCCCGCCGAGGAGGCATGAAACCAAACATAACCCTGCGTGTTGCCTGCTTGTCGAAGGTATTGTTCGGTATGTTGACGTCCTTGAACCAAGGCGGCCGCTCGCCGGTGTCCCAGGGATGCGGCCAGTCCTATCAGCCTGGAATATAGGCGCATCGCCAACGTATAGGCGCCTTCGTAGCGTGCAGTGGATGCCAACATTAATCGAAATATAGGTCGGCTTTCTCGCTTCTTTCGTAGATAGGCAGGATCCAAGAAAATTTGAGCCCGTCCAGGAGGTCACGACGTGCATCGTGGGCCCGTAATCCGGTATCGTACCGCACGCTGCGACGCTCCCGCGTAAACGCCTGAATCAAATCGACTCCAACCTGAAAATTAATCAGGCGATTCGCAGACAAATAATGGTAGGTCAAACTTTGACTTAGACTCAAGCCATCGCAAAGCCTGTCGTAGCCTCGCTTGTATTCGCTGCTCAATTGCGGAGAATTGTTGTTCGGTGTTTCGATCCAAATTTTGTGTTGCAACATTCCTATGCCCAGGTCTAGGCGGATTCCGGAGCCTTGCGGGCCCATGGGGAACACGATTTTGCCTAATCTCCCTTCGACAAACCAACCGAATTGCCGTAAACGGTAATCCTCGAAGACCCCGTTGGCGGTGATAATATCCCCGCTTGCCGTGGCTATGGCCCCAAAGAGAGAATTTTCTTTGACTTGTGCTCCAAAGAGATGCCCTCCATGTAGGCTCCATATCCAACCATTAGGAGGCGATTGCCGTTGCAATTCGAGACCCACCATCGAAGAAGGCCCAAACCGATTTCCCAAATCCCCGCCGGCGCTGTAGAGTCCATAAACGGTGTGCACTTGCCACAAGGGCCTTTTCCAGGGAGGGTACTGGAGGAGCCTCGGTTTTTTCGGCATGGGGAGGATATCGCTCGTTACTCCAGGCTCCATCGAAGAGGCAGGCAAGCTATAGACGGTCAGGGATGCGGTGATCCAAATCACAAAGCATATGATGTTACAACGATGGCTGAAGTTGGTCATCATGGCTGTATATCAAAAAATTTACCAAGCCAGGTCTTGCGCTTATGCAGCCCTTCCATGGGCAAACGAATACGGAAGGTGGTCCCTTTGTTGGTTTCGGAATGCCAAACCCGAATACTCCCGTGGTGATTGAGCTCGACGATCCGACGGGCCAAGGTTAAACCAAGGCCCCAACCACGACGTCGGGTGGATATCCCCGGCTTGAAAACAAGTTGGTGCCGAGAGCGGGGGATGCCGATCCCAGTATCGCGGACGTCCAGGACCAGGTGTTGCCGTATTTGATGCAGATGGCAATGCAACAGCCCCCCGTTCGGCATCGCATCCACTGCGTTTTTGACCAAATTTTCAATCACCCATTCCATGAGTGCGCGGTTATGCGGTATGGGGGGCAAATCGGCCGCTATTTCTTTGGTAAAGGTAATGTTGGAAGGTGTTCGGGATTGGAGATAATCCAAGCTGTGTTCCAAGGTTTCGGTCATGGATAAACGCTCCATGACAGGGGTCGAGCCAATTTTGGAAAATCGCTCGGTGATGTTCTCAAGTCGTTGAAGGTCTTTGGCAAAAGTGTTCAACCAAAGCCCATATTGGGAAGTTGCCAAAGCAGGGTTCTTCGAAACCAAGGTCTCGGCATGGTTCGATTCCATTTGAGCATGCAGGGCCATGAGCGAGGATATCGGAGTGCCCAATTGATGGGCGGTTTCTTTGGCCATGCCCACCCACAAGAAATCTTGTTCGTAGCGCCGACTGGTGTTGAAAGCCGCATAGGATATGGCCAAGAAAACACAAATTACCAAGAGTTGGAACAGCGGATAATAGCGAAGTTGATACAAGAGCAGAGAATCTGAATAGAAAATATAATTGGTGTTCCCCATTCCTGCTTGAATAACAATGGGCGGGTGCTGGGTTTCCATCTCCAAAATCATATTTTCCAAATACCCTGGCTTCGCTGCTTTCTTGTCGTTGATGTTGTTATAGGAAAGAATGGATCGATTGGCATCGGTGAGGATTACGGGGATATTGTCATTGGCCTGTATGATCTCCACCAGAACCTCGAGGCTTGCATCAAATTCCCCACTGAGGCTAAGGGCCTTGGTTGCATTGGCCCAGAGCTCCATGTTTTTGCGTTCTTGCTTGCGGACGCTGTGGACCATTCGGTTGGTGTAGTACAACGAAAGGCCCCCAATGATCAAGGCGATCAGGAGCAAGACGAATTTCCAGCGGCTGTTTTGGTAATAGATGGAGCGCATAGCGGGTTGAAATTATGACGGAGCACCCCAAGAAAGGGCAATGGTTAGGTGATAACGCTTCATTTTGGCTTATATTTGCGGCCCGTTAAGGGCGCATAGCTCAGCTGGTTCAGAGCATCTGCCTTACAAGCAGAGGGTCCGCGGTTCGAATCCGTGTGCGCCCACCCTCCTCCTCTTCAATCATTACCATCCGGGCCGTCTTTGATGGCCCGTTTGCATTCATGGAGGTCCATTTGGAAAGAAATTAACAGGGTTTGGGGCTGTATCTTTGATAGAAACCCTCGTATCCGCCTCTTCTCTGCTTCGTATCCGCTTCGTATCCCATGCCTTTGAGAGTCTTGAAAAATTTGGCCACAGCACTCCTTTTGGTGTGGACTTCCATCTCGGTGTGGATTTCCCTCTCGGTATTGCCTTCTTTTTCGGTATTTGCTCAAGATTCCCTTCCGTTAATCATCAAGGGGTCTCCTTTCCTTGAAGGCCAAAGCCCGAGACAGAGTCTTGAATCCAAGAAATTTAATGCAACGCTGGTTGGCCTGGCTGAGGAATGGGGGGGATTGCACCGAAACAAGCATGCCGAAGAGCGCCGCGCATGGGTGGCACGATCATTGCCCCTCCGTGTGGTGCAGGGTGATCGAGTCTCGGAATTCAAATCCTTGAGAGAAGGAGGGCTACCCCCTCTCTTCCATGAAACAAATAATCTGGGGGCGGCCCAAAGCAGCCGAACAGACCGCCTTTGGCCGGGCGGTAGCCTTGGTTTGAACCTGAACGGGCAACGGCTTACCCTGTGCTGTGTGAATGGCCCGAACGGTTCCCAACCTTTCTTTTATGTCACCAAATTGGGGATTTGGGACGGGGGTGCGGTTCGTGGAACTCACCAGGAATTGACGGGCAGGGTGACCCAAGTGGACGGAAACACCAGCAACAGCAAC
>RFMW01000041.1 GCA_009927485.1 Sphingobacteriia bacterium
AACGGCCACCCCATCCTTTTTATGGACATTCCCTCGGCCGAAATGACCAAATACGCCGCGAATGCGATGCTTGCCACCAAGATCAGCTTCATGAACGATGTAGCCCTGCTCTGCGATATCATGGGCGCCAGCGTTGACCAAGTCCGTAAAGGCATCGGGAGCGATCCTCGAATCGGGAATAAATTTATTTACCCGGGGGTGGGTTACGGGGGTTCCTGCTTCCCCAAGGATGTCAAAGCCCTCATCCGCACCGCCAAAGAAAACGGTCACCGCATGCGCATTCTCGAAGCGGTCGAGGAAGTCAACGAAGACCAAAAGAAAGTCATGGGTCGTTTAATTCGGGAACATTTTGGTGCCGACCTGCACGGTTTGTGTTTTGGAATTTGGGGTTTGAGCTTCAAGCCCAAAACTGACGATATGCGCGAAGCGCCCTCGGTCGTGATCATTGAAGAGTTGTTGGCCGCAGGGGCCCAGGTTCGGGCCTACGATCCGGTTGCCATGCACGAAGCCAAGCATCAACTGGGAGAACGCATTACCTATTCCCCGGATCCGTATTCTGCCATTCAAGGTGCTGATGCCCTGGTTCTTATCACCGAATGGCCCGAATTCCGCATCCCTGAATGGGACCGTGTCGAATCCTTGTTACGACGTAAAGTTATTTTTGACGGTCGTAATCAATTCCAAGCTTCGGAATTGAGGGCAAGAGGTTTTCACTACCGTAACATTGGTAACCCCTAATCCCAAAGCCATGAGCCAAAGACGCCAAGTCACCATTGTTACCGGAGCCGCCGGTTTTCTCGGATCCCATCTCTGCGATCGTTTCTTGGCCGAAGGGCACAAGGTCATCGGCATGGACAACCTCATTACCGGGGACATGCGTAATCTGGCGCATTTGATGCCTTCGCCGAACTTTGAGTTTTATCATCAAGATGTTTCCCGCTTTGTCCATGTTCCCGGTCCGGTCGATAACATTTTGCATTTTGCCTCGCCTGCATCCCCCATCGATTACCTGAAGATACCGATCCAGACCCTCAAAGTTGGGTCGCTGGGAACCCACAATTTGCTGGGCTTAGCCCGCGACAAAAAAGCCCGCATTCTGGTGGCCTCCACCTCGGAAGTTTACGGGGATCCTTTGGTGCATCCGCAGACCGAGTCCTATTGGGGCAATGTGAATCCGGTGGGCCCGCGCGGTGTTTACGACGAAGCCAAGCGCTTTCAAGAGGCCATCACCATGGCTTACCACACGTACCACGGTTTGCAGACCCGAATTGTACGCATTTTCAACACCTACGGTCCCCGAATGCGCTTGAATGATGGCCGGGCCCTGCCGGCTTTTATTGGCCAGGCCCTGCGGGGAGAACCACTTACCGTCTTTGGGGATGGAAGCCAAACCCGCTCCTTTTGTTATGTGGATGATTTGATTGAGGGCATCTATCGACTTTTGAACAGCGATTACGCCAGCCCGGTGAACATTGGCAACCCCCACGAAATCACGATTCGGGAATTTGCGGAGGAAATCCAGGCCCTGACCGGAACCGACCAA
>RFMW01000046.1 GCA_009927485.1 Sphingobacteriia bacterium
AAATGGCCGAACCGCATGCATGCTGCTTGTCCACTTGCGGTGAAGATGGACAGCCAGAAGGCCGCATGGTCTTGTTACGGGGGGTGGACCAAGAGGGTATGGTCTTCTTTACCAATTACAACAGCCACAAAGGCAAGCAATTGTCAGAAAACCCACGAGCTGGATTGACTTTTTTCTGGGATGTGCTGGAACGGCAGGTTCGGATTGCAGGGGTTGTGAGTCGATTGAACGACAATGAGTCAGACGATTATTTTCAGAGCAGGCCTCGAGGCAGTCGGATCGGCGCTTGGGCCAGTCCCCAAAGCAAGATCGTGGAATCCAGAACGGAATTGAATCGCTTGATGGAGGTGACCAAGAGCGCGTATGCAGAGGACATGCCGATCCCCAGGCCTGAATATTGGGGCGGATATCGTTTGCAGCCCTTAAGCATTGAATTTTGGCAGGGGCGACCCAGCCGCCTGCATGATCGTTTGCGCTACCGCCGCGACAGCCTCGATACCGAATGGATCGTGGAGAGGTTGGCGCCGTAACACCGGGTTCAATTCTAAACTAAACTCCAAAATCGAGCAACTCGGTAAGGAGTGGGTTGATTATTTCCACCGGATTTCGTCCACAAAAATAAAGCTATCCCCTCCAGCACCAGGATGCCAAGCAGGAAGGGTGCCGTATTGCTGAGCGTTTACTTTGAGATAGGACCAAGGACCTGGAGCAGCGCAGCGAATGCCCAAGGGTTGACGAAAGACTTCTAAGTTGGTAACATTCTGTTGATGAGTGGTTTCGCCCAAGAATACCCAATCATCGGTGGAGGATTTTTTGCCCCAAAATCCGACCTTGGCGGGCAATACGATCCAGGAACGGACATCCTGCAGAAAACCAGCGTCGATGGAATCCACCATCGTGGCTTTGGGCAATTCAAGCACGGCTTCGAAAGGATTCCCCTGGTATCCATGCCAATGACCTTTGCGCCATGCTCCGTCACCTTCGATTCCATCCACCAAAGCCAAGGGACCCCCTGCATGGTATTGTCGGTTGTAGGGATAGGTCAACGAGACCTTCAGGTTGGGGTCGATTCGACTGTAACGAGCAGAAACCACGAAACCCGGGCGACCCTCCGCATCAATCGCCACCGCAGATACGGTATCGGAACGGTAGAGCGTCAATGGACCCGTGTAGGGTAAGCCATCCTTGACCGGATCTGCCGAGCCCAAGGCATAGCGTATCCCGTTGGAGGATCGATCGGCGCGAATGCTCACGCAGAGTGAATCTCCGAAACGCGCAGAGGAGGCCTCGATCAAAGGAACCGAACGAAAATTCTTGCTTCGTTCCTGTACGGCAGGAAGCTGGAAGGGGATCTCCGACAAACCCGCCCCTGCAGCCATTTCGCCCTCCGAACCTATATCCCATACCCCACCCTCCATCAACTGCCGATGATCAATGCTCAAGGCATGCGGTTGCCTTGCCTTGTTCCAAAAGCGTTGAGGCCATGCCGTACCGCGCCTGTATGGGGCCGAAGTATTCAAGATGAGCTTCTTCTTTGGAGGCCAATGATTCGAGGCTTGAGGTAAATGAACGGTAACCTTGGCCAAGGAAGGCACCGACCAAATCCACTCCGTGGACCCCGGCGCCAATGGATACAAACCCAAGGAACTCAGAACATACCATGCACTCATTTGCCCACAGTCTTCGTTACCGATTAACCCGTCAGGACGATCGCTGTAAAACTCATTCTGGATTCGGCGAACCTGAGCCAGCGTTTTGGCAGGCTTGCCAAGGTAATGATAGAGGTAGGCGATATGATGAGAAGGCTCGTTGCCGTGGGCATATTGCCCAATCAAACCGGTGATATCCGCTTGTTCCCTGCCTATTGTTTTGGATTGGGTGAGGAACAAGGTATCCAGCAGGGCTTCGGCACGAACAGGCCCACCAACGGTTTCGACCCAACCGTACACGTCTTGAGGGACGTAGAAGGAGGTCTGCCAGGCATTGGCTTCGGTGTAATGGTTGTTAACCTCCCTGGGATCGAAAGGGCTAAGCCACTGACCGTTCACCCGCGGTCTCATCATCCCTGAAGCGGAATCCAAGATATTGCGCCATGAACCCGAACGCTGCAAGTACGTTCTGTAGAGCAAGCTATCCCCCGTTGCAAGGGCCGCCTGCGCTATGCACCAATCATCGTAGGCATACTCCAGCTGTTTGGAAACCGATTCCGAACAAGCCTCCACATTCAAGTGACCATGATCCCGTAGATAGGCGATACCCTCGTAGTCTTGGTTCGCACTGTGTTGCATGGCCTCAAGGGCCAATTTTCGATCAAATCCTTGAATCCCCTTGACCATCGCATCCGCAATCACCGAGACCGAATGATAACCAATCATGCAATTGGTTTCGTTGGATGCAAATTCCCAAACAGGCAAACGCCCGGCCTGCTTGTACTGCGCAAGAAAGGTCATCACAAAATCGCGTGTTCGCCTGGGGTCCAACCAGGTCCACAGTGGATGCAAGGCGCGGTAGGTATCCCACAAGGAGAACACCGTGTAGTAATCAAAACCCTCGGCACGGTGGATCAACCCATCCCTTCCACGGTAACGACCATCGGCATCGCTTGCCAAACTGGGGTGAATCATGCAACGGTACAAGGCCGTGTAAAAGGTCCGTATTCGTGCAGTATCAGGGTCTTCAACTTCGATCACCCCCAAGGCTTGATTCCAGGTTTGAGTGGCGGAGGCTTTCAAACGCTTCCATACCTGCATGAATTCCTTGGACCTGTTCTTGGTCGCCTCCTTGGCCCTATCCGTGGTCGCCTCTTTATCAGGTTGACCCACCTGCAATTCAGAAACCATGTTCAACCTTGCCCCCTCTTGGTCCACGCCGGATATCGCGATTTTGACCCAAAGTTCCCCGTTAGGACAGTCGAAGGACCATACCAATTTGCAAGCCGCCGAATCCATGACCACCGTGGCAGGGCTTGAAAATTCCAAATACCCGTAACAATGCTGATCCCTCGCCCAGGCATCGCTGCGGCGCATCATTTTCCAGCGATAAGCATCCACCTTCTCCACGCGGCCTTCCAGCAGTCGATCCCTGTGCAGGAGATCCAAGAGCAAATACGAGGCCTGTCCCTTAGGAAACTGATAGCGATGCATCCCGGCACGTAAGCCCGCGATCATCTCCACATCGACACCGTTGCCCAATTGAACCGCATAATACCCCGCACTGGCCTTTTCGTATTGATGACTGAATGCAGACCGGTACCGCAAGGGGTCCAGCGACCAGGTCCCTGACGATGGCATTAAGAGAAAGTCCCCGTAATCACTGACCCCCGTACCGCTCAAATGCGTTTGCGAAAAACCATAAATCAACGAATCCGAATAATGATACCCGCTGCATCCGTCCCATGAACCATCAATTCGGGTATCCGGCGACATTTGGATCATCCCGAATGGCAAGACCGCCCCAGGAAAGGTATGCCCATGCCCATCGGTCCCGACCAGAGGATTCACGAAATTCGATTGAGCCTGTAGCCATGCCGGTAACAATCCAGCAATCCAGAGGAATAACAAGTTCTTGACCTTGAAGAAATACTTGAATTTCCGGAAATTCATGGTCTTATCCAACGTGTAAATCATTGTTGCGAATTAAATTATTTAGGCGAAGATGAAAACGGAATTTGCACCGCGAATCGATCCACCCCGTGATTAGAGGGACAGAATGACTCCAAAGTGATGGAAGTACCGGCTGACCAGGACCCTCCAAATCCAAGACGGTATTCCCTGTGGGCTTCCAGGTCCAAACTGTTATCCTCCATGGTCAATCCATCCCCTTCCAGCCATAAACGATGCAAGGGGACCTTGGATTCCATGATCAATTTGCCAGCATTAGGGCCAAGAGAGTCGATACGAACCTTGACCCCTTGATGTGCACAAGGCCAATGCCAGGCCGTATCGGGATAGCCCGCCATCCTTGGGGGCAGGTTTTCTGCGTACACCCGGCGCACCGCATACCATGCCGGTTTGCGTTCCAACGTATAATCCACCAAACTCCAGGATACCACAGGCCAAGCGTCGTTCAATTGCCAAATAATCGAACCGCTGCACCAAGGAGCATTCCCCCGTTGAGCACGTATGGCTTCGTCCATTGCATCGGCTTGCAACATGCCCGACCAATACACCCAATCTTGGGCCGTAGCCGAATCCGCAAGTCGAGCAAAGGGACCCAAATAATCCCTGCGCAAATATTCCGCAATCGTCTCGAAACCACGTGGGTGATTCTGATGCGTCCGTAACACCGAATCATCCAGATCCCGAAAACCATCCCAACCGTATTCCTTCATGCATTGACGCGTTGGAAAACCCTGGAAACCGAACTCCGAAACGAAACGACCAACCTTCTGCGCATAGTGTTGGAAGGGCTTCATCCCCCACCAGACCGCCCACTGATGCACGTCCCCTTCCCTGTAGGCCATTTCCCTGCCCCAGCCGTTGGAGGGAGAAGAAGGGTGGTAGGGCCTATCTCCGTCCAATTGGGCAATCAAAGCTGGAAGCTCCTGTTGAAAGAAGCGGGCATAGGCCCGCCAAACCACCGCAGAATCCGCCGAGGTATAGTTCATTGCTTTGACCCAACCCCAATTGTGCCATCCTTCCTCCACTTCGTTGTTCCCGCACCACAAGATCAAAGAAGGATGCTGCCTCAGCCGCAAGATCTGCTCTTGGGCCTCTGCCTTGGCCTCCGTCAAGAAACCCGTATCCGTCGGGAACATCGCACAGGCATAAGCGAAATCCTGCCAAACCATCATCCCTTTGCGATCGCAGAGATCCATGAGCGCATCCGATGCATAGTGCCCGCCTCCCCAGATGCGAATTAAGTTCATCCCCGCACCAAGAGCTAGATCCAGCAACCTGAACGTCCTGGCCGTATCGGACATCAGGGGCCACAGGTCATGGGGCACCCAATTGGCTCCTTGGATATAACAATATTGACCGTTAATCCTGAATTGAAAAGACCTACCCAGGGAATCCGGCTCTTGCAGCAATTGCACCGTCCGAATCCCAAAGTGCAGGGAGTCTTTTAACAATACTTTCCCACCTTTGTCCTTCAAGACAAGCAAGGCATGATGCATGCTGGGCTCCCCCATTCCCACCGGCCACCAAAGTTGGGGATCGCGCAATTCAAATTCAGGATGATCTGACGTACCCTCAGCGGACCAACCCTGACCCTGAAGGGACCACTGCAGGCCTTTGGATCCTGTACCGGCCAAGTCCCATGCTTCCAAGCCCTCAACACGCAAACGCGCTATCCGATTGTGACCACCCAATCCAAGGGTGCGAACACGCAAAGGGACCTGTTTACTGCTTGAAGGGTTGGAGCAGGCCACCAATTCGATACCCCCAGTGATTCCCACCGACGGCATGGCTTTGGCCCAATCCCAACCGAATTGATAGGCGGCTTTGCGCGAGTGCAACCAAACTCCTCCAGGCAGGGGATAAGGTTCGCGCATTGCTTGTTTGGCCACTTCGGGTAGGGATGGCTTCAGCACAATATGCAATTCGTTGACCCCGGATTTAAGGAAGGACTTCACCTTTCCTGAAACCTTGTCTTGAGCAAATAAATTCAGGCGGTAGGTTCGATGAGGATTGGAAAAATTCCCCAAAGGCTCACCGTTCAGGAAAACGGAGGCATAGGTATCCAGGCCATTAACCAACAATTGGCAACTTGGTTCGTAGCGCAGGTAACGGCTATCCCCCATCAAGTTGGAGGCATGGAATTCTGCCTTATACACCCAGGTGCAGTCGCTGACCCAAACCAAAGAATCTGCGTTTCGACCCCAATACGGATGAGGAATTTTTCCTTGTTGGAACAAATCCATGATGACCGAACCCGATGGACCAGCGACCGTCATCTCCATCCCGCCCTTCGTTGAAGATTGACTTGACCTGAGCGGCAACCATTGCTCCCAACCCTGGGCGCGCAATGACCATGCTACTGGCATTTGGCGTAAATCCCATCGTTGAATTTCGCCCAAGGGAAGAGGACGAGCCTCAATCCTCCAACAGGGTCCCAAGAACCATGCACATAGAGCGATAGAAAGCGCAGAATGCCTCCCCCAAAACGAAATCCTTAAATCGTCCATAGCGCCATAAATTCATCCAAAATATCAGCGCCTAACCTTAAGGAGCCTGAGGCTAGGCAGGAGCTATGAACCCCACCACGGGGCCATAGGGCCAAATTGGGGTAATTCTTTT
Organism: Sphingobacteriia bacterium; assembly: GCA_009927485.1. Classification (GTDB taxonomy): domain Bacteria; phylum Bacteroidota; class Bacteroidia; order UBA7662; family UBA7662; genus SYHX01. The sequence continues at coordinate 6,240 of RFMW01000046.1, forward strand.
GGATTTCCACCATATCGGCGGCTCTGAGGCCTCCCCCAGCCAGAATCTCGAGTTGAGGATAGGCGGCTTGCCATGCCATCAACGTGGACCAACCCTGCCTAGCCGTCGCTTGACCCCCGGAGCTAAGCACCCTGCTAAAACCCAAGGTCTGCAAGGAGTTGAGAGCTAAGAAGGGATTGGGCAATCGGTCAATCAGGCGATGAAAGACCCATTCCTTGGCAGGAGCCAAGGCCCTTAAATCAGCCAAGAGTTCCAAGGGTAGTTCGAATTCTTCTGTGGCCAAACCAATTACAAAACCATCCACCTCGGTGTTACGATATCGCTTGATGCTCTCTTGAATTTTTCCGTTACGATCATCGGACAAATCGGTATCCAAAGGATCCGGTCGTAACATCAGCATGAGGCGAGTCATGCCTTTGCGGCGAAGGCTTAAGGCCTTTTCGACCATCGCGTCCTCCGGGGTCAGTCCATCCTGCTCGCGATGAGAACACAATTCCAAACCAGCGACGCCCCGATCACATCCTAAGGCTACGGCCTCCTCGCCGAAGCAAGCCAGTTCAAGGCTTGGACCAGACATAGGGAGCAGTAAGGAGGCGATTGCCCTGCGCCGTGTCATGGACCGCGTAGGTGAAACCGGCTTGCATGGAACAAGCCCCGTATTGACCTTGCTTGTCCAAGGCCAGGAAGCAGGCCTGGTATTTGGAAGGGTCTTTGCCCCGGTGTTTCAATTGCATCAAGACGCGCTGAGCCACCTTGCGGCAGGCTGCTTCAGGGGATAAACCCTGGCGCATCCCTTCGATGACCAGCAGGCTTCCCCCTGCCCGCACAATCTCTTCGCCATGGCCGGTAGCGGTGACAGCACCAACCTCCGGATCCACATACAATCCGGAACCGATAATGGGGGTATCCCCCACCCGACCGTGCATTTTGTAAGCCATACCGCTGGTGGTGCACACCCCCGCCAGCCTTCCTTCAAAATCCAAGGCGACCAGTCCCATCGTATCGTGGTTATCGGGATTCACCGTGGGCATGGGGCTATTCTCGATATTCACCCCTGGAACATAATCGGAGGTCTCTAGCCAATGACGCCAAGCCGCTTCGGAAGCAGGGGTTAACAAATTCATGGTTTCAAATCCCTGCTCCATCGCGTATTGCAGCGCGCCGTCTCCGACCAGCATGGTATGCGGTGTACGCTCCATAACCATTCTTGCCAAAGCCGCTGCTCTGGGCATATTCTCCAAGCCAGCAACGCTTCCCATGTTGTAACGATGATCCATCACCGAAGCGTCCAAGGTCACACGACCATCCCGATCCGGAAAGCCACCCAAACCCACGTACTGATTATCGGCATCCAATTCCGAGAGTTCCGCTCCGGCAATCACGGCATCCAAAGCCAAGCCTTGGGCCTGAAGAATTTTCCAGGCTTCTGCATTGGTTCGCAGGCCGTAATCCCAGGTCGATAGGACCACGGGCTTCAGGGGTACCCCGGGCTCCGCCTTCTTGGGAGTTGCAGGCAAGGGACTTAGGGCATGGTGGTTGGATGATGCGACAACCCTCTTCAAACCCGACAAACCCACCAAGGCCGCCAGGAATCCGTAGCCTTGGGCTTTGAGAAATGCTCTGCGCTTCATACTATGTTATTATTTAATGGAATTCCGGATCCGATACCGGCAACGGCGCATGCAGGGGTTCCCATCCAAAAGGGGCATAATGCAATCCTTCATCGTGCATCCATTGGGAATGCGGCCTAAGGCGCCTTTGGAAATCGGCGAATTGTTTGGAAAATTGAACCTTGGGATTCCCATCGGCTACATTTCTTGGTCGAGACCACAAAACCTCGGACAGGGCACACATTCTGGGCAAGACCCTGTACTCCACCTTGTCCCAAGAATACAGGTATTCAGACCAAACATTCCCTTGCGCTCCCAGGATCCAACGGGCGGCCTCGGGTTCCAAATCCGCGGGCAAAGGATCGTAGGCATAAACTTCCTTCAGCCGATTCATGCCCCCGATGGCTATAGGCTCAAGCTTGGGATCCACTTGATAATGATCGAAATAGCAGGGCTGACCCGGGCTCATCACCACCGGATGCCCTGCCCGGGAGGCGGCCTTGCCGCCTTCGGTACCTCGCCAGCTCATCACGGCTGCGCCTTCGGGCAATCCACCTTCCAAGATCTCGTCCCAACCGATCACCGATTTGCCTTTGTTACCCAAATAACGGATCATGCGGGACATAAACCACGACTGCAAGGCATGGGGGTCTTCGGTGTTCAACGACTGCATCCGCTCCATGCAGGCGGAACATTGTTCCCAACGACCTTTGGGGCATTCATCGCCCCCCAAATGAACCATGGAATCCGGGAACAACGAACAAACATGATCGAGGACCTGGGTCAAAAAAGCGAAGGTTTCTTCCTTGCCCGCGCAAAAGACATCCTCAAAGACCCCCCAATGCCCAGGAACCGGCAACGAATCTCCTCTGCATGAAAGTTTCGGATATGCGGCAAGGGCTGCCCTGGCATGACCCGGCATTTCAATTTCCGGAACAATGCGGATATGCAAGGAATCAGCGTATCGCACCAAATCCCGAATTTCCTGGGTGCGATAAAACCCTCCATGAATTTCTTTGCGGTATCGCGATGAATCTTCCACGGCATCAGGCCTGCCCATCAAGGTCGCTGAGCGCCAAGCCGATACCTCTGTTAATCCAGGCAAGCCCGGAACCTCCAAACGCCAACCCTGATCATCGGTAAGATGCCAATGCAACACATTAAATTTGTAGCGAGCCATCCACTGCAAATAGCTGCGCACTTGATTCACATTCCAAAAGTGGCGAACCACATCAAGGTGCATTCCCCTCCATGCAAATCTTGGAAAATCCCGGACTTGCCGAGCGGGCCATCTGCCTTTGGCTGATCGAAGGGAGTCCGCATCCAGAATTTGTTGCAAAGTTCTACGGGCGTAAAATCTTCCGGCACTTCCTCCTGCACGGATCCGAATACCACGAGCGTCCATAACCAAGATATACGCCTCCCTCCACTGCCAAGGTGCAGACAATCCCAAGGCGACAAGGTCCGAGGAATCCTTGGCATTCAACAACGAATACATCTCGGCCTCTCGCCGTCCTTGATTCTTCTCCCAGCGAAATTCACCGGCGATGGGCAAGACCTCCACCGGCAAGGGAACCAAGCCCTCGGTTATCCCTGATGGACCTTGCTCCCGGTCAGCAGGGATTTGACCCAAGGTTGTCCCTGACATCCACAGCATGAGCATCAATGCCCCAATCCCTCTAAGCCATTGCAGATTAGCATGCATGGCCATGCATTCAGGAAACTCGTGAACCGCGACGGCTCAAAACCAAGGCGTAATAGGCCAAATACGCAAAGCAAACAATTCCAACCACAAAGGATCCTCGAATACCCAATGCAGGAAAACCTGCCAAATACCCTTGCAATACCGAAACGAACCCTCCGCCCATGATCATCATGATCAAGGCCGATGAAACCTTGGTGGTGGCTGAACCCATGTCTTTGACAGCCAAGGCAAAAATGCATGGCCATAGGGTGCTGCAGCATAAACCCACCGCAATCAAGGCGTAAACACCCGTAGCGGGAGGGGCTAACATTCCGTACAACAAAGCGACCATCCCCATAACCGAATACAAGGCCAACTGCCGATCCGCCTTCCCTCCGCTCCACGCATCCGCTAAAATCAATATCAACAAGGCCGGGCTGTACGCCACATATTCCCATGGACTGTGCCCCCCCAAATACGTCACCAACAAGAAAACCCCAAAGGCCGCCGAAGGCAAAATCAAACGCATGATCCACTGAGAAACTTGCACGCTCAGCCCCCCAAAACCCTGCTTGACCATGGCGGCTGTTCCCGTCCATCTTCCGATCATCAGGCTAGCCCAAAACAACGCCACATACGGTGCCAGAGACTCGATCGGCATACCCAATTCAGCTCGTAGATATTCCGGCAAATTCGAAGCCGTAGCCACCTCTACCCCCACATACAAAAATATCGCGATCATCCCACCCCAAACCTGAGGCAATGAGAACACAGGTCGCTCGCTTTCCTCTTGATCCCCCTCCGTATTGGATTGTCCTGGCCTTCCCAGGTCTTTGAAATAAAATACCAAGGCCGCCAACGTGAACAAAGCCCCCAAAACCAAATAAGGAGTTTTGACAGCGGATAAGTCCAAAGCTTCGGCGGAACCACCGGCCGAGGAAGCCCCGGTTCCCATTGGACCAAAAATGGCGTAACTCACCAAAAGAGGCCCCAAGGTTGTGCCCAAATTGTTGATACCACCCGCCATACTAAGGCGCTGAGGCCCTCCTGAGGCTGGACCCATCATCAAAACCAATGGATTGGCCACGGTCTGTTGCAGGCTGAATCCCAGTCCAACCACCATGAGACCCGCTAACAACAAAGGGAAGGAGGCTTGATCCGCGGCGGGGATAAACAGCAAGGTTCCCAAGGCAGAAACCAAAAGCCCATAGGCCAAGGCCTTGGAATAGCCCCAGCGACTTATAAGGTCTTTGTGATCAGGACCTGACCACCGCGAAGAAGCCCACAAATAGATCAAAGAACCCAACGTATAAGCCACATAAAAGGCAAACGAAATCATTTGACTTTGGGCTTGTTCAAGGTTCAAGGCCTGCTTGAAAACCGGAATCAAGATATCGTTCGAGGCCGCAACAAAGCCCCAAAAGAAAAACACGCCGATCAAGGTCAACAAGGAACGCCAAGGGGTACTCAATGTTCCCTCAGAGGCAGAAGATGGTGCAGTGAATGAAGTGGAGGGTGACCTACGGGGGCCACCTGGACAATGGGTCATGGCGCTAGCTTTCAACGAATATAGCACCAAACCTTAGGCTTAGGCTGCCTATGACCTAGTAGGCTTAGGCTTCCTATCCCTTACATCACTTCGTGCGTGGCGTATTCCTTAAGGTATGGATGACGATACTGAATGATCGAAGCCGAAGCCAAGGCCCTGGTGACCACCCACAGGAACAAACCTGCATACCCTGCAAACATCCCGATCTCCATCCAACCGAAATGAGCATGCCCCCCTACGGTACCCGGCATGATCCCCAAATAAAGGTCGAGGTATTTGCCCGCGATCAACAGAATTGCCACAGCCATCAGGTAATTGCCTTGGCGTTTGGAGCCCCGGGCCATCAGAAGAAAGAAAGGCAACACAAAATTCACCACTACGTTGACAAAGAAAGGAATCTTGAAATGCTCCAGCCTTTCTTGGAAATAAATGGTTTCCTCCGGAATGTTGGCGTAAAAAATCAACAAGAATTGAGAGACCCAGATGTACGCCCAGAATATAGAAAATGCGAACATAAACTTCCCCAAATCGTGCAAATGGTTATCATTCAAGTGCGGAAGATAGCCTGCCTTTTTGAGCAGAACCGCAACAATCGCCATAAAGGACAGGGCAGCAACCCAAGCCGCAGCAAAATGATAGACCCAGAAAATGGTGGAATACCAATGGGTGTCGATCGACATGATATGATCCCAGGTGCTCATCGCCCAAGTCACCGCAAAGACAGGCAAGAAAATGGAGGCCAGGGTTTTGATACGGCGGATACGCAAGAGACCTCCTTCTTGATCCTCCAACAAAGAATGCTTACGGATGGCCCGGTACAATAGAATCCAAAGACCAAAGAAGACCGCCATACGCGCCGCCATAAAGGAAACATTCAGGTAGGGAACTTTGGAAGCAATGATAGGATCGTATTCCGGATTGGGCTGTCCCCCCTCCAAGAACTCTTCGGCGATGCCGTGATGAGCCCAGTGATACAAATGATTCCAATGCAACGATGTCGAAATCATCAGGACCGCAAACCCTGCAAAAGCCCAAGGCAAATAAGCCCCCATGGCCTCGGCAATACGACGATAACCCAAGGACCAAGCGGCATTACTCACCGATTGGATGGACACAAACAAAACGCCCGCAAGCGATAAGCCCAAGAAGAACCAATTGTTCAGTAAATAATTTGCCCAAAACCGATGGCCGTCGGTGTAGATCCCGGCAGCCACCGTCAAAACACCGATTCCAATCAGGATTCGGATGATGGTGGTCAAGCGTGACGAAGGAGCGAAGCGCTCTTCTTTGATTTCAACGGCGTGATGAGAACCCATTTCTTTTTCTTTTTAACACCAAAAACATGAGAGGCCCCTTAGGAGGGCTCCTTGTAACCTCTTAACTGATTCACATAGAGCACAATCTTCCAACGATCCTCGGGACGGATCTGGGATCCCAATCCCCACATCCTGTTCTTGCCCAAGGTAATCACATGGTAAATATGACCCGAGGGAAGTCCCGGAATACGTGAATCTTTGTAATTGGGAACCCCCGCATACTTCTGACCCACTTTGCCCTGACCGTTACCCTCTGCCCCATGACATGGAGCGCAATACACCCCGTAGAGGTATTTGCCTTCGGCGAGGAGGGTCGTGTCCTGGCTATCCAGGGGGTTCCGCAGAATTTTGCCCGCATAATCCACGCTATCTCTACCGATTGGGTAATTATGCATTAATTCCAAAACAGTGTTATCGTAACCCGTTCCGTTGCGGGCAATGGTACCGGCAACAGGGGCACGCATATTCTTACCGTCGGCATTGATGGAGTTCTTCTCAACCTGCGAATAAGGCTCGTAGGGTGTGGAGACATACATCTGCGGTGCATATTCCCAACCCGGCTCTTTGGGATCTTCGATCAAGGCGCAAGAACTCAGGGCCCACAGCCCTATCGCTACCCCGAGGTGATGTATTGCAAGCGATGTGCGCATGTTCAAAAGTTTCATAATTCAACCTCCTTTTCTTGGACTTCGGCACCCAATTGACGCATACGCGCGCTGACCGAGGTCGATGCCCCGTCGGCAGGGATGGCAATACAAAAGAGATCCGAGGTAATCCTTGGGTCAGGCATTTTGGGCTCATTCCCAGGAATGAACTCCGATGCAACCAAATAGGTGGCAACCATTCCCAACGCTGTAATCAAAACGGTAAGTTCAAAAGTCACCGGCACGAAGTCAACCCAAGCCAGAGCCGGCTTACCACCGATGTTCATGGGCCAATCCACGCCCAGCATCCAAGCCTGCATACTGAGACCCAGCGTACCCCCCAAACAACCAAAAAGAAAGGCCGCACGCGGAAGACGGCTGCGCTTGTAGCCCAAGGCATCGTCCAAACCGTGAACGGGAAATGGTGTATACACCTCGTGAATCGTATTGCCTTCTTTGCGGAGTTCGTGAACCGCATGAAGCAAGGGCTCTTCGTCGCGAAACAAGCCCAGGATGTATTTCTTGGTCATAAAAAACGTTGACGGTCTATAGATTTATTTCGTAAGATGACTTAGTGAGCGCCGTTGGTATGGGCATGGGCCTCTTGAAGATTGATCCCCTCTTTGGCAGCAGTTTTGGCAATCTCCTCTTCGGAGGATGTTTTGTAGATGGACTTCACCTCGGCGACGGCAATCACCGGCAAGAATTTGGCAAAGAGGAAGAACAAGGTGAAGAAGAGGCCCAGGGAGCCTATGTACATGCAGATTTCAACCCAAGATGGGGAATACATCAACCAAGAGGAGGGGAGGTAATCCCGGTGTAGGGATGTTACGATGATTACAAATCGCTCAAACCACATCCCAATATTCACAAAAATCGAAATGATGAAAGAGGCCGTGAGCGAGCGACGCAGTTTACGAGACCAAAACAATTGAGGGGTAATCACATTGCAAGTCATCATGGTCCAATAAGCCCACCAGTAAGGACCGAACATACGGTTGGCAAACGCGTACTGTTCGTAAGGCACCGCTGAATACCAAGCGATAAAGAATTCCGTGATGTAGGCAGAGCCCACGATGGAGCCGGTGACCAAAATGATTTTATTCATCACGTCGATATGGTTCAAGGTGATGTACTGCTCCAAGCGCATGGATTTGCGCATGATGATCAAAAGAGTCTGAACCATGGCAAAGCCAGAAAAGACCGCACCCGCAACGAAGTAAGGCGGGAATATCGTCGTGTGCCATCCGGGTATAACCGATGTTGCAAAGTCAAAGGATACAATGGTGTGAACCGAAAGAACCAGCGGTGTCGAAAGGCCGGCCAAAATCAAAGACACGCTCTCAAAACGCTGCCATCCTTTGGCCGATCCGTTCCAACCAAAACTCATCAACCCGTATATCTTTTTGCGGAGCCCCACCGCACGATCACGGATTGTCGCCAAATCAGGAATTAAACCCACATACCAAAAAACCAAGGATACCGTGAGATAAGTTGAAATCGCAAACACATCCCAAAGAAGAGGGGAATTAAAGTTAGACCATAAGGAGCCGTAGGTATTGGGAAGAGGAAAAACCCAATAAATCAACCATGGACGACCTGCGTGTAACAAAGGATAAGAACCCGCACAAACGACCGCAAAAATGGTCATGGCCTCCGCAGAGCGATTCACCGCGGTCCTCCACTTTTGTCGGAATAAGAGAAGTACCGCCGAAATAAGGGTGCCGGCGTGACCAATCCCTACCCACCAAACGAAATTGGTGATATCCCAACCCCAGTCCACGGTTTTGTTCAAACCCCACACCCCTACTCCGGTGAAGAGCAGATACGTTACCGAGAGTAACCAAAGGCCAAGAGCGGCCAGCGATACGGTGAAACCCAAGTACCACCATTTGGTAGGCTTGGCCTCGATGGGCTTAATAATGTCCTCGGTGATTTGGGAATAAGAAGTTTTCCCGGTGATCAGAGGTCTTCGTGTAGGAGATTCGAACATGGGTTTCTGGTTGAACCAATTGTGTTAAGCCTGAACAGGAGTAGTATTGCGAACTTTGGTTAAGAAATTGACCGAAGGAAGCACGTTAAGCTCCTCGACCACACCGTAAGTCCTTTCGTTGAGGAAAAGACGGGAGACTTCGCTTTGAGGATCGTTAAGGTCTCCAAAAACAATAGCACCCGCAGGACAAGATTGCTGACATGCGGTCTGTATGCTTCCATCTACCGGACGCATACCCTTGCGCTTTCCGTCCAATTTGCCGGCCTGTATGCGTTGTACACAGAACGTGCATTTCTCCATCACACCGCGAGCGCGCACAGTCACATCCGGGTTCAGCACCATGCGACCCAAATCCGTCTGGGCAGGGTTGTTGTAAAACTGTGGGTTATCGATGTACGAAAACCAATTGAAGCGACGGACTTTGTATGGACAATTGTTGGCGCAATAACGAGTTCCAACACAGCGGTTGTAAACCATTTGGTTCAAACCTTCGGAACTGTGAACCGTAGCCAAGACCGGACAGACCGATTCGCACGGTGCGTTATCGCATTGGTGGCACATAATGGGCTGAAACAGCACCGAAACTTGATCAGGCTTATCAATGCCAGCGTATTCGTTTTCTTGGTTGATACGCCTGGTGGTTGACCCCTCGCCTTGATTATCAAAATTGTAGTAACGGTCAATACGAATCCAATGCATTTCGCGACGATTCAAGACCTCTTGTTTGCCGACAACGGGAACATTGTTCTCAACTTGGCAACTCACCACACAAGAACCACAACCGGTGCATGCATTGAGGTCAATGGCCATGGCCCAATGATGACCTTCGTAATCGCGTTTCTGCCACAAGGTAATGGCATCGCGGGATACCCCCGGGTAAACCTTCTTGGTGGATCCATCCTCTTGACGTACCGAAACATAGGGTCGCACATTCCCGGAGGCCGGATTGGCCGCATATTCCGTCAAGGTGGTTTCCTTCACGTGGAGACGCCCTTCGATGGTATGATGGGTTTGGGTTTGGGCAATTTGGTACGTTTCTCCGGTTTTCTCTAAGGATTGAATATTCACATAACCGCTTGAACGAATCCAAGGTGCGGCATTGACCCCAACACCTGTCCCTGCTTTCCCCGCATATTGTTGACCGTAACCCATCGCAAGAGCACAGGTATCGGCATAAAGCCCCGGTTGTACCAAGACTGGAATTTCCTGTTCAACACCATCCGCTTTGATGCGAACCATGTCGCCATCCTTAAGGCCTTTGGATTGCGCGGTTACCATGGAGACCATGAGGTAATTATCCCAACATGCCTTGGTTATAGGGTCAGGCATTTCTTGCAACCATGGGATATGAGCCAATCGACCATCTCCCATCCCCAATTTGGAATACACCACCAAATTCATGTCTTTGGAAGAGGTTTCCAAAAGCTTGGAGACTTTTAGTGAATTGGTAATGGCCGATAAATCAAAACCCTTGAAGGTGGCTTGCGCAGAACCTTGCTTTTCCAAAACACCGTCATGCAGGATTTTGCGCCAAAAAGCTGAGAAATCCGACGCGATTCCTAAGCCGGCAGCTCTGGCAATCCAGGAATTCCGTAATACATCGTACACTTTTTCTTGACGCCCCAACAAACCCAACATGACTTCATCCCATGAACGGGAATTAAACAAGGGAGCGATCGCAGGCTGCATCAGCGAGAAATGACCTTGACGTGGTTCGGCATCACCCCAAGATTCCAAGGCGTGGGAGGCGGGCGCCAATGCTCGGCAAAGCGCGGTGCTTTCGTTACGCCTTAAGGAAAATCCGTAACAACGAACACCTTTGAGGGCTTTGGCCCAGGATGAACCCTGCGCGGTGGCATAGACCGGATTAACTTGATTGAGAATCACAGCCTTGTATTGACCTGATTGCAAATCGCTTAGTGACTGTGAAACTTGAGAATCTCGCCCCTGAAGGACCTGCCATGGTGAGGACCAATCCAGGGTAGTACCATAATTCCCTAACATATCGTTAATGCCGTTCACCAGCAATTGAACCTCCGGGACATTGGAACCGCATACCACCAGGGATGCGCCGCGGGCAGCCCATAATTCTTTGGCTGTCTGGGCAATTGCATTCCCTGCCAATTCCAAGGCGGGCACATCCAATGAATTCCTGCCTGCAATCTTGGCCACTGCATTGTAGAGATTGGCCACAACCAAGGCCTCTTGAGAAGCCCGGTAGGTGTAGCGGGCATCGGCATTGGAGCCTGTTAGGCTAAGAATGGTCTCAAACTGTATATGCCGGGACATGACCGGACTTTCTTTGGATGGACGTCGACCTGAGGACCATTGACGGGTGAATTCGGTAGGTGATACCCAATTGCCCAAGAAATCAGCACCGATACCGAGAATGACTTTGGCCTTGTCGAAACGCAAGGACGGAATGGCCGCCAACCCAAACGATGCCTCGTTGGCATCCAGAATTCCGGAAACCGATTGATGATCCAACACCACATGCTTGATCGCAGGGTAACGTGAAATCAGCTGTTGCAATAACGATTTGGTCAATGGAGAAACCACCGAAGGGGTAAGGAGCAGCACAGAGCCTGCAGCTGCGCCGGACAAATCCTGCACCACCTCGCCCAGCCATTCTTCCCAACTCGCCTTCTGGCCCTCAATTTCAGGTTCTTGGATTCTTTCTTCGTCGTAAACCCCCAAAACTGAGGCTTGAACCCGGGCATTAAGGCCACCTTGATTCAACGAAGAAAGTTTGTTGCCTTCCAATTTAATAGGACGACCTTCACGGGTTTTGACCAGGACCGAAGCATAATCATGGCCATCAAAGTAGGTGCTGGCATACCAATTGGGCAAAGAAGGAGAAATCTCCTCCGGATGCATCACGAAAGGGATGGCCTTCTTAACGGGGGTTTTGTTGCAAGCCGCCAAAGCCGCTGCTGACAACCCAAACCCGCAATATTTCAAAAAATCACGGCGATTGCTTTGAACACCTGCGCCATCAGACCATAGGGATTCGATGGGCAGCTCTTGGGCAAATTCCCGTGAACTCTCCTGAACAAAGGCGTCTGTTTGTTGAAGTTCGTCCAGGCTTCTCCAGTATTTCTTTTCCACGTGCAGTGAATTTAGAGGGATAATTTTCGGCAACTTTTAATAATGGCATTTGGCACAATCCAAACCACCGAGGTTGGCAATAGTCAAGCCTTTGTCGGCCACGGCTTGCTTGAAGGCCTCAGAATTTCCATGAACTTGTTGGTAGTACCCGTTATCCAAATTGACTTTGGTCTCACGATGACAATTAATACACCAACCCATGGTCAATTGGCTATGCTGATACACTTCGGTCATTTTCTCGATAGGTCCATGGCATTTCTGGCATTGAATGCCTGCCACTTTGTAATGTTGGTAGTGATTAAAATACCCAAAATCAGGGAGATTATGAATCCTAACCCATTCTATGGGGGTGTTGGTTTCGTAAGCGGTTAGAATCTTCTTGATTTCCGGGGATTCCTTTTTGATTTGGTTATGGCAATTCATGCAAACATTCACGGAAGGAATGGTGGCTGATTTGCCACGTTCTGCACCGGTATGGCAATAAGTACAAGCAATTTCGTGAGCCCCTGCATGCAGTTCGTGAGAAAAGGCTATGGGCTGGGTGGGTTGGTACCCTTGCTGAATGCCAATATTGGAGGCCATATCCACACCCCAACCGATCCCCGAAACCAAAATCAAGGTGAGGCCACCACCAACCAGATGCAAGGGTTTGGGGCGCAGGGCCCAAGCAAATTGACGTAATTCGCCTTGGGGGATACGCCCGGTGGCCAAGCGTTCTTCGTAGAGCAGTCGATACTGACGTTGTAACAGGCTTAACAACAGAACAATAATACCTGCCGCAAACAATACAACCCACATGGTAAGGCTGGTGAATTCACCCGCATTCCCACTACCACTCCCCCCTGTTCCTGCTCCATCACCCGTCCCTGCAGCGGCTACCGGTGCCTTGGCACCTTCTTCTTTGATATAAGCCAAAACAGCTATGATCTCCTCATCGGACCAATCAAAGGCAGTCATGGCCGATTTATTCCACTTTTCGTACAATTTCACGGCATAGGGATCTCCGGAGGCAATCACCGCCTGGGAATTGCGTATCCATTTGAGAAGCCAAGCCTGATCCCTGCGCTGTTCGACCCCCTTAAGTGCCGGGCCGACCAAATCTTCGTGAATTTTGTGGCAGGAGGCGCAGTTGTTGGCGAAAAGCTCCGCCCCATTGGGTTGAGCCACCACCACTTGAGGTGCAATGAAGGAATGAAGAAGGAAGATGCTCAAGGCGCCGCGGCCCAAAACGGTAAGTAAGCGGCTCAATATCATGAGGGAAAGTTTAGGTCTGGAAGGATAAAGCAAAAACGGTTTTCCACCGGGCAAAAATAAACGCCAAGCCCCAAAATCACGGGTTTTGGGCATAAAAAATCAAGAAATTCTGGATCGATCCCGGTCCAAAAGGGCTCCATGATGTGGAAGTTGCCATTACCCCGGCCCATGAACCCGCGCTTGGTCCTCCAACCATGTCCTGTACCGCCCCCCGCTCACGGCCATCAATTGCGCAGGTGTACCAAATTCCTGCACCACCCCCTTGTCCAAGAACATAATTTGGTCGGCATCCCGAACCGTACTCAATCGATGCGCAACAACAACGGTAGTTCGACCTTTCATCAGACTGTCCAGTCCCAGTTGAACTGCTTTTTCAGAATCGGTGTCCAGCGCTGAAGTCGCTTCGTCCAACAAGAGCAGGGAGGGATTGCGAAGAATGGCCCTGGCAATGGCCACCCGTTGCCTCTGCCCTCCGCTCAACTGAATACCACGCTCGCCCACCACGGTATCGAGTCCTGCTGGAAAGCTTTCAATGAAATCAAGGGCATGAGCCTGGGATGCCGCCTCCCGAATTTGAGCAAGGGTCGCATGGGGACTGCCATAGGCAATATTCTCGGCAATGCTACCCCCAAAGAGCATCAAATCCTGGGGCACAACGGCGATCCCTTGGCGGTAATCGCTTAGACAAAGGCTCCGCAAGTCCACACCCTGTACAAGAATGGACCCATGGTCAGGCGCATAAAAGCCCAACAACAAACTCACCAAAGTCGATTTACCAGCACCGCTGGGGCCAATGACGGCCAACCTTTCCCCAGCATTCAAGCTCAAGTTAACCTTGGACAAAACCTGCATCTCCGGTCGGGTTGGATAGGCGAAGGACAAGTCCTGTAATTGCAGCGATGCCCCACCCTGAGGCCATTGAAAAGGCGCTTTCCCTTCCCACCACACCCCTTCGCTGGACTCTTGAAGCAAGTCATGCACCCTTTCGGTGGCTCCAAAAGCTTTTTGAACCTGCCCATATAGCTCCGCAAAGCTCCCCATTGCGCCTCCCACAAAAGTGGAATACAAAACAAACCCACTTAATGCTCCAACACTCATCCCGCCCGCTTGAACCAACGAAGCCCCATACCATAACACAAGAACTACAGAACCAAATAAACCAAACACAATAAATGCAGCAAAGGCCCCCCGATATTGAGCCGCTTTGATCACCTGGTCCACGGTGGCGGATAATCCTCTTCGGTATTGATCGCCCTGCAACGATTCACCGGTGTAGACTTTCACCATCGAAATATTCTGAAGGGTCTCTTCCACCACCACTTGAGCCTTCGCCAATTCATCTTGAGCGTTGCCGGCCAGACGTCGAATTTTCCTTCCAAACACCACAGCAATCAAAATTAACAATGGCAAAATAGCCAACAAAAACAGCGTCAATTTCCAGGATATCCAAAGCAGCATCAACAGCCCACCGATCAAAACCAAAATTTGACGCAACCATTCCATCAAAGTGGAAGACACCGTATCTTGAATTTGAGACAAATCAGCGCTCAACCGACTTTGCAACTCGCCTACCCTGTGCCTCATGTAAAAGACCATAGGCATTTGCACCAAATGACGGAAAGTATGATCCCTAACATCAGCCAAAACCTTTTCGGCCATGGTAATGACCAAGCGAATTCGCACAAAAGAGATCCCTGCTTGAACGGCGAGAATTGCCCCCAAAACCATCGCAATTTGACCCAAAGCCTCGCCGGATCCTGATCCCCCCATGGCTCGATCGATCATTTGGCCCATAAGCCATGGAATACTCAAAGACAAACCCGTGCCCAGGACCAACAACATCGACCCCAAGAAGATATCCCTTCGGTAAGGGGCCAAAAAGGGCCATAGCCAATGGGCCTGACGAATCTGTTCGCCGCGAATTCTCGACATTCGAACCGGTGCCTCGGTTTGATGATTGGAGTTGAATCTGGGTCTGGCCATGCAGGGGGATTATTGTAATTGCGGAATATGGGATGGGCAATCAAGGCCTGGGAAAAGTCGTGCTGAAACCGCCCAATACAATTGCAAGGGATGACGAGTTCGCCACATGGGATCGTTCCAATCCTCTCCAAAAAGAAAATACCTGGAAAACCCTAACCTTGCCCACTCATCAAGAATATGTTCTCGAAAACCCATGCCGATCACCCACCCCTCTGCGCTTTCTTCTGCCCACTCTTGGTAATACGAATCTTCATCGCCATGGTAATTCAACACATTTTCGCCCATGAGAATATACTTGTCAATGCCCCGCGCCAACAGCGGATCAATCAATTCGCGTTTCAGCCACATAATATCGTTCCCAATCAAATCATTCCATTCGCCAATCAATTCAATGACTGAAAAGCCGAGAGACTCGTCCACGAACAAAATTTTGAAATAGAGGGTATCCGATCCCATACTCCTCCAATCCGGGTGAATCACATGATCGTAGAGCAAATGGTAACCCATTTCCGGGGTCTCTTGCCCATAGAAATTGGATAAACGATCTTGGCTCTGGTCATAGAGGTAAAGCCAACGACCGTAGGGCTCCAAATCATGCATGACCGAAATCTACTGGACCTTAGGGGAATAACCGTCCCTGGTCAAGGCCTCAGCGGCCAGATGAACCTTTTTATGTTGATCAAGGTAACGTTCGGCAATTTCCTTGGGGATTTCATGAATTTCCATCAAGATTCGTAAGGCACGATCATGCAATTTGGCATTGGTTGGACGAAGGTGGGTCATTTTGTTGTCTTCCACCAAACCCAAGCCAATCATGACCGAAGTTGTGAGCATGTTCAGCACCAGCTTCTGTGCGGTCCCGCTTTTGAGGCGCGTAGATCCGGTCAGAAATTCAGGACCCACCGTAACCAAGACCGGATAATCACTCAGCGGCAAAATCGGCGAATTGGGGTTGCATGTAACACATCCCGTTGGGATGCCTCTTTCACGGCAAGCGCGCAATGCTCCCAGAACATACGGTGTTCGGCCCGAAGCGGCCAAACCTACCACGGTGTCCGAAGCAGACAGGTCGTAGGCTGCCAAAGCCTGCCAGCCTGCTTCTTGATCATCCTCTGCATTTTCGACAGCCTTGCGAATGGCTCCATCTCCGCCGGCAATTAAGGCAATCACCTTGCCTTCTTCCACCCCAAAGGTTGGCGGGCATTCGGAAGCATCCACCACACCCAATCGTCCGCTGGTCCCTGCCCCCAAGTAAAACAAACGCCCGCCTTCCTGCATGCCAAGCAATACTCGGGAAGACAATTTCAAGATTTCTGGAATGGCTTTTTCTACTGCGAGGGGAACCGTTTGATCTTCTTGGTTCATGCGGCACAGAATTTCCTCCATGCTCATTTGTTCCAAATGACGGTGCAAGGAATCGGATTCTGTAACAGACAAGAATTCAGCCATACTGGATTGCTTGGTCAAAGGTACAGCACCAACCTTGCAGCAAGAAGTTCTCCATTCAACAATACCTTTGATTTTCGACTCGTTTCTCCTTCATCGATTTTCAAAGACCCTCAAACAACACCCATGTCCAACCGCATGACAAGGACCATCCTGGGATACGGAACTGCCTTGGCCCTGGGGCTTTGGTTAGGAATATTCCTGCAAAATCAACGCAAAGACCCCCAGGCATCGAATACCAAAATGGATTGGATAAGGCATTTGGTGAATACCCGCTATGTGGATTCCTTGCCAACAGATTCCTTGGTCAACGCCTCCATACAACCATTTTTGTCCAGCCTTGACCCTTTTTCTTCGTACCTACCTCCCATTGAAAAACAGGCTGCCGACGAAATCCTTGAAGGAAATTTTGAGGGCATCGGGGTGGAATTTAACCTGATCAACGACAGCATCCGGGTGGTGTCGGCCCTGCCTGGCGGACCCAGCGAATTGCAGGGCATCCTGCCCGGTGATCGAATTGTTACCGTGAACGGTCAGGAGGTACCCACAACGGGTCTGGATAATGAATGGGTCCTTCGAAAACTTCGAGGTAAACGCGGTACCAAAGTCCTCCTGGGTATTTACAGGCCCTCCCGCCAGCAAACCCTTGCCATCAAAGTCATCCGAGACAAAATTTCCATTCGATCGGTGGAATTAGCATGGTGGCCTGCTCCAGGGGTCGCTCATATTCGCATCAACAAATTTGGTGAAAATACCCACCAAGAATTTCGATCAGAATTCCAGAGACTGCGCAAGCAAGCACCCATCCAAAAACTCATTTTGGATTTGCGAGGCAATCCCGGGGGATATCTAGAATCTGCGGTAGCCTTGGCCGACGAATTCCTGAAGGATGATCTTCTAATCACTTATACCCAGGGTTTTAGGCAAAAGCGTCAAAATTATTATACCAAGGAATCCGGCCTCTATGAAGAGGGTCCATTGGTGGTTCTCATCGATGCAGGCTCTGCCTCAGCCAGTGAAATCCTTACCGGTGCGCTGATGGATCATGGGAGAGCCACGGTCATTGGCGAGCGCTCCTTCGGCAAAGCCTTGGTCCAACAACAATTTGAATACCCTGACGGATCGGCGGTTAGACTGACCGTTGCCCGCTACTACACTCCGAACGGTCGATGTATTCAAAGGCCCTATGGAACCGATGCAGAGAATTCTAGAGACACCTCCGACCAAGATAAAAATCTTGGTGGCATTGAACCCCAAATTGTCGTAGAACCCGCCTACCAAAAATGGTCCGAACCCATGAAATCTCTTGTAGGATCTGGAGTCCTTTACGATATGGCCATGGAATATGCCGAATCAGCATCTGCTCAACGCTTGAAAGAAGGCGGACAAACCGGATTCAAGAAGGCCGACCTCTGGAAAGACCCGGAAGAGGCCGCACTTTTTCAGAAAAGCAAGGGCCTTGGAATATCCATTGCAACCCTGAATTCGAGCGAAAAATCCCAAATTCACGCCATGTTCAAAGCCATGGTTGCCCGGGTAATTTTTGGGAATGCCTTGTATCAACAACTCATGGCCTCAAACGATCCGGTCGTTTGGAGGGCTGTTCAATAAACCTGGATATTAGGCATAAAAAAAGCCACCCCAGGGGGTGGCTTCAAATCAATGGCTGTTGATTACTGAGCAGGAGCAGCAGTGGTGTCAACAGCAGCAGTAGTGTCAGCAGCAGGAGCAGCTTCTTCAACTGGCATTTCTTCTGTAGTGGCTTCTTCAGCAGGAGCCTCTTCGGTGGCGTTGTTACAAGCAACTACAAAAAGGGTAGCGCTCATCATCAACATAGCAAGAAATTTGTTCATGGTTTTGGGGTTTAGATTGTGACCCAAAGGTAAGACTAGAGAAAGACTCGCTCCAAACAAATTGTCTATTTTTTTTGAATATTTTTTCAAAAAGTGAGGTTTTTGCATCTCATTCCTTCAGAAAAGGCTATAATTAAAAGTCCCTTTGAATAAAGTGTTCACTTTATTATACACCCGCTGACTACTTCTGGCGGAAATAAAGCTGCATGGGAACCCCTGAAAAGTCATATTGGGAGCGGATTTTTCCTTCCAGGTAGCGTTTGTAAGGATCTCGAATGTATTGAGGCAAATTGCAGAAGAAAACAAAGGTTGGGGTCAACGTTTTGAGTTGGGTGATGTACTTAATCCGTATGTATTTGCCTTTGTAAGCCGGCGGCGGATAGGCCTCGATCACCCCTTGAAGGTAATCATTGAGGGGTGCGGTGGATACTTTGGTCGATCGCCTGATGGCCACAGCCGCCATCTCCTCGAGCAATTTAATGAGGCGCTGTTTCTCCAAGGCTGAAATGAAAAGGACCGGTAAATCGGTAAAAGGCGCTGTTTTCTGCAATAAGTCTTTTCGATAATTTTCCATGGTTTTGTGGTCTTTTTCTACCAAATCCCATTTGTTCACGGCCAAAATGATGCCTTTCTGATGCTTTTGGGCAAGATGAAAAATATTCAGGTCCTGGGATTGAAGCCCCTCTCGGGCATCAATTAACAAGACCACCACATCGCAGTCTTCGATCGTGCGGAGCGTTCGCATCACCGAGTAAAACTCAATATCCTCCTCCACCTTGGCCTTGCGACGCAGTCCTGCGGTATCCATCATCAAAAAGTGATGGCCAAAAGCCCGGAGCTCCGAATGCACCACATCCCTGGTGGTACCCGCTACCTCGGAAACAATACTACGTTCCTCCCCCATCAGAGCATTCAATAAAGTTGATTTCCCCACATTGGGTCGGCCCACCAATGCCATCCGTGGTATTTCAGGTTGCTCGTCCTCCCCCTTAGCCTCGGGGAGTCTGCTCAGCACCTCATCCAACAATTCGCCCGTTCCCGAGCCTGTTTGGGATGACACGCAAAAAATCTCTCCCAAACCCAAGGCGTAGAATTCAGCCGCTGAGGGCAACCGCTCTCCATGATCGACTTTGTTCACCACCAACAGCACTGGTCGCTTTGACCTTCGCAACTGATCTGCTAATTCAGCATCTAAATCGGTGATGCCGGTTTGTACATCCACCATCATCAGGAGCAAATCGGACTGCTCCATGGCGGCCTTGACCTGACGGTTTATGGATTGCTCCATGGCATCATCCGAACCCTCTACAAAACCACCGGTATCAATCACCGTAAATTCTTGGCCATTCCATTCCACCTTGGCGCCATGCCGATCCCTGGTCACCCCGGCAACGTCGTCAACAATCGCTTTGCGGGAACCGGTCAAGCGATTAAAAAGGGTAGATTTACCCACATTGGGTCTGCCAACGATGGCTACAATTCGACTCATAGAATAAGTGATTTCAATTTTAGTCCGAGGTATATCCGAAATACTTCAACATTCGGGGATCATCCCTCCAATCGTTGCGAACCTTCACGTGCAGTCCCAAATACACTGGTCTCCCCCAGAACTTCTCCATTTGCTGCCGTGCTTTGGTACCCACGACCTTCAATGCAGAACCTTTATTGCCGATGACAATACCTTTTTGGGTATCTCGTTCCACATAAATTGTTGCTTCAATGCGGATAATCTTCGCTTCTTCCTTGAAGGATTCTGTAACCACATGGCATGCATAGGGTATTTCCTGGTGGTAATGCAGGAATATTTGCTCCCTGACCCATTCGGAGGCCATGAGCCTGTCCGTGAGGTCCGTAAGTTGATCAGGATCAAAGTACGGGGGATGAACAGGTAACACATCAAGCATCCAAGCCTTGACCGCGTCCACACCCTCTTTGGTAACACAGGAAACTTCCAGGCAAGGCAAACCCTGAAAACGATTCATCCAACGCTCCTTCTGCGTTTGCCTTCCCTCCTTATCCAGAAGATCCGCTTGGTTGAGCAAGAGGATTAAGGGCAAAGAGGTGGGCAACAAGGTTGGAAGAAATAATTCTTGATCTGGATCATCGCGCATGTCGGCGACCCAAACCAAGGCATCGGCATCTTCAAGAGCAAGATCAATGCTGCGCGACATTAACCTTTGCAAGGCGTACCTGGCTTCCAGGTACCCCGGAGTATCACCTATAATTAATTGGTAAGTTTCACTTTGCAGCATTCCCAAACAACGTGACCTTGTCGTTTGTGCTTTGGGTGTAACGATGGAAAGCGGTTCGCCAACCAAAGCATTCAGCAAAGAAGACTTGCCCGCGTTAGGCTTGCCTAACAAGTTAATAAAGCCTGCTTTGAATTCAGGACCCGGTTGAAAATCAGAGGTCGTCGGGTTCATGGGCGCAAATATCGTTCAAGAGATGGCCTTGCGTTCATCAATTCCGAATAGGACCCTGCAGAGAACAAAAAATCCATAAATCGAATGAAAAAACGGGCAATTGTAAATACCTTTGCAATCCTTATTGCGGGGTAGAGCAGTTGGTAGCTCGTCGGGCTCATAACCCGAAGGTCGCTGGTTCGAGTCC
>RFMW01000192.1 GCA_009927485.1 Sphingobacteriia bacterium
GCAAGGCCGCCACCGAGTTGATGATTGGGGTGGACAAACATCTACAAAGCATTCCTCATCAGAACACCGGTACTCAGCTCCCTGCTCGATGGACGATGGCCATTACGGGGCCGCCGGGTGCTGGTAAAAGCACCTTTATCGACCAATTAGGCCGGCAATTAATCGATCGCGGTCATCGTGTAGCCGTTTTGGCTGTTGATCCATCTTCTGCTCGGAGCGGTGGTAGCATCCTCGGTGACAAAACACGGATGCAAGATTTGTCTACCCGTGATGAGGCCTTTATACGTCCATCTCCTTCCGGGGCCACCCATGGTGGGACGAACTCCGCCACCAAAGAAGCCATCGACCTCTGCCTCGCTGCGGGGTACGATACGGTCTTGGTCGAAACCGTGGGTGTAGGTCAGAACGAAATTGCAGTTTCGGATTTGGTAGATTGGACGCTCTTGTTGTTGATGGGACGCTCCGGAGATGATTTGCAGGGGATCAAAAGAGGAATTGTGGAAGCTGCAGACATGGTCCTGGTGAACAAAGCTGATGGGGAAGGATATGAACCTGCATTGGAGACGCAGCGATATTATCAATCCGCCTTATCCTTGTTTCCACCGCATAGCTTGCCGGGATGGAAGGTTCCTTGTTTGGCCATAAGTGCCGTGCAAGAGGTGGGTTGGGATTCCTTTTGGTCTGCATTCGAGGAACTGCAAGCTTTACCAAGTTTAGCAGATTGGGTCCATCACAAAAGGGCCAATCAGAGGGTATTCAACTTTTATCGCAGGCTTCATCAAGCCTTGTTGGAACATTGGACTACATCGCATTCCAAAAGTGCTTACGCTGATTTGGAATCGGCCCTGCGTCAGGACAACTTAGTCCTGCCCAGGCCGTTTCGGAAAGCCTATTGGCTTGGGGCTTCGAGGATTCGGGAGAAAAAGGCCTTTAAACGGGCACGTTACCCAATGCTTGGAGCATGGCCAAGCCGTCTTCTAGACCTAACAAAGGATGCACAGCCCGCTCTGGATGAGGCATCAAACCCATGACCTTGCCGTTGGCACTGCAAATTCCTGCAATATCATCCAAGGAACCGTTAGGATTGGAGGCAACGCCGACTTGACCTTGCGCGTCGCAATAGCGAAACATAATCCGGTCCTGATCTTGAAGGGCTTTGAGACCATCATGGTCCACATGATATCGCCCCTCACCGTGGGCTATTGGAATTCTCAATGGTATTGTGGACTCCAAGGATGCAGACATGCCGGCTAATTGACTGCAAGGCTTCAGGTAAACGTCCTGGGAAATAAACATTCGGGAAGTGTTACGCAACAAGGCCCCTGGCAATAGACCGGCCTCTGTCAAGATTTGGAAACCGTTGCAAATTCCAAGGACCATCCCCCCACGTTTTGCATGGGTCACAATCGCATCCATGATGGGCGCAAAGCGAGCTATAGCGCCGGATCGCAGGTAATCTCCGTAACTGAATCCACCGGGGAGGACCACCAGGTCGCAGCCTTCGGTACTGGTTTCTTTGTGCCAGAGCATTTTGGTCGAAAATCCCAGGACTTCTTCAAAGGCCAAACGCGTGTCCATATCGCAATTGGATCCGGGAAAAACGACGATACCTACGTTCATGGGGCGGGGTTCTTTATTTCGATTTTGAGTTACAAAGTAAATGAATTTCTACGAATGGAGGTTCAATGTGGAGCCAAGGATCCTAAGGTCAGATGAAAGTCCCATTGGATTGCTATGAGCCCCACAAGACAAGCACAATCCATGACACAAAAAACAGGTCCTGAACCCAAGCCCCATCGTTCCATTCCAAAAAAGCACTGGTGTGCCATGCTCCCCACGGGCTAAGCAAGGCCAAGAGAAGCCATGGATCGCCCCTCATCACCAACATGACCGGTACAAGGAAGAGCATAAGTCCAATCCATTGCAAGTTCAAAAGGCGCAAAGTCCGGGATTGGGAGGCAAACCATGGTAATTGCACAAAAAATCCCAAAATTGCAGCCCCAAAAAGCAAAATCAAATGCCAAGGTATATCTCCATCGGGTAGGTTAATCAGCCATATTTCGGGTCGGTTTAATTGAGGCATTTCAGGCAGCCTTTGAAAGGAGATATAGTGATAGGCCACCCAATAATAGACAGGAAGCAGGCAGCCAAGTAACCAGATCAAACTATTTCGCAGGGGACTGTGGTTCCAAATCCAAATTGAACTTAACCCAAAACCGACAAGGAATCCCAAAACGGGGTATTGGAGGACCAGAAAGCCTACCGATAAACCAGATCCAAACAAAGTTATTTTGGTTTTATTGTGTTGAAATATTATCCACAAACTTAAGAAAAGAATGATCAACCCATGAACGATGAGCATACCAAGGCTTAGTTCATGAAGGTGAGTTGAGAACATCCAAATCACCAAAGTTGGAAAGAGGAGGCTGTAGGAAGATCCTTGCCTGAGGTTTCGAAGGATATGTTGGTCCAAATAGCTCCATAGGATCAGGGTTAGTCCGAAGATTCCCACCAATTGAAAGGTTAAAGGGCGAGCAGTCCGATCTTGAATATGCCAGAAACTTGTGTCGCCACCAATGATTTGATCAATGAACAGCACGGTTAGGACGATCAAAATGGACACTCCGTAATTCCACGGTGTCATCGTGTCTGAAAACCACTTGGATATCATGGCTTATTGTGTATCAAGGCTTTGGAAAATGCAAATAGAGTAAGCCAGCCCTACCATTGAGTCGGCTAGGAACGACGGTGTTATCCAGGTCCACAACAAAGGAGTTAGACCAATTTGGTATTTGACCTTTGAGGCGATGATCCAAATCGGGATTGATGATGTTGCCGTCTCCTAGGATTTGAAGAATAAATGGGACCGTTTTGTTGTTAAGGTTTTGATATCCAACGATCAACATGGCTTGACCCACGGTAAATCCGTAGGTATCCAAGACTTGGTTTCTATCGTTTGCAATCAGATTCATGGGCAGGATTTGGCTCCATGCATGGCTACCGTCAGGCCTTAAGTGGGTAATAATCCATTCGTTGGCGTGGTACCGAATAATTTCTCGGTACATGGGCATGCCTTGACTGTATTGAACAATGGTTTCAGAGGACCGAAAACGCCTTCTCCAACACAGGGTTGCGCTTTGATTCTGATGGAGGAGGAGACATGCATAGGGATCATCGATTCGATTCAGGTTGCCTTCGTTACCCTTCAGATTGAGCAAACGACGTCCAAAATCTTGTTCAAAGATTGTGTACGAGGATATCGGCAAAAGGGAATCCTCCAAGAGTGGTAATTTCATCCTGTAGCCCACCGTAGCATACGGCCATTGAAAGCGATCTTCCAGAAGGTAACCGTGCACAAATACAGAATCTTGGTCAACGGGTGTACGTACGAAAAGAATTTGCTCGCCTAATTCGCTGGTTTTAAGGGGCGAGGCTATGATTTTCCTTTTCTTCAAGTCGATCACACCCATACCCCACAAGGAACCTTTTCGGTCTCTTTGGTTGGTTCGGTATTGAAACAAGAAAATCAAATGATGATTTTGAGTTTTATGGTAGCGATGGCATTTGGTGAATACAATTTTGTGATCAAGTCCAAGGGTTTGTGCATCCAGAATAAGCCGAATGGGAGGATTCAAGTTGTCTTGGGTATCAAGCTTGCTTAATTGAAAGGTCAGTTGATTCATGGAATTCCTTCGGTGGATTATCCAACCGTTCGTGCCGTTCGAATCCTTTAGAATTTCAAAATCTAACAAATCATCGGATTGGTTATCCAAGGTCTCCAAAATCAGTTGTCCAGGTTCCAAACGGTTGCTGTCTTTGGGGATTTTGGATACAAAAAGCCCGTGTTCTTTGGCTGTTGGATTGAATAAATCAAACAAAAGGTGCATTCCTGAATCCGTGTTCAAAACGGTGGCTTTATCCGTTTGATGGAGGTAATCAGGCAACGTCACAGCCTGCTGGAGCTCCATGCGAAGGTTACGGTATTCTAACTTTTGTTCTTTTTTGCCATTGAGTCTAAGCCAAAATCCTTTTTGGTCTTGACCAACCAGATCCCAACGCCTCGCTTCGGTGTAGGATGTGGGCAATCCCTGCCATCCAAGGTTCAAAGTTTGGGCCCAACCTAACCCAAGTCCACTTGCCAAATGCAAGAGGCCAAGCAGACCGATGGTTCTTGAAAAAGGGTTTAATTGAACAAGAAAATGCAAGGCTAAAAGTATATTTGGCATGTGATGTCCAAATTCAAAGGTAACCTCTCCCAAAGAAATCATGGGAATTCTTCACTTTGGATTTTGTTGGACCCTGATCGAAGCAACGAATCACTGTTAAAGGCCGTAGAAGCATGTCAGGACGGCCAAATTGTGGCAGGATTTTTGGTGGGGAGCAGCTTGCAGACCACCTCCGATTACGATCGCTTCGTCGGGGTTTTACGCACCAAAACATCTTTGCCCATTGTTCTGTTTCCGGGGTCAGGGATGCAGATATCCTCCAAGGCTGATGCCTTACTGCTAATCACGCTAATTTCAGGTAGAAACCCAGAGTACCTGATTGGACAACATGTCGCTTACGCCGCATCGCTACGAGATTCAGGATTGGAACTCATTCCCACCGGGTATTTGCTGATCGATGGGGGTAAGTCTACTACCGCCCATTACATGACCCAGACCTTCCCGATCCCTGCTGATAAGCCGGATATCGCGGCCATTACGGCTTTGGCGGGGTCACAGTTAGGTCTCAAGGTGATTTATATGGATTGCGGCTCCGGGGCGCTGAGGCCGGTTTCTGTGGCCATGGTGGCAGCGGTACGTCAGGCCGTTGATTTGCCCATTATTGTCGGAGGAGGAATAAACAGTGCTGAGCAAATCCTTGCATTAAGGCAGGCGGGGGCCGATTGGATCGTTGTAGGAAACGCAATTGAACAGAATCCAGCGATTCTCACGGAAATCACCCAGAAGCTTCGCGATACGGCTCTTGATTCTGAGGCTCATTCACCAAGAGTAGGGTGAGGTTAAGCCCCATAAAGGCACTCAAGCCGGCCTGGGTACTCCAGGTGCAATCTAGCCAAGTACTCAGAAACCAAACAAGGGTCAAGGCCTCCCACAGGAATTGATGTTCTGGGCAACGCTTGGTCCACCACAGCGCCCAAGCACCCATGGCCAACAATATGGCCGGGAAACCCAAATGCACGCCCAGTTCCAGCCATTGATTATGCGGCCGATGGAATGGGATTTCGAGGGGATGATCCTTAAAAAGGGGTTTAGCAACTTGATCCAGGTCACCACTGCCCACACCCAACAGGGGATTTTTGCAAAGTAGGTCCCAATACGTATTCCAGTAGGTGAACCGCATGCCAATGGACGAAAATTCAGGCTCCGAATGAGGATAGCCTGCTTGACTTTCTTGGTACTCCTGGAACGCTTCCACAAAGGGCCTTCGAATGGACGAAAAACTCATCCAACCCACCACCACGATCAAACCCAGGCCCATGACCAAGAGCAAGCGTTCCTTGACCTTGGTCCATTCTTTCCAGGCCATCCAACCCAAGCCGAGCACCAACGCAACCTGACCAATTCGCCCCTCCATCCAAATTAATCCCAAGAGGCTAAGCAACAGCAAAGGAATTCCTATAGACCTGGGAACAAACGGCACCTTGGCTCTTCTCCTCAACGAATGGAACAGCCAAAGACATGAAATAGCCAAAAACAAGCTAGCCCGTGGTCGTTGAACCAACGGTGACGGGATTTTGACGGTACCTTCCCACAAAGGGATCCCAGTCCAATGTATCCATATGACCATCAAGGATACAACGAAGTTGCTAAGGACAAAGGCCCACCAAGCGAAATGAATGGTTTTGGAACATGGGCGTAGCGTTCCCCACATCAAGGGGAGGGTTATCCAATAATGTTTGGCGTTAATTTCCAAGAGCCAGCCTTGGAAGTCCTCGGAATAAAGTCCCCCTATAACATAGTACAGGAAGAGAAGGGGAAATCCCCATAGCCAGGAGTTTTGCGTCCAATGCTTCCACCTTGCTGCTCGTTCTTCGCCTTTCCCCATGCCAGCCAGCCAGCACAACGCCATGAGACCTTCCGCCAGACTACCCGCCGCTTTGGATAGTGGGATGGAAGCAATGAACAGGATGACGGTCATTTGATAGGCCCTGTTCCATGTCCATTGCATCTTCGGAAATTTCATGGAAGGACCGACAAGAGGAGCGAGCATTGTTTGGCTACTTTTCTTCCAAAATAACGATGAGAGGACCATTATCCGTACTTTTGACCACCTTATGCTCAATACAATCGAAGAGGCTATACAGGCCATATCCCTCGGCCAAATCATTATCGTGGTGGATGACGAGGACCGCGAGAACGAAGGAGATTTTGTGGCCGCCGCATCCAAGGTGAATGCGGAGATGATCAATTTCATGGCTACCCATGGTCGCGGCTTGATTTGTGCTCCTCTTCCCGAAGAACGGTGCAAAGCCTTGGACCTCACGCCCATGGTGACTCGCAACACCACTTCCCACCAAACCCCATTCACCGTGTCCGTGGATTACCTGGGCGATGGTTGCTCCACAGGGATTTCTGCACCCGACCGTGCAAGAACCATTCAGGCCTTGATGGACCCCGGGTCCAAACCGGAAGACTTCGGTAGACCAGGGCATATTTTCCCTTTGATGGCCCGCAAGGCAGGGGTCTTGCGCAGGGCCGGCCATACGGAAGCAGCTGTGGACTTTGCGCGGTTGGCTGGGTTGGAACCTGGAGGCGTCATATGCGAAATCATGAATCCTGACGGTAGCATGGCCAGGTTGCCCGACCTCCGTCGTATCGCTGACCAGCACGGCCTTTCATTGGTGAGCATTCAGGATTTAATCGCCTACAGGCTACGGACAGAAAGCCTGGTCCATCGCTTGGTGGAGGTCGATTTACCGACCCTGTGGGGGGATTTCAAATTAATAGCCTTTGGGCAAGAAGAGGGGTCCCAAGAACATCTTGCCCTGGTCAAGGGCTCATGGGGACCTCAGGAAGCTATTCTGGTGAGGGTGCATTCGTCGTGCATGACCGGGGATATCTTTGGTTCATGCCGTTGCGATTGTGGGCCTCAACTCCACAAATCCATGGAGATCATCCAGCAAAGAGGTCAAGGGGTGATTCTTTACATGAACCAAGAAGGACGTGGTATCGGCTTAATTAACAAGCTCAAAGCATACCAACTTCAAGAACAAGGAATGGATACGGTCGAGGCCAATTTGGCCCTTGGATTTGCCATGGATGAGCGTGATTACGGGATAGGGGCACAAATTTTGCGTAATTTGGGAGTGAACCGTATGGAGCTCATGACCAACAACCCCACCAAACGGGCAGGGTTGGTCGGATATGGATTGGAAGTGGTTGCCTATTTACCGATTCCGGTCGAACCCAATCCCCATAATCTTCGGTACCTCACCACCAAACGGGACAAAATGGGCCATGACCTTCAATTACCCGGCAACCCGTGAAGACCAATTTTGAGCGCAGGGTTCTGCCCAACGGGCTCACTTTGCTTCTAAGACGCGATGACCAAACCCGAATGGGTTGCCTTAACCTGATGGTTCGTGTGGGTTCCAGGGACGAAAATCCTGACCAAACAGGCTTTGCTCATTTGTTTGAGCACTTGATGTTCTCCGGATCCAAGCATGTGCCCTCCTACGATCAGGTGGCCCAGAGTATGGGAGCTGAGAATAACGCATTTACTTCTAACGATTTAACTAATTATTACTTAACCTTTCCTGCGCCTCAGCTGGAAGTAGCCTTATGGCTCGAAAGTGATCGAATGGGTTTTCCCCTTATTGATCAGAAGGCCCTGGACACCCAAAAACAAGTGGTGGTTGAGGAATTCAAAGAAAGGTATCTCAATCAGCCTTATGGAGATGCTTGGTTGGAATTAAGGGACTTGGCCTATCAGGTTCACCCTTACCGTTGGGCTACCATTGGTAAGGAAATTTCGCACATTGAACAGGCCACCCTGGAACAGGTTCAATCCTTTCGTAGGCGTTTTTATGCCCCGGATCAAATGATTTTGGGCATTAACGGACCGTATGACCTGCCCCAAGTCGAAGAATGGGTAACGCGTTGGTTTGGTGACTTGGAGCCATCGGGTGCAGTGCGTCCGTCCTATACCGTAGAACCGCAACCTACGGGCATTAGGCGTCGAGAGAAAAACGGGGCTTACCCTGCACCGGCCTTGTACATGGCTTTTCCGATGCCGGGCAGAGCTTCGGAGGACTATCATGCCTGTGATTTAATTACCGATGTATTGTCACGTGGCCAATCCTCCAGGCTGTTCAGGGGATTGGTCATGGACAGGCCCATGTTTTCGGATCTCAATGCCTACGTAACCGGAGATATGGATCCTGGGTTATTGGTCGTGAGCGGGCATTGTGCCCAGGGCATTTCGATTGATGATGCCGAAAATGCAGTTTGGGAAGAGTTGTACAAAATTGCTAATCATGGGCCTAGCCAAGATGAACTAAACAAAAGCCTTAATCAAATAGAAGCCTCCCTGGTGATGGGGAGAACCAACGGATTGAATGTCGCCATGAACCTCTGCTACTTCGAATACCTTAGCCAAGCAGAAGATTTGGATCGAGAAATTGAAGCATATCGCAAGGTTACCCCTGAACGTGTTCGGGCCATGGCGGAGCTCTTGCTCAAACCCGAAAGGGCATCGATCCTACGCTACCTACCGAATGAACAAGATAACCATGGCTAACTCGGCTATACAGCGCAGTAGGAGGCCTCTACCCGAGGAGACGGTTCCATTGACTTGGGACTGGCCCCAACCGTGGGGTCATTCCGATTCCCGTCCCAAAATCGTTGTGCTTAATCAGGGAAATGAACCTTTAATACGAATTGATATTCAGTGGAATCATGGGTTTTGGTTTGAGCAAAACTTCTTATCTACTCGTCTGATGACTCGAATGCTCAGCGAAGGAACCCTTCAGCGGAGTGCGTCGGAGTGGACCTCGGAGGTGGATCGCTGGGGTGGCCAAATTCGTTTTTCATCGGAGGCGGAGCATACCTCGGCAACGTTGTTGGTTTTGGACCGTTTTCTGCCCCAGGTATGGCCCCTGTTTCTGGAGGCAATATCAGAACCAGCCTTTCGCCCGGAAGAACTCCAATCGATAATTCGTTCCAAAATCCAGCATTGGCATATCGAATCCCAAAAACCGAGTTTTCTCGCTGGGCG
>RFMW01000191.1 GCA_009927485.1 Sphingobacteriia bacterium
CCAATTGCGCCAGTTGCTATACCCTTCGTTTCATCCTGAATCCCGTCTATCAAGTCCGGCCGATTACAAGGCAATTACCCGTGAACATTTGTTGGAGGCTCACAGCCAATTATTGTCCTCCAATGGCATATCGGTGTCGGTTTGCGGTCCTCAAGCCAACCAATACGTTCCTGGCCTGATCAGCGATCTGCAGCGTAGCCTCCCAAAGACTGCGGTGGATTCAACACCAGGGAGTCACCTCCACCTCAAGGAGATTCCGTCCCCCTCACCTTCGGTGGTTTTTGTGCCCAAGGCCGATGCTATGCAGGTTTCCTTGAGAGCGGCTTTGGTTTGGCCACCCAAGACGGACCCCCTTTATCACGGGCTCAAAATCCTGGTCACGGTGCTCGGTGGATATTTTGGATCCAGGCTCATGCAAAATTTGCGGGAAGATTTGGGTTTGACCTACGGGGTTGGGGCTAGGCTACGATCCTATCGAAATCATTCGCTTATGACCATTCAGTCGGAGCTATCGGCCGGGTCAGAGGGCCTGGCCTTGGAGCAAATTCGTTTTGAGATGGATAGGCTTGGTCAAGAATTATTAAGCGAACAGGAATGGGGAAGGGTACGATCCTATTTGAAAGGTCAACTCATGGCAGGGTTGGACGGGTCCTTAGCCTTGATCGATCGATACTGGGATCTGGAATCCTACGATCTCGGCGAGGATTATTTGCATGAATATTTGAGGACCTTGAACGAAATCAGTCCTGCAACGCTTATGGAGCTCGCTGCCCAGTTCCTACAACCTAATAGGCTGGTGGTGGCCACTGCGGGTCCTTCTGCTTAGGTCCGGCCTTATCTTTCGGTTCAATGACTATGCAGGAGACCTATCAAATCAAATTGCAACGTTTCGAAGGGCCTTTCGATTTGTTGCTTTTCTTTATCGAAAGGGATGAATTGGATATTCAAGACATCCCCATTGGCAAAATCACCAGCGATTTTTTGCAGTATATGCAAGAAATGGCAGAGCTTAACATTGAATTAGCTGCAGAATTTATTTTGGTGGCGGCCACATTGATTCGTATCAAGGCGAGGATGTTATTGCCTCGACCCGAATTGGACGAGGCTGGGGTGGAAATTGACCCCAGGGCTGATTTGGCTGCCAGGCTCCTGGAATACAAGCGATACAAAGCGGTTACCGAAGAACTGAAGTTCATGGAGGATCATCGGCAATCGTTGATGCCTCGCGGGAACAAAGCCGAAGAATTGAAACAGGTTGAGGCAGGCTTGGGGATCGAACAAGATTTACTGCATGTCGATCTGTACAAGCTGCTCAAATATTTTCATCAAGCGGTCGCTCGTGGCGCGGCACGGGTCAAGGTCACCCACAAAGTCACCCCTTACCCGTATTCCATTGCTGCTCAGAGGAATTATCTGGCAAATCGACTCAACAACAAGGAATTCACTTCCTTTTTGGATTTATTCGAAGATTTTACGGACAAAATGCACGCCATTTTTACTTTTTTGGCCATGTTGGAAATGATGCAAGTGGGCCGTTTGGAAATTCGCTTGGAAGAGGGCTTCAATGATTTTGCGTTGAAGCTAAGTGCATAGGCTCCCTTAAATTTCTCGGAAGTGAACCCCAATTTCTTTTCAAGCTACTTTCTACCAGCAACTTTGGTGCTGATCATGTGGGGGATGGGCTTGTCCCTGAGTTGGAAGCATTTCCGCAACGTCATTCGCTTTCCCAAAGCGATCCTTGTGGGCTTGTTTGCGCAAATGGTGGTACTTCCTGTACTTGCCTGGGTTTGGCCATGGCCTTCAAGTTGCCCCCCGCCTATGCAGTTGGTTTGATGGTGGTTGCTTCCTGCCCCGGGGGCGCTTCGGCAGGGCTGATTAGTCATTTGTTAAGGGCCAATGTGGCTTTATCCATGACGCTGACTACGATCAATAGCATGATTTGTGTAGTGACGATTCCCTGGCTTGTGGATTGGTCCCTTGCGTATTTCATGGGTCAGCATGCGCAGATTACCTTGCCCTTTTGGCATACCGTCCAAGACATTGCCTTGCTCACCCTTTTGCCTGCCGCCGTGGGCCTATGGTTCCGAAGCCGTCACCCGGCCTTCGCGGATATGGCGGATAAACCCCTTCGCTACCTGATGCCGATGATGTTGCTGGTGGCCTTTGTGGGTGTGGCGGGTGCTGAACACTCCGGCACGGATCAGGTTTTGGGCTTTGTGGGTGATTTGCTTCCGCCCACGTTGTTGCTCAACGGTGGTGGAATGCTCTTCGGTCTCCTACTGGCGTTCTTGTTCAAGCTTGGCCCTCGTTCCAGAATCACCATTCCCCTGGAGGTGGGCCTGCAGAACGTTTCGCTGGCCATATTTGTAAGCCAGGTAATGTTGGGGAACAACCAAATGGCTTTGGTTGCGGTGGTTTACTCCTCCTTCAGTTTTGGAACGGCCGTCTTGTTTGGCTATTCACTTAGGGAGCTTACTCGATTGGTTCGTAGGCAATTGTATCGATTACGGCTAGGCCGTACGATCAAAAAACCATAAGACCTCAACGTATAACTGTGGACCGCAGTTCCCCTGAATTGGTTTTGCTTCCTACCCTGCTGGATGCTGAATACGGTGCAGAGCAGGTGAGTGCGGCATTGCAGGGGAGAATGTTACGTCTTCATCATTTGGTGGTTGAATCCGAAAGGGAAGCCAGGAGGATGATACGGCGCATACTACCCAAGGTGGATATCAACCAGTACCACTTGTATCTTTTGAACGAACATAGCAATACCTCCGAACTCAAGCCATTGTTGGCTCCCATGGAGCAAGGGCATGACCTTGGGTTGATGTCCGATGCCGGATGTCCGGCTTTGGCAGATCCCGGTTCGGCTTTGGTGAGGGAAGTGCATCGACGGGGTTGGAAAGTGGTCCCGTACAGCGGGCCATCCAGCATCATGTTGGCCTGGATGAGCAGCGGAATGAATGGGCAGCGCATGGAATTCCATGGCTATCTACCCGTGAAGAACCCTGCGTTGGATGCCAAAATCCGGGACCTGGAGGCTGAGTCCCGTCGAACCCACCAAACTCAAATTTGGATTGAGACTCCCTATCGCAATCAATCCCTCCTTCATACCCTGCTGAGGGTGCTGCATCCATCTACGCTTATGGGGATTGCCTGCTGTCTGAACGGGGGTCCCGAAGAATGGATCAAAACATGCACGGTTCAAGAATGGAACAGGATGTTGGAATCCAGCCTAATCCCCGACTTGCACAAAAAACCTTGCGTTTTTCTTCTGCAATGCCCATAAAATTCAAGGATTTTGAACGAACTTCGTTTAATTTAAATTTCGTATCGTAAACCTTAAATTGGAGCTATGATTGGTTGGATATTATTTGCAGTTTTGGCCTTGGGCGGCTTTGTCTTTGTCCTCACCAAGTACACCAAAGAACCACATTAATTTTCTCTGCATTCCGAAGCTACCAAGTTCAACAGGGAACCTTCGTAACTGAAGGTTTACGTTGAGGGGTTCAACGTGTTGTACCCTTAAAGGAGGCGCGCCGAAGCCTATCGTTAATCGCCAATCCTAAACCATGTTCGGGGGCTTGTTCGGCAAGAATCAAATCACAACCCTCTTCCAATGATCTCATGGCGGCAAATAGGTTGCGAGCCGCTTCTTTGAGATCCCCACTCGGGCTCAGAATTTCAATAATTCGAATGGTCCCCATTTTATTTCTTTCACAAAGGTCTCGAAAATGATCGGGGATATCCGATTGAAATCGAAGCATGCCCAAGGTTGGCTCCCTCATCGGCGGCAAGTCTGCCGTTCGAGCCGTAGGGTCTGGGGGGTGTATCGCAGGTAGCCTGCTCACGATGTTTGTTAATTCCTCGTTGTTATGATAACAAATCAGGGGCACTTTGGGGGCATAATGGTTGTCCAAGGTGCCTGCTGAAGGCACGAATCCGTCGTGGATCCGGAACGCATGTGCAGGGCGTTGTAAAGTAATTTTGAGCTCATCCTCAATGCTTTGCGAAGGAATACCGCCTTCGCGGCGTAGGATGGGCTCTGGACCGCTAAGGTCGATGATGGTCGATTCTAATCCGACACTGCAGGGACCGCCATCCAAAACATAGGGGATATGATCCCCCAAGTGATCCAGTACATGGACTGCGGTCGTGGGGCTAACCCTTCCAAACAAATTAGCCGATGGTGCAGCCAAAGGAAAATCAATCGCATTCAATACCTGCAAGGCCACAGGATGAGCGGGAATTCGAAAAGCTGCCGTTGGCAAGCCCGAGCTGAGGAGGTCCGGAAGCAGGGCGGATTTTGGTAAGACCAAGGTGAGTGGTCCGGGACTGTAGCGTTCCCACAAGGCGAAGGCTAACCGAGGTATGTCTTGGGCGTAGGGAAGAATGGAATTCACGGTAGGCAAATGCACGATCAACGGGTCAAAGAGGGGGCGCCTTTTGGCCTCAAAAATCCGGATCAAGGCATCCTCGCGGCAAGCATTAGCGGCCAAGCCGTACACGGTCTCGGTAGGAATCGCAACGGGATACCCCTCACGAAGCCATTTGGTCGCTTGTTCTATCGAATTGCCAACGGTGGCCATGAATGGTTTTAATGGGGTATTGGTGCAATTTTAGGGAATTAGACCCTAATTTGCCGCCTTTAATTCAAAATATAATGCTTGCTTTAGGTTTGTATAAGTACTTTTTGAAGGGGCTTGGTCCATGGGTTCTGGTTTTGGGCTTGACGACTTCGTTATGGAGTCAAGAACTTCCAAGGATCCAAGGGCGAGCAAAGGCCCCGGAAG
The DNA here is from genome assembly GCA_009927485.1 of Sphingobacteriia bacterium. Classification (GTDB taxonomy): domain Bacteria; phylum Bacteroidota; class Bacteroidia; order UBA7662; family UBA7662; genus SYHX01. Next base: position 4,794 of record RFMW01000191.1, read on the forward strand.
GCTTGGTTCGTTGTGCTACGGTGGACATGATGAATGCGATGAGGGCCCAGGGACTATGGACCGAAAGGGATGAGGATTTTGAACGGTGGATGGCAGCCAAGCAGGCCGAATCAACGACCCAAAGGCCAAGAAATTCGGCCCCAAGCCACGGCCTTGAATCCCCTGAAATTATCTACACCATCCCGGTGGTGGTCCATATCATTTACCAAAATGAAACGGATGTTTGGAATATTTCCGACCAGCAAGTGATCTCTCAAATTCAGGTATTGAACGAGGATTTTCGTCGACTCAATGCCGATACAGTGAATACGCCTGCACTCTTTAACGGCGTTGCAGGATATCCCAACATTGAATTTTGTTTAGCCCGCAGGGATACCCTGGGCCAAAACACCACCGGCATCGTACGCCATCGTTTCCAGCAACAAGCCACATGGTCCACCAATGCCTTCAATTCAACCGTGAAGCCAACGACTCGATGGAATCCCAATTTATACTATAACATTTGGATTGCTAACCTCAGCGGCGGGGTTCTTGGTTATGCCCAATTTCCAACCGGCAGCGGTTTGCAAGGATTGAGCGGAGGATCCAATGCCAATACCGATGGAATTGTTTTGTTTTATTCCAGTGTAGGAAGGCCCCCGCATAATCCATTCCCCGGGCAATACAACCTGGGTCGTACGGCAACCCATGAAATCGGCCACGCCCTGGGGCTCAGGCATATATGGGGTGATGGCACCAATTGTTCTGCCACAGACTACTGCGGGGATACCCCGCCATCGGATGCGGCCAATTACGGTTGTCCCTTGACTCATGCCTCCTGCGGTGGTTTGGACATGGTTCAAAACTACATGGACTATACCAACGATGCCTGCATGAATTTGTTTACAGCCAATCAAGTGGCAAGGATGTGGACCGTCTTGCAAAATTCCCCCCGACGAAACAGCTTGTTGAGCTCACCGGTATGCACCCCGCCCGATGTGACCCCGGCCGCTGGATTTATCAGCAGCGGGGATACCCTTTGTCCAGGGGGGTCGATTCAATTCACTGATTCCAGTCTTTTTCGGCCTAATCGTTGGCGATGGTTGTTTCCCGGAGGGCAACCCTCCTCGGATACCAACCAAATCCCGCCTCCTGTTCGCTACGATAGTGTAGGTACGTACAGTGTTACGTTGGTGGTCTCCAATACTGCGGGCTCTGATACGTTAGTTCGCAGTGCCGCGGTGAGGGTACTGCCCGGCCTGTTGGCTGTTTTGGATACCCTGCAGGACAGGTGTTTGGAATCCGGTGCTTTGGCGCTTACCGGGGGGTATCCACGTGGGGGAACCTATTCGGGGCCTGGTGTCGATAGCATGGGTCGCTTCAATCCCTCGGTTGCTGGGGTGGGTCTTCACGAAGTGGTCTATACCCTGCAGGGTTGTTTGAGCAGGGATACGGCTTGGCTTCGAGTATGGCCAACGCCAGCCGTTAGCCTCACGGTCCCATCCGTGATTTGCCGGAATCAGCCCCCGATGGGATTAACCGGTTCTCCGCTTGGAGGTCAATTTTCGGGTCCCGGCGTACAGGGAACCTCGTTCAATCCGCTCTTTGCCGGGGTAGGGTTGCATACGCTTCGCTACACCTACACGGATGGTCGGGGTTGCACCGGACAGGATTCTGTCCAAGTACGGGTTCGCGCGCTTCCCATTTTGACCTTTCCGCAGCCCAATCCTGTATGCATTACCCAAGATAGCCTTTTACTCACGGGCGCTTTGCCCGCTGGTGGCCGCTATGTAGGGAACGGAGTCACCGGTTCAACCCTGAACCTGCGGACGGTGGGCGCCGGAACCCACAGGATCGGCTATACGTATCTGGATTCTGCGGGTTGCTCGGATACCCTATGGCGTAATATTGTGGTTACGCAATCAGGACAGGTGAATTTTTCCTTACCTGCTCCTTTTTGCAGCAACGATCCCAATTGGATCCTGAACAATGCCCTTCCGGGAGGGGGCCAATACAGCGGACCAGGGGTTAGTTTCGGAATCTTTAGTCCAAGCCAAGCCGGCACGGGCTCCCATACCATCCGCTATTCGGTGAACAACGGGGGCTGCCTTTTGAGCGATTCTTTCACCCTGAGGGTGATGGCGCAACCTCCCTCCGAAATTAGGCAATTCAGCAACGATTCTCTGTGGTCCTTTTTCCAAGGAAACCGCTATTCTTGGTTCCTTAACGGGACCTTGTTACCGCTTGACACCGGTCGTGCACTTCGACCCATCGCCAGTGGATCCTACACGGTCTCCTATCGTACCGATTCTTGCAACTCTGTCCTTAGTTCACCCTATCTTTTCTATGTTTCAGGTCTGCAAAATTCCGAAGCCTTCCGTGGATGCTTGCGCTTACTGAATCCGATTGCAGAGGAATTACCCCTGCAGTGGGCCTGCGTTGATGTAGCTCCACGGAATTTTACGGTATTCAATGGATTGGGTCAAATCGTCCATCACGAGGCATGGGAACAGGGAAGGGAGGCAGTTGTTTTGAACACAAGCCATTGGCCAAAAGGGATTTACACCTTGATGTTTGACGGGCCTCAAGGAATGATTGTGACCCGAATCCTACGCCAATGATTCATGTCCTATTTGGCATTGTTATATTGTTTTTTTAAACGAAATTCTTGATTCGTGGATATTTGGGGTATTCCACTTCCTAAAGCAGCGTTGATTGTCGGGAACCTGGTCGTTTTGGAAACCTTGGTTTCGGTGGACAATGCTGCAGTCTTGGCGAGCATGGTCATGCGCTTGCCTCCTGATCAAAGAGGCAAAGCTCTCAAATATGGGCTGATAGGTGCTTATGTTTTTAGAGGATTGTGTTTGTTGTTGGCCGGTTGGATTTTGCATATTTGGTGGATCAAACCAATTGGCGGGGCCTATCTCCTTTACATGGCCTATCAACATTTTTCCAAAAAAAGATCTCAAGCCGAGAACACGACCCCAGGTCAAACGGAGCAAGAGCAGCCCGCTCAAGTCAAAGCAGGTTTATTTGCGCTGAAAGGCTTTTGGTGGACGGTCCTCAGTATAGAACTCATGGATTTGGCTTTTTCGGTCGATAATGTCTTGGTAGCAGTTGCGTATGCGGATCCTGGACCAATGGCCAGCGCAGAACAACAAAAGGCTGCCCTTGTTTTGCTTTATTCCGGTGTCTTCCTTGGAATTTTGGCCATGCGCTTTGTCGCTCAATACTTTGTGGGTCTCATGCAGCGGTATCCGCGTTTGGAGCATTCGGCCTACTTGGTGATCGGGCTTTTGGGGTTCAAACTCTGCCTTACAGACCTGCTTCCGAAGGCAATCAACCACACCGCAGGGGTGGGAGCATGGCTCTTGCATCCATCGGTAGCGCATTGGGGTGATTTGGGCTTTTCGATGCTCACCCTGGCCATCTTTGCCTGGCCCATAGCCTTTTCCAAGTCGGCTAAACCTTCATCGAACTAAATACCGATTAAAATTTAGGTTTGTCGAGATTAAAATTTGTTTTAGGGTTCTTCACCCTTAAACCAAGGGGCTACCTTAGCGTTCTAAGCTGAATACCTAAACTTATTTCTATGAAATTCAAGATTTTCACCTTCCTGGGACTTTTGCTGATGGGTTTTGCCCAGGCGCAGATGTCCCCATCATCGCGCTCCAATCTGTTGATTTCGGGTCGTATTTCCGATACGGCCAACATTGGCGTGGTTGGCGCTCAAATTATGTTGATTGACAGTTCGGGTCCTGCGACCTCTGCTCCAATGTTGGCATTTGCCGTTAGTGGTGCCAACGGAATGTACAGCGTTCGCCTTAGTGGTCGTTCCAGCGGTTTGGTCAATATCCGCGTTGTTGACTGTGCGGGGAATATGTATTTCGGAACGGTTAGTTACAGCGGTAGTGGAACCCATGTAAGGAATTTCACGGTGGCCTGCCGTATTCGGGTCCCCAACCCACCGCCACCTCCTGCCGTCCGATGCAACGCTGACTTTGGTTTTAGGCCGGATACCGGTCTTGGAGTTCGCTTCATGCCCGTTGTCATGGATACAACCCTTGGCTATTCTTGGTCCTTTGGGGATGGGAATACCTCTACAGCGGTTTCGCCAACGCATTATTACGCATCGGGTGGAATGTACACCGTTCGATTAATCGTGCGTCGTATTGGGGCGACCGCCTCTACTTCTTGTTCGGATACCGAATCCAGGGTAGTCTCGGTGCCTGTTCCACCCCGTCCGCCGGTTGGTAATCCTTGGAGCATTCCTTGCAATCCACGTTTTGGGGCTCGTATCGATACCACCCTCACGGTTGGGTTCCGCTCGGTGCTGCAAGACACCACTGCTACCTTTGCTTGGAATTTTGGCGATGGATCAACCACCGTAGGTCGCAACCCATCCCATACCTATGCAGCTGCTGGTCAATACGTGGTGGTGCTCGCGGTTTCCAGAGTAGGCGCCTCCGCGTCCCAATCCTGTACCGATACGGCTTGGTTGAGAATTTCGGTTCCCGGTCATCGTAGACCTCGGGTCATCACGAACCCCACCCCGGTTCCACCGCCCGCTCCTTGTGCATCAACCTACATGGTAGTTCCTGATACCGCGCCATTGGGCTATGTTTTCGTGGCAAGACCTGTGTCGAACCGCAGAACGTACTCGTGGACTTTCGGTGATGGAAGCAACGGAACGGGTCCTGTTGTCCGTCATACCTACGGTTCTGCAGGTTCTTTTGTGGTATGCCTCACCGTGACGGATTCTGCCAGCAATTGCACCTTTAATCGTTGCGACACGCTGATTGCATCCTCACTACGCAGCACCAACGGTGGTGGCCTTGCTCCTCGGACTGGGTCATCCAATGCAAGCAGCCTTCCCACGGATGTCAAGCTTAGCCTTTATCCAAATCCAGTCCGTGATGCCTTGAATCTCACTTTCAAAGGGGGTAACGGTCAAGCCATCGTTCGGGTTATGGATTTAACCGGCCGTGTGGTCCTTAGCCAAACTTATCGCCTGGGCCAGGGTATCCAACAAGAGGCGCTCTCTGTGGGCGATCTCCCATTGGGCACCTACATGCTCACCTTGGATCGGGACGGTAAGCGTGAATACTCGCGCTTCGTCAAAAATTAA
>RFMW01000104.1 GCA_009927485.1 Sphingobacteriia bacterium
GACTTGAATCGGAGGCCTGCTGCAACTATCTTAAACCCCGTTTACGGGCTGACCAAGTTGAGGCTGATTTGGAAGTACAGGGGATTGCCCAGGCGATTTTCCATCACATAAGGTTCATCGCTCAAGAGTCCAAAGGCCCGGTAAATTTCTTGACCACCAACCAATCGATCCACCTCGTACCGGTAGTTGATCCGATAACCGGCCTGCACCGATAGCCAAACAAAATCCTTGAGGGAGAATTCGTACATGGCCCTTAAGCGAATTTCCCCACGTCGAATCTCCAAATCCTCCCCTTGAATACGATAAGCAGATAGGTTGGATCCCCTCCATACGCGGTAACTCTGCCCTTCCAGTTCAAACCCTCCAAACAACATGTTGCGGGGATTGACGGTGTAACGAACATGGGCCCGGGCTGGAAAGAGAATCTCGGTGCCCCACTTGTTGGCGGGGTCGGTCCAATTGAACAAGAAAACGGGTATATAATTCAGTTCCCCAACCCGGTAGGTGCGCGCCAAACCCAAGCCCCATTGTTTCTTCTCGTTGGGTCGTAACCCGTAAACCAGGGCAGCGGAATATTTGAGGTACTTGAGGGGCATCAGGCCCATCGGCGAGAAATCACCGTTCAGGTCAGCTGAACCTTGAAACAAGAGAAAGCGCTTATCGTCCAGAGGTTTGAAGACGGTGGTGCTAACGCCCAAGGTACGTAGGCCGTTCTCTGAGAGGGTCTGTAGCAAAGGATGCGCTGTTTGTAGCGCGGAACCATCGGGATCCTCCATGAAGTAGCGTTGTTCCCAGTAATTGGCCCCCATCTGCCAAACCAAATTGGTCCGCGAGATCACCGGAATATTGAAGCCCAACCGCAGTCCCCGGGAGTTGAGGACGTTGACGCTGTCCTGGGCCCAATTCATGGTTTTGTCCTGGCTCGTAAATGCGCCAGCACCTAACCCGTATCCCGCCTGGAAGTCGTAGCCTACGCTGATTAACTTGGCTGGACTAAGACCTTCGATCTTGGGGGAGCAATATCGTCGCGATCCTTCGTCGGCAAATCCCACGTTGTCGTACATCGAAAAGTCTTCATCGCCAGCGCTTTCTTGTTTGGTGCTGTCCGTGTTCTGCGCTTGACTCACGAAAGCGATGGCCCAACATCCTAGGCTTAGGAGGATGGTTTTCCAGCAAGGTTTGAATGGATTTTGCATCGATTGGAAATTACTTTTTGACCGCAAGTCGTTTCCAAATATCCGTTCGGCCAAAGGCGGAGACCCCTATGTAGCCCCTGATATCCAGGGTGTTCGGATCGGTCATTTTGATGGTGCAGCTGTACGTGCTCCCGTTCAATGGATCGTAAATGGTGCCTTCGGACCACTGGTTATTCTCTTGGTAAACAAAGTCTTTGAGCATGCGGTAGCCTTTGAGGGGTACATTCCTCAGGTTGGCGTCCGGGTTATTCATATCGGTTTTGGGCAATCCGGACTTTGGATCGTTCGGTTCCTTGAGCCAAACAATTTTGCCGTAATATTTGGATCCAATTTTCTCTACTTTGACCCGGGCCCGGCCGTTGCTGGGTTCCCATACGCCCAATAATCGGTCGCCGTCATCACCGGGCATGATTGCATATGCCTGCATGCACAGTGCAAGGCCCATTAGGAAAAAGGTTAGTTTTTTCATAAAATTAATTTGAGGGTTGAATCGAAATTTATTGATAGGTGATGTTATGAAGTTCTAAAAAATACGATTACCGGTATTGAATTTCCCATTGGAACCTCCCGTTTAATCGTAAATTTTGATCCTTATCAGCGCTTAACCCAGCATCAACCACCAGGTAAAATGACTTTTGGGAAAAGAAATCCGAAAGCTCGGCTTCAGGACTGGGCTGCAAGATGGCTTGGCCTGATGCGGCAGAAACTGGATTAAGAACGGCCAACTCCTTCATCGGTAGGGATGGGTCATCGCTGGCAATGCTCAGGACCAGGGAACCGATTCCAGTCAAATCGGAGATGCTGTCACCGCTTAGTTCCGCAGATTTTAGTTGAACCTTCGTGATTTTCATGCCCTCTGGGACAGGATTGCCTAACAAACCAGCAAGGTCAACTTTGATCAACACCTGTGCCGGGTTCGATCCCTCGTAAAGGGGTCCCGCCCATTCAAAGGCACATTCTGTAGTTCCGGTTTGGGTTTTGGATTCGGATTGGCACCCGTTCATCAGGAGCATCAGCAGCCCCCAAAAGGCTCCAAGCGTAATTATTCGAAAGTGCATGGTTACAAAATTTAGATTCGTCTAAATTAAGACGGTTTACCGTATTTCAGGTAGGTGTATCGCGCATTATGGAAGGCGATGACGTAGCCGGCCTTCCCGTCCAGGAATCCGAGTTTGAAAATGTAGTCCCTGCAGAATTTGAAAATGGCACGAATAATAGGAAAACGCCAGACCACCTCTCCTTTCATTTGCAATTGGGAGCGTGCAATCGCGGCAAATTTGTCGCTTTGTTGACGAAGCTCCTCTGGCTTATCGTAGCTGTAGTGCAGGATATTGCGGGGTATATCCACAACAGCCACACCCGCTTGAACGATTACCTGATCATGAGGATTCTGCCCCCCCCATGTTCCGTGTTGTCGGTGCCATAACCTGATTTTGCGGTCGGGATACCATGCGCCATGCCGAATCCACTTCCCGCAATAATTGTTAAGTCTTTTGAAACGAAATGCAGTTTGTGGATTGGGAGCCTTGATTCGAAGAATGGCTTCGATAAGTTCAGGCGACAAGACTTCATCGGCGTCCAAGGAAAGGATCCATTGGTTTTTGGCAAATTGAATGGCCGCATTTTTTTGTTCAATATGCCCCTGGAATGCCTGGGTAAATATTTTAGCGCCAAGGTCTTGAGCAATGGCTACCGTGCCATCGCTGCTTCCGGAATCCAGGACAATTGTTTCGTCGCAGACTTCACGCAGAGAACGTAGGCAGGCCTCGATTTTGGCTTCCTCGTTGAACGCAATAACGACCCCTGAAATCTTCATGCTAATTTGGAGCGCCTCGGATCATTATTTTCCTCAAGAATGGATAGGGATTCCATCAGGATTTCTTTGGAGGATTGGAAATTAATGCTTGGATCTCTTCCCGGAGTTGATCCACTTTTTGATGCAATTCTCTAATTTCTTTCTCTGCTTTTTGGTTAATGAGGTAATCGTTCTCTGCATGAATTCGGTCTTTTTCTTCTTGGCGGTTCTGACTCATCATGATGATGGGGGCCTGTATTGCAGCGAGGCAACTGAGGATAAGATTTAACAAGATGAAAGGGTAGGGGTCGTAGGCGCTTTGGTTCAAAATCCACGCGTTAAGCACAATCCACCCCATCAAGATTCCAAAAAACAAAAAAATAAAAGTCCATGATCCCCCAAAAGCAGCAATTCGGTCGGCCATTCGTTGCCCGTAACTCAATTTATTTTTCATGAACTCGACGTTTTCTGCGGTTTATCATTGCTTGAGCCAATTGGTGACTATCCAGCATTTTGACGATGCTTGCTTGGATGCTGAGTCTCCCCAAGCCTTCACTTGGAGTCGGAATTGGTACAAACCGTTGGGCCAATCCAGGGATTTTACAGGGTAAGTTTCGCCCGCCTCGCCAAAATCCTCTTGCCGATACACAATCTTACCGTCCACGGAATAAACTTCCAACAACATCGGGGTCCCATTGACCAAAGGGATGAGTTGAACCCAATCTTTTCCGGGATTTGGATAAACGCGTATTGCCTGATTCTTGGGCAGGTTGAGCTCATCTGACAGCCCTACGGTACTCACCAAGGCAGCGTACGAGGTGTCCATGCAGCTCCCCATTCGCATCACCACACGGTAGGTGCCGTTGGAGGTCGCGGTATAGGTACGATTGGTAGCTCCTTGAATCGCGGTTCCTGCACTGTTGATCCATTGGTATGTGAGTGCCCCCGTTTGTACGGCGCTCAACTGATTTCGGTTTACTGAAATTCTTCGATCGGCGGTATCAATTTTGATAAGGACGCAAACCGTTGAATCGCACTGGTCAGGTCGTGGAAATCTGACCCGAAATTGTCCTGCCTGCTGATAGGTCGTTCCGCCATACACCAGCGATTCACCCCTGCACAGGGTGTCGCGAAGGATCCCCATCATTTGCCTTCCGGTCACAAAGTTTGAATTGGGTCCTGTAAGGTTCAGTCCGTAGAAAAATCCATGGTACCCCCCCTTGACATCTTCCAAATACGGGACCGATACGTTGTTACCGCCGGCAATACCTTGATCCATGGGGTAATACGACAATAATCCTGCCGAGGCGCTGTCCAGTTGTTGTTTGTAAAGGCACATCACCTCGTTATCCGACAAGGCTCTACCCCACAGGGCTGCCTCGTCAATATTCCCGTTCAAATAAAAGGGGTTGTTGCTGAAACTCAGACGGCCAATTTCTAATGGGATGCTGGTGTTGGTGATCATGCCTGTTGCATTCATGCTTCCTGCAAGGTTACCGTTATGGTAAAACCTTAGGCTAGAACCTGTATAAACCAGGGCCAAGTGTTGCCATTGGTTCAGGAGAACCGGTCCTTGGGTCAGGGTGTGCATGGTTCCTGCACTGTTGCGAAACCTGGCCTCGAAGGTATTTGCGCTTAACTGAAGGACATAGAAGTCTGCATTGGCATCGTTTCGCAAGCCCATGATGCCATCGAAGTCCGGAAAGGAGGGCGCGGCATTGGTAGGGTAAACCCAGCAAGCCATCGAAAAGGAACCCAAATTGGCGACCAAAGCACTTGAACCGCTTACGGCTACATAATCATCGATCCCATCCATGGACATGCCGTTCAAGGGCTGACCTTTGGCATATGGGCCCATGATAACCCAACAAAAACAGAGTTTAATGAATAAATCCCAATTTAAAGTGCTCATAATACAAGGATTTTTGAATAAATATATTGGAAATCCACCAGGGGATGGCTTTTTGTAATGCTCAAAATTAGGAGGGAGAGCCCCGTTTAAACATGATTTGTTCGACATTTTGGAAGTGCCAAGATATTTTTATTGGGGTTAAAACAAATTGAAAATTTGGTTAACCAATTCACTTCGTATACGGACTTATATTTAAATTAATTTTATGCTAAAGCAATCTCCGTTCATGGTAGGCTTTCCGCCTCCGAATAAGGCTTCCTTAGGGATCCATGATCTCGGCTTTCGATTTTTTTTCACCATGACTTGCTTGTTGGGGGCTTTTGGCTTGTACGCCCAAACAACCACGCTGAGTTTCCTGCACGGTGGTGTTGTTCGAACCGCACAGGTCTATGTACCGCCTGCTACCCAGCCCTCCGATTCTTTGCCTCTGGTCCTGGTTCTCCACGGTTTTACCCAAAGCGGGACCACCATGCTTAACAGCACAGGATTCAATGCCCTGGCCCAGCAGTACCGGGCAGTAATTGCCTATCCTAACGGGGTCAATAACGGATGGAATACCCAAAGCGGCATGCCCGGGGCCTCGACGGCAGACGATGTGGGCTACCTTTTGGCCTTGGCCGATAGCATTCGCCTGCGGTGGGGCACCCGCTACCATCGCCTTTACAGCTGCGGTTTCTCGGCCGGGGGATTTATGTCCTACCGTTTGGCCTGCGAGCGGCCTGATCGCTTCGAGGCGATCGCTTCGGTGGCCGGAACCATGAGCAACGCGGCCTTTGCTGCCTGTCTAGGGCCACCCCTGCAGCCTGCCTACCGGGTACGGTTGATGCATATCCACGGAACATCGGATGCGGTGGTGAGCTACAACGGTGGGAGCGGTAATGTCTCGGCGGATCAGTGCGTTCAGGCCTGGGTAAGTCGGTCGCTTTGCCCGAGCTCGCCGGTGATCATCGCTTGGCCCAACACGAATACCGCAGATGGCTCCACCGTCGAACAAAACACCTACGCACCCTGCGCCCCGCTAGGTCCCAGCGGATCGGCGACGTCGGTCATCCCCGGTGGTGTGGTCTTCCTCAAAGTACAAGGTGGTGGGCATACTTGGCCCGGCAATGCCGCTCCGTTGTTTGGTTTGGGGAATGTGAACCAGGATATCGCAGCATCGGCGCGGATCATGGACTTCTTCTTGGGAGGAGCTGCGACCCACCTCAACGAAAACCTGGAGAGCATCCTTCCTTCGAGTCTATCGTGGCAGGAAACATTGCGTGTTCTCCAAGAATCCTCAAACCAAGGCGATGGACTCTGGGATTTATGGGGAAGGCCCTGCGATCCACGGCAACTGCATCAGAGACAAATCTATTGGACAAGAGTATCGGGTATTGTTCGTAAATGGTACGTATCCAATTGATTGTCGTTATTTTTCGTACATGAATCCAATTGTTATAATTAATTTTTGGCCAAGGTTGTTCCTTCCGGTTTGCTTAACCTTGGTGATGTTGAATTCATGTTATGCAAAGGCCACAGGCCCATTACCGGGAATGCCGCCGCCTTGGAGCAAAGGTGTGATTTGGTACCAGATCTTCCCCGATCGATTCTGCAACGGGGATACCAAGAATGATCCCCCATTGGTTGCTCAACAAGATGCATGGCCACACGATACCCTTAGGCCCTGGAAGGTTCATCCTTGGACTTCCGATTGGTACAAGATGCAGCCCTGGGAGAAAGAGGGGGGACAAGATATTTGGTATAACATAACCCGTCGGCGTTACGGTGGAGATCTCGCCGGAATCCTTCAACGCTTGGATTATCTCCGCGAACTGGGCGTGGAGGCGATCTACCTCAATCCGATTTTCTATGCGCCATCGCATCACCGATACGACGCTTACATGCTGCACCATGTGGATCCTTATTTGGGTCCAGACCCTCTAGGGGATTTGGCTATCATCGCCCAAGAGAAACTGGATGACCCGCAAACTTGGCAATGGACTTCGGCGGATACCATGGCCTTGCATTTGGTTGGTAAAGTTCACCAATACGGAATGCGTATTATCTGGGATGGGGTATTTAACCATCTTGGGGTGGGTAGTCCGTTCTTTCAGGATGTGATTCGTCACCAACAAGCCTCCGCTTATGCCGACTGGTTTGAAGTGGAGCAATGGTCCGACCCTGATTCCGGGAAGGATTTTCGATACAAAGGCTGGTTCGGTATTCAGGACCTTCCGGAGATCAAAGAAAACAGCGGAGGCCTGACCGAGGGTCCTTCCAATTATGTGATGAACATCACTCGTCGTTGGATGCGACCACGGTGGGATTCTGCGGATCCAAACTTAAAGGGCATGTCCTTGGGCATAGACGGTTGGCGATTGGACGTTGCATTCTGCGTGGCCCACGCCTTTTGGAAAAAGTGGTCCGGTTACGTCAAATCCCTTAACCCAGAAGCCTACCTGACCGCGGAGGTCATTGATGAAGCCCATAAGCTCAAGCCTTATTTGCAGGGAGATGAATTTGATGCGGTGATGAATTATCCCTTTGCTTTCGAAGGATCTGAATTTTTCATTAACGATAAGAGCCGCCCTTCGGCCCCTGAATTTCAGGAACGAATGAATGCCTTGGTGAACGTCTTTGGATATGAGCGATTTTTATCGCAACAGAATTTGTTCGGATCGCACGATGCCAATCGGATCGCTTCGCATATTGTTAACCGAAATTTTGCGCGTTATGCAGATTGGGGGGATTATTTTGCTAAATCCAAAGCCTCCAATCCCGCTTACAACACCCGCAAACCTCTGCCGGAAGAACGTCGTATTCAATGGCTATGGACCGTATTTCAAATGACTTTTCCGGGAGCACCTATGCTGTATTACGGGGATGAAGTGGGCATGTGGGGTGCTAATGATCCGGATTGTCGTAAACCCATGGTATGGCCAGAATTGAAGTATGAATCGGAATGGTATCGTGCAGACCAAAGCAAATACTCGCAGGCTTGGTCTGTCGAAGTTGATACTGTGTTATGGAATAATATTCGTCGCTTAATTGCCCTGCGCAAGGCCTACCCGGAATGGCGCCTTGGTGAGCACAAGTGGAATTCCGTTCCAAAATCGTCGGTATTGGCCTTTGAACGAATCGGCGATCGCAGGACCTATTTTTATTTGAATCCTAGCAATACTCCTCAACCGGTTAGCCTGGATTGGTGCAAGGACGAAGTCGATGAAGTATGGACCGGAGATGTGCATCGACCCCAAAGCGGACCGTATTGGTTGAAGCCTTATGGCTTTGCAATTTTCAGACCTTAAAGCTTAGAACATCAAATGAACAATCCTGGTCCATACAGCACCATTGAAATTCGTTACCGAGAATATTCGTCCGAGGAATTGGGGCAAAGTCAGCAAGTCCTCCACCAAAAAGTTCGGGATGCGGTGACCACTGCGTATGCCCCGTACAGCAATTTTGGGGTGGCCGCAGGGGTTCTTCTGGAAAATGGTCAGATATTGGTGGGAACCAACCAAGAGAATGCCTCCTATCCTGTAGGTATTTGCGCTGAACGGGTTGTTTTGTCGGCTTTGTCCGTCACCCATGCGGGTCAAAAAGTCCGCTGCATGCTCATACTCACCCAAAACCTCGTGAATCCCTTGCTTAAGGAGGGTTTCGATTTCAAAATTTCCAAGGATATTCCAGTGGCCCCATGCGGAATGTGTCGACAAGCCATCGCCGAGCAGGTCACTCGGCAACAGGAAGATTTTGAGCTCCTGTTGGTATCCGGAAGTGGTAGGGTTTGGTCCTTTGAGAAGGCGATCACCCTGCTGCCTTTGGCCTTTGGAACGATTTAATGAGGGTTTAAAGTGCATTGCAGAGGCAATGCGATGATTTAGCCCGATTTTTGAAGTCAAATTGTTTTTACATGACACAGGTCTTCAAATCGCCTTTCTCGGTCACTTTTTCCAAAATTCGTGCATTTTTCATGCTAATGGGGATTTGGGGCTTTTTGGTTTTGTTCAATGGTAAGGCTTTTGCCCAAAACATCACGGTTCAAGGCCAGGTTTCCAGCAATATGGCCGGGATCAGCATCCCGTTGCCCATGCAGGCGGTGTTGATTAACCTAGGGGCAAATACCACCTTGACAACCATGACGGATTCCACGGGGTTCTACTCGATTTCGGCAGCGGCTCCAGCCTTGAGCCCCAATGCTCGGATCCTGGTTTCGACCAATTGTCCCAACAGTGGACCGGTGAGCAATTCACAATTATTGAATCCTGCGCTCACCGTGTATAACATTCCATTGACCTGTGGTGCCGGAGGCGGGGGGACCACGACCATGGTTTTGGTTAACGGCACCTTGCAATGGGGTACAACCACCGCCCCTGCCGGTCAATTGGTTAAATTCTATCTTGGTGGATCTGTTGCCCCTGTGGATTCCATCATGACAGGAATTAACGGGGTTTTCCAGGATACGTTGAATCTTTCCATCGCAAGTATAGGTAGTACGGCGTTAATTGCCGTTGCCCCTTGCAACAACGGCGCGTTAATACGGGATACCGCCATGGTTTCCGTGACCAGTCCTGTCGCCTTGTTTCAATTGACTTGTTCGGCTGTCCCTGTCAACAATATTACCGTTCAAGGGCAGGTCTTATCGAATACCGGTCTGCCCATGGTAAACACCCCTGTTCGCATTTTGATGGCCAATACCGTTACCTTGACCGCCTATACCGACAGCATGGGATATTATTCGGCGACTTTCTCAGCACCATCGGTTTTGCCTGGTGCCGTCATAACCGTTTCTGCACTTTGTGGAGGGCCCACAGGACCCGGTACCCCTGCCACAGGAACCGCTACGTATGTTCAAGGGACCTCTAGCTACACGGTGAATTTAGCCTGCGGTGCAACGAGCAGCAGGGTGCTTACTGTGTCGGGGGTTTACCTTGATCCCTCCGGATCGGGTATCGCCGGACAAATCGTACAATTATATCATAATCAATACAATACGCCATTAAGGACACTTACAACCTCGGCCGGTGGGTTCTTTGCGGATACGTTGACCACCACGTTAACGACCGGGTTCGTTTATGCAGTATCCTCCTGCGGGCCTGTACCGGTTCCGCCAGAGACACTGCATTTTACAACGGCAGTTCAAGTGTGCTGAATCTTCAATTGCAATGCGGCCCGCCGGCTGGGCAACATCGGGTGTCGGGTATGATCACCGGTTTCACATCGGCGAATCCCATGAATTTTGATACCCTTTCCCTGGTGGTTATTCGAATACTGCCGAGTGGTCAAGGGCAGGTGGGGGGTTGGGCCACCGTGGACACGGTCTATTTGTTGGATAGTGCCGGCTCGGCTTATTTTAATCTGATGTTACCAACAGGTCGTTACAGCCTGCTTGCAACCTTGCTCTCCGGCAATGCGTCCCAATATGCACCAACCTATTACGGGGATACCACCACGTGGACCCAAGCGGATTCCTTCAATCTCCCTGCCAATGCAACCTCCTTCCTTGTGATTGATCTCTGTGCCAACCAAGGGGGAACAGGGGGTGGAACCATTGGCGGAGGGGTAGCCGGGAACTTGCCAAGGTTGAGCGGGCCCTTGGCAGGGATTCAAGTCCAATTGATCAATGCCAACGGGATGAATCCTGTAGCTCACCGCAGTTCAGTGAGGACAGGGCCGGCCGGCTCCTTTGCCTTTACGAATATTCCCTACGGTTCCTATATGTTACGGTGCGAACACCCGGGTATGCATTCGAATATGGTGCCGATCATGTTGAGTGTTGGTTCACCTGCCCATAACTCGACCGTTTTCAATGCAGGTTCCAACGGGTTCACTGCTTCGACATCTTCCTTGCGGAATCTTGACCTTGGCATAGCTACGATTTACCCCAACCCGGTGAAATCAGGCCAAGAGCTGATCATCCATTGGAATGTGGCTGATTTTGGGGCTGATTTTGCATCCGATGAGCCTTTGATCGTGTCCATCCGGGATTTACAGGGTAAGGCTTCTGTTTGTCAGGAGATTAGCCCAAGCAACATGGGTCCGATGGGGGATCAAAGCCCTGGGTTTAGGGCAGGCCTTTCGACCAGCGGGCTCAAAGCGGGGATTTACATCCTGGATTTGCATCATTTCAGCGGTTTATCCAAAGTATTTCGTCTGGTTGTAGAGCCTTAGGGCTTGATTATCTTTGGGTCCCTTTCCCAAATTAGGGGCATTGAATGGCCTACTTAGCCTTTTTGCGTCGATTGTTTGCGGCTTTTATGGGCCTATCCCTGCTTGGGGTCTGTTTGTTCGTCACCAAGCCCGAGGGAAGGACGGAATTGCAGCCACAAGGGTTCTCATCCAACGGGACTTCCAAGGAAAAGGAAGCCGACAAAGAGGCCAGGGTGTCCCCTGCCTTGCAACCCTGGTACCATCTTACCCCTCAAACCCATGTCGCAAATTCGTCGCAGGACGAATCGACAACGGATGCCGATGACGTCCAGTTCTTGTCCATTCATTCAGGTGGTCCATCCATAGGCGGGGTTTGGTGGTCTCTGAAATCCATCTCCATCCCCAGGGCCGTATTGGCTGTTTGGGGTTTGATGCTCTCAACGGCCCTACCAACCCGAGCCCCGTAGGGGGTTACAGCACTTAGCTCTGCAAAATGGTTTAGGGCACGCTTTGCAGAAAAATAGCCCCGTTTTTTCTTTAATCTTAATTATAAAAATTTATGAAAGCCAAAGGTGCTGTGCGGTGGTTTGCCGCTTTGTTTGCGTTGATTTGTTTGTATCAACTGAGTTTTACTTGGATTGCCTCCAACGTGGAAAGCGATGCTAAACGTTATGCTCAAGGAGACGAATCCTTGGAAAGACGCTACCTGGATTCGATTGCCGAGAAAGAGGTCTTCAATTTCTTGTGGCTCAAGAAATTCACCTATGCCCAGGTTCGTGATCAGAAACTAAATCTGGGGCTTGACCTTCAAGGAGGTATGAATGTGGTGATGGAAGTGGATGTCGTGGATGTTATTCGGGCTTTGAGTAACCAGAGCAAAGATCCGGCCTTCAACAAAGCCCTTGAATTGGCCACCAGCAGGCAGGCCTCTTCGCAATCGGATTATGTTTCACTTTTTGTTCAAGCCTACAAAGAGCAGGCCCCCAATGCCCGCTTGGCCGGCATCTTTGCAACGCGCGAAAACCAAGGTCGAATTGATTTCAATACCTCCGATGAAGAGGTCGTCGCCGTAATCCGTGCCGAGGCAGAAAGTGCCATTGACCGCTCATTCAATATCTTGAGAACCCGTATTGATAAATTCGGTGTTACGTCTCCCAATATTCAGCGCCAACAAGGATCTGGAAGAATTAACATAGAATTGCCCGGTGTTGATAATCCGGACCGTGTACGCAAACTCTTGCAGGGTACCGCTAAGCTTGAATTTTGGGAAACTTTCGAAGCAGCGGAAGTCCTCGATAGGGTTGCGGAAATCAATAAATTCCTGGCTGCCGAATCCAAACTCCAAGGGAAGTCGGCAACTGATAGCTCAACCAAGCCGGGAGATACCACCGCCGCATCGGCGGATACCTCATCCGCTAAGAATGCGCTGTTGAGTGATCTTGCCAAGTCCGATACTTCGATGGCCGGCGACACTTCGGAAGCAGGACTGGCCAGGACCAGGCAAGAAAATCCTTTGTTTGCCATCCTGATGCCTGCGGTTTACCAAGACAAAGACGGGAGTTCCAAGGTATCCCAAGGCCCCATCGTAGGAACATCGGCTGCTCGCGATACAGCTGCCGTCAACGCCATCTTGGCCAGGACCGAGGTGAAAAATTTCTTGCCGAGAAACATGAAGATGTTGTGGACCGTGAAAGGGCGTGGGGAGGGCAACCGCTTCTTTGATTTGGTGGCCCTCAAAAAGCGCGGAAATGAGGATCAAGCCGGATTGGAGGGGGATGTGGTGACCGATGCCAGGGAATCCATCGATCCCTTTGGTAAAGTGGAAGTTTCCATGACCATGAACGCCGAAGGCGCCAAGCGCTGGAGACGCATGACTGCCGATAACATTGGGAAATCGGTGGCCATTGTGTTGGATGATTATGTGTACTCTTTCCCCACAGTTCAGTCAGAAATCTCCGGGGGGATGTCCTCCATTTCCGGGAATTTCACCACCGAAGAAGCCAAAGACCTTGCCAATATCCTCAAAGCCGGTAAGTTACCAGCGCCTGCTCGGATTGTCGAGGAGGCTGTGGTTGGGCCTAGCTTGGGTAAAGAAGCGATTCAAAGCGGATTATGGTCCATCGTCATGGGCTTGTTGTTGGTCTTGGTCTTCATGGCCTTGTATTATGCCGGTTCTGGTCTGATTGCCAATGCCGTTTTGTTCGCTAACATTTTCTTCATCTTCGGTATTCTGGCCTCGCTCCAAGCGGTTCTTACCCTGCCTGGCTTAGCGGGTATTGTATTGACCATCGGTATGGCGGTGGATGCAAATGTTTTGATTTTTGAACGTATTCGTGAAGAATTGGCTCGATCCAAAAGCCAACGTCAAGCGGTGAGCGATGGTTTCTCTAACGCGTATTCATCGATTATTGACGCGAACGTCACGACCATCCTCACCGGTATTGTCTTGTATGTATTTGGTTCAGGCCCCATCCGTGGATTCGCGACGACCTTGATTGTGGGTATTCTTACCTCCCTCTTTGCGGCCTTGTTCCTTTCCCGCCTGATTATGGAATATTATGTTTCCAAAGACAAACCCATCACCTTTGGGACTTCCGCCACCTTGAAGATGTTCACTAACCTGAACTTTGACTTTTTGGGAAGGCGCAGGCTTTGGTACGGCGTTTCGCTTACCGTGATTGTGGCTGGTTTGATCTCCATGTTTACGCAGGGTTTCAATTTGGGGGTTGACTTCAAAGGAGGACGCAGTTATGTGGTGACTGTGGATTCTGATCGAGGTGCAGCAGATATCCGATCGGCCTTGACGGCCGTTTTCGGTTCGGCTCCGGAGGTCAAAACCTTTGGCAGTGATCGACAATTCAAGATCACCACCACCTACAAAATCAACGATAACAGCCAAGCAGTTGACGCAGAAGTGGAAGAGAAATTATGGCAGGGAATGTCGGGCCTTTATCAGGCCAAACCCAGCCAAGAGACCTTCAAGGCTAATTATTTGATGAGTTCGCAGAAGGTAGGGCCAACGATTGCGGATGATATCAAGGCCTCGGCGATTTGGTCGATTCTTTTTGCTTTGGTTGCCATCTTCGTTTACATCGTGATTCGATTCCGCAAATGGCAATACGCTCTCGGTGCCACAGTGGCCTTAGCGCACGATGTTCTGGTGGTTCTTGCCGTCTTCACCCTGGGATGGAAGTGGTTCCCTTTCTCGATGGAAATAGACCAGGCCTTTATTGCTGCTATTTTGACCATCGTGGGGTACTCAATTAACGATACCGTGGTCGTCTTTGACCGTATCCGAGAAGATCTTGGGACGAAGAAACTCACAGCCGATAAGAGCATAATGAATAACGCCCTGAACACCACGCTATCACGTACCTTAATTACAGCATTTACCACCATCATCACGGTGGTGGTTTTGTTCTTATTCGGTGGCGATGTGATCAAGAGTTTCTCTTTTGCCATTTTGATTGGACTTATTGTGGGTACCTATTCTTCCATTTTCACAGCCTCGGCCTTGGTCCTTGATACCGTGAAGTGGATGGAAGGTCGTTCCAAGCGATAATTGATCACCAAGGATTTAAGAGGCTTCAATGGCTAACATCGAAGTAGATTCATGGACCCCTGCTGATTTCGAATCGGCAGGGGTCTTGGATTTATTGGCAAGGCAGTCCGTCGAAGGATTTATAACCGGATTGCATGCCAGCCCGGATCACGGGTTTTCGGTGGAATTTGCTGAACATCGGTTGTACAATACCGGTGAATCGACCAGGCATATTGATTGGAAATTGCTGGCAAGAACCGACAAACTTTTCACCAAGCGTTACGAAGAAGAAACCAATTTAAGAGCGCATTTTTTGCTGGATGCATCGGCGTCGATGTTTTATCCGGAGGGAACCGGGAGAAAATGGGAATTTTCGATAAGAGCTATAGCCGCCTTGGTGCATTTGTTAGAGAAGCAACGGGACGCGTACGGTCTCCTGCTTTTTGACAAGGAACTCAGGAGGATTTTGCGCCCCTCCATGGGCAAATCCCATCATCATCGGATGATGTTGCATCTTCAGAAAGCCTGCGCTCCAAGGCTGAGGATTATGGCGGTCAAACCAAGTTGTTGCCGGCCTTGCATGAATTGGCAGAAACCATGCCGCCTCGGTCCATGCTTGTTTTGTTTAGCGATTGTTTTGAAACGGGACTCAATTCCATGGACGAACTTGCCGCTGCTTTGCAACACCTTCGGTACAAAAAGCACGAGGTGCTCTTGTTTCATACCGTTGATGAAGCAACGGAATTGGCCTTTGACTGGCCCAACAGGCCCTATACGTTGGTGGATCCCGAAAGCGGGAGGCAATTGCGCTTGAACCCTGCCGAATACCGGGAAGCCTATCGCGATCAGGCCCTAAAGTTTCGAGAATCCTTGCGCCTTCGTTGCGGTCAATTTGGAATTGACCTCATCGAGGCCGACTGCGCTACGGGTCATGTCAAGGTCTTGGAGGCCTTTTTGAGAAGGCGTTCCCGCCGAAACCTGTAGTTTTTGTACCAAGCTTCCCCAAGGACCGTGGCGATTAGGATAGCGGTCCCCCCATAAAACAAGGGAGACATTTGTTCGCTCTCGCCGAAGAGCCAATACCCTAACACAATTCCGTAAACAGGCTCCATGTTCACCGACAGCACGAAAGTGAAGGGGTCGATCAGCCGCATCAGGCGTATACTGGCAACAAAGGGATAACAGGTACAAACCAAGGCCAAGACAGCAACCCAAAACCAATCCATGGCGCTAAGGCTCAGCCAGGGCCATGGAAAAGGAGGCATTGTTGAGGTGCCCGAATTTGGGGTCGAACTCCACCAATACCTGAACAGCAGCCAAAGGCTAATTCCCAGCAAACCACCGACCATTTCCCAGAAGGCTACCTGCAACGGCTGAAATCGTTCGGTTAACTTGGAATTCAAAACGGCAAACCAAGCCGCTAACATGGCGGATATACAGGCGGTCCACCACGCCAACGGCGCAAAATGCTGAACCTTCATCAGCAGGAACATCGCAAGCATGGCGAGGCATGATAAAACGATTTCGCTGATGCCGGGGAACTTTTTTCGATAAAGGGCTTTGATTAGGGAGGCCCACAACGCGGAGGTGGCCAAGCCGGCCAAAGTCAAGGCGATGTTCGATAGGTCAATGGCATGGTAGAAGGTCACCCAATGCAAAGCGATGATCCATCCTGTTCCTAACAGAGGCCACAGCGATTTCAAAGGCAACGCCAGCGGAACTCGGGTTGCTGAAGTCCATAATCCTATGATCATGGAGGCGATGGCCATGCGGTTCCAAACCAAATCCAAGGCGTGGACCTCGATGAGTTTGCCCAAAATGGCCGTAAAGCCCCAAACAAAGACGATAAAGTGCATTTCGGCATAGGCCAACCATCCTGCTTTGCGCTGATTCAACCTCATGGATTCCTTCATGCTGCCTATTTAGGGGCCCGGTAGTACAGCCAGGCCGTGCCCAAGCCAAACAAAATATTGGGGGTCCAAGCCGCAAGCAGAGGCGGGAAATCGCCTTTGATGGCAAAAGTCAGGCTGAAACGTTGCATCACGATAAAGGCAAAGCATAAGCCCAGACCAATCCCTAACACAGGGCCTATGCCGCCTCGCTTTTTGCGAGTGGAGAGGCTCAAACCCATTAAGGTAAAAAGAATTGCAGAAAAAGGAATCGAGAATCGGCTGTAATGTTCCACCCAAAAAGGTTCGGTGGCTTCATTGCCCTTGCGTTCCAATTCTTGAATATAGCGGAGCAAGTCTTTTCTACTCAGGAGGTAGGCGTCCGAAGCGATGGATTGGTTAAAGTCTTCTGGACGAAAGCCGAGTTTGCGTTGACTCTGTGTTTGGGTCGTGACCGTGAGGCGGGAGCCGCTCCAGCGTCGTTCGGTGACTTGCATGAGGTCCCAGCATTGGCCCTTGGAATTCCATCGAATCCGCTCGGCACTAAGCCTGGAGATCAAGCGCCGATGACGGAATCGATCCATGGCCAAACGGTATCCGGTGCTATCGGTATTGGAATACGACTCCAGGTAAACCATGCGACCTGGACCCGTCTGGAATTGCTGATTCCGGGAATGGCTGTAGCAGGGATCCCGAAGGTAGAGACTTTCGAAACGTATCCTGGCTTGATTGGAAGCCGGTAAAACCCAATTGCTCAGGTAATAATTAAGGCCACCTATGAACACGGCTACCCCAAGGAACGGCATGCAGAGCCGTCGGAATGACCAGCCGGTGTTAAGGACTGCAATGATTTCATTGCGTTCAGCCAAGCGGGCCCCGGTAAAGATGATGGCGATAAAGACAAAGAGGGGGCTGAGCAAATTGGCATAATAGGGTATGAAATGGACGTAATATTCCCTCCATACCTGGCTTGCTCCCAAGGAGTGCTTCAAGAAGCCGTCCAACTTTTCGGTAAGATCAAAAACGATGGCTATAACAATGAAAACGCCCAAAGCCCCTGCGTAATTGCTCAGGTACATCTTTGCCAAATAGCCGTCCAACTTTTTCATCGGGATGATTGGGGTCCTGTGGAGGATCCGGGCTGATCCAAGTGGACC
Source organism: Sphingobacteriia bacterium (assembly GCA_009927485.1). Taxonomy (GTDB): domain Bacteria; phylum Bacteroidota; class Bacteroidia; order UBA7662; family UBA7662; genus SYHX01. The sequence goes on from RFMW01000104.1 coordinate 17,620, forward strand.
GGGCCAATTTGACGCATGAGGCGTTGAATCTTGGAGGCCCTTCGTCGCATGTAGGGACTGGGTTGACCGGGATTTCGTTGTCGAGGGTTGGGGAAGGCGGCGACCAACAAAGCAGCTTGACGTTTGCTCAAATTAGCAGCGCTCTTGTGAAAATAGGCTTGGGATGCAGCTTCGGCACCGTATATGCCAGACCCCATTTCAATGCTGTTGAGGTAAACCTCCATGATGCGCTGCTTGGACCAAAGCAATTCAATCGTAACCGTGAAATAGGCTTCCAGGCCTTTCCGTAAATAATTACGTGCCGGCCAAAGGAAAATATTTTTGGCAGTTTGTTGGGAAATCGTCGATCCACCCAACATGCGCTTATTGCCTTTTTGATTTCTGCGGTAGGCACGTTGCAGAGCCTCAAAGTCAAAGCCATGGTGTTCCATGAAATGTTGATCCTCGGTGGCTACTGCCGCTTGGATTAAGTGGGGAGAAATCTGTTCCAACGGCACCCAATCCCTGTACCATCGGTGGGCTTGGCCTTCTTGGGGTTCCTCCATCAGTCTGATGAACATCAGCGGTGTAAAGGGAATTGGCACCCAGCGGTAAAGCAAAGTCAACGCCAGGGAAAACAGCCACAAACCCAAGAAAAATCGAAAAACTAAACGAATCATTTGAATCTTTTGAGCCAGGGCCATGGGTAACCAGGGTTTCTCAGGCCCATTGGAGCCCAAAGATGCACCGCTTCTTAAACAAATCCAAGACGATGCTTGTTAGTTTAATCCGTACAATTCCTCATTTTCACCACCATTTGGCCTTCCAAACCCCATCTTTGCCTTGAAATTTTCCTTGAACTTTCTTTCATTCCTCAAATTCCTTCCGGTAGCGACCTTGATCTCCTGCTCCACCATGGAATCAAAATCTCTGGTGGGTGTGGAGACAAAATCCGATATTCCTATGAATTTCTACGATTTGCAAGCTGAAGACCTTCAGGGTCAAACGATTTCGTTCTCCCGGTTTCGGGGGAAAAAGGTACTGCTGGTCAATACCGCCTCGGAATGTGGATTTACACCTCAATTGGCAGAGCTACAGAAGCTCCAAGATCGATACCAAGATCGATTGGTGGTGGTCGGAATTCCTACCAACGACTTTGGTGGCCAGGAGCCGTTGGGTAATTCCGAGATCGGAGCATTTTGTTCACGAAATTACGGAGTCAATTTCTTGTTGCTGGCCAAAGGCAGCACCCGGGGTACCGGTCAACATCAGGTCATTCGTTGGTTAACGACCAAGAGCCTTAACGGGGTCTCTTCGTCCAAAGTTTGGTGGAATTTTCAGAAATATTTGGTGGATGAGCAAGGTCAATTGATGAATTGGTATTTGCCCACCACCTCTCCGCTGGCATCACGATTGCTCCGTAAAATCGAAGGTCGATGATCAGCGATGCCTCTTTTGTGGGCCATCATCCCCGCTTCAAGGCGTTGGTGCATCGTCGGCTTCGCCAAGGTTGGGGCCTGGGAAGTGCCACATTGATCATGGTTGCTTGGGCTTTGTTCCTTCTCCTGGCATGTTCGCATGCATGGTCTTGGCAGAACCCGTGGTTGTATCCTGCCATGGCGTTGCAGACCTTTCTCTTCACAGGCTTATTCATTACCGCTCATGACGCCATGCACGGCACGGTTTCCTTGAATCCCGTCCTCAACCGCTGGATAGGAAGATTGTGCCTGTGGGCATTTGCGTTTAATTCTTGGAACAGAATGTTGCCCGATCACCACCGGCATCATCGCTATGTGGGTACCGACGGGGATCCTGATTTTGGACCACCACGCTTCGGGGTCTGGTTCTTTGGTTTTGTATTCCATTATGTGCGTTGGTACCAGATTCTGCTCTGTGCTGTGCTCTTTAATTACCTTCAGTGGTTGGGGGTTCCGGGCGCTTCCATGGTTCAGTTTTACATCATTCCCTCGTTCTTGAGTTTGCTCCAGTTGTTTTACTTTGGAACCTATTTACCGCATTTCTCAGACCCCGGTAGAGGTTTGGTTCCTAACAATGCACATCGCTCTCGAACCCAGCAAGCCAGGCATCTCTGGGCCTTTCTGACTTGTTATTTTTTTGGATACCATTGGGAGCATCACGAATCTCCTGCTACGCCATGGTGGATGTTGCCTTTAACCAAAAGTTCTACTTTTTCATGAAATATTTTCATTCAATTCTCATCGCTCTCACTTTAGTTCTTGTTGGATCCGCCCAAACCTGGGCCCAAAAAGGCAAAATTACCGGAAGAGTCAAGGATGCGATAACAGGTCAGGCCATTCCCTTTGCCAATGTGATTATTCCGGGCACAACCCAAGGTACCACAACGAACGATCTTGGGGTCTACACTTTGGAACAGCTGGACAGGGGATACTATAACATCACCGTCTCTTTTCTGGGTTACAAATCCAAAACCTTTTTTGAGATCCAAGTTAGCGATGCGAGGGTGGCCCTCTTGGATGTGGAGTTGGAAACGGACAGCAGGTCTCTTCAAGCAGTTGAGGTGCAGGCTTCGGCGTTCTCGCGTACCGACGAAAGCCCCTTGTCGCTTCGCAACATCGGGGTTGCCGAAATTCAGCGAAATCCTGGAGGCAACCGGGATATATCCAAGGCCATTCAGTCCTTGCCGGGGGTTTCGTCCGGGGTGAGTTTTCGCAACGATATCATTATTCGAGGGGGTGCCCCGAACGAAAATCGTTTTTACTTGGATGGGGTAGAGGTTCCTGTCATCAATCATTTTGCAACCCAAGGCAGTTCAGGCGGTCCGGTAGGGATTATCAATGTGGATATGATTCGCGAAGTGGACTTCTATTCCGGAGCCTTCCCAGCCAACCGTGGCAATGCATTGAGTTCTGTCTTTGAGTTCAAACAGAAAGATGCCCGCAGCGACAAAGCGGCCTTTCGGTCCATTGTGGGGGCAAGCGATATTGGCTTAATTGCCGAAGGACCCCTTGGCCCCAAAACCACCTACGTGCTTTCGGCAAGGCGCAGTTACCTTCAATTTCTTTTTTCGGCCATAGGCTTACCCTTTCTACCAACTTTCAACGGTTTTCAAGCCAAGGTGAAACACAAAATAGACAACCAAAACGAATTGTATTTCATTGGTTTAGGGGCGATCGATCAGTTCCAATTGAATACCAACCTCAACCTAAGTTACGATCCCTTGCTAAATCCCAAGATCAAAACCTTAGCCGATACCGAATTGGTGGACCAACAACGGTACATCCTTGGCTATCTCCCGGTGACTACTCAATGGAACTATACCAACGGCTTGGTTTACAAACATTACGCCAAAACCGGGGTGATGACTTTCGTTTTAAGCCGCAACATGCTCAACAATGTTCAATACAAACATTTGGGCAATAACGAAGACAGCGTCCGCCTTCAAGACTATGTTTCCCAAGAGAGCGATAACCGGTTTCGCTTTGAACACCAACTTCGAAGTTCGTCCGGTTACAAAATTTCCTACGGTTTGAGCTTGGAACGCTCGAGGTATTTTGTTCGTAACGAATCCAAGGAATTGGTGGCCGATACTTCCAATGCGGGTAATCCCCCTCAATTGGTGAGCAGATCCTTTGAAAGCCTCCTACGCTTTAATCGCTGGGGTATTTTTGGGCAAGTGTCGCGCTCCTATTTCGGCGAACTTTTGGTCACTTCGGCAGGGATAAGGTTGGACGGTTGCGATTGGGCCATGTCGACTACCAATATGTTGGAACAATTTTCTCCTCGCTTATCCTTGTCTTATAATTTTGCCCCACATTGGACGATCAATGCCAACACGGGGATGTATTATCAACTCCCCTCCTATACGCTGTTGGGTTTTCGGAACAAGGACGGTGAACTGCTAAACCAACGCAACGGGCTTAGGTACATGAACAACAGCCATTGGGTGGCCGGTTTGGAGTACTTCGGAGGCAAGACCTTCAAGGCAACCTTGGAGTCTTTTTACAAAGTGTATTCCAATGTTCCGATTTTGCAGGATCGGGGGATTAGCCTTGCCAATTTAGGCGCTGATTTTGGGATTATCGGCAATGAGCCTGCCTTGTCCCTCGGCAATGGCAAAACCTACGGTTTGGAACTCATGCTTCAACAGAAGCTCAACAAGGGTTTTTATGGCATTATGGCCTTGACTTGGGTTCGTTCACTTTTTGACAATCGTTCGCCGATCAATTCGAACTTAGCCACAGCTTTGACCCCTTCGGCTTGGGATAACCGTTATTTGTTAACCCTGACAGGTGGCAAAATTTTTGCCAAAAATTGGGAAATAGGGGTTCGTTTTCGATATGTTGGGGCTCCTCCGTTCACCCCATTTGATAGCGCATCCCTCAACAAAGTGATATGGGATCAATTTGGGCGTTCTACCTTGGATTTTAATCGATTGAACAGCCAACGTAGCGGAGCCACGATGCAATTGGACCTGCGCGTAGATCGCAAATGGGATTTCAAAGGTTGGGCATTGAATCTGTATTTTGATATTCAAAACGCTCTCAATCAGCAGACCTTGGGCCCTCCATTTTTGGTCGCCGCGAGGGATCGGGGGACAGGGGCTTTGTTAACAGACCCCAACCAACCTGATCGATACCTGGCTTCTGAATTGCCGAATACTGCAGGTCAATTGTTGCCCACGGTGGGCATTATTGTGGATTTTTAGGAGGACGGTTCCAAGGGCTGAAATTTTGAGCCTCGTGGAGGGTTGCCTTCCAATCTCCACGGAAGGTTAATGCACGGTCGTCGATATAAACATCGGCCATTGGCTTGCCGAAATTCCATAGACGATCGTAGGGGATCCCGTGATGTTCCAACCATATTTTCATGGCTTGATCCTGGGCTTTTTCTTGGTCTTTGTGGTACAATTTGTTACTTCGGGTGGAGAAGATATAAATCTTCCACCCCAAGTCTTTCATGGCTTGCAGGGCCTCACGACTGCCCTCTACGGGTTCATCGTAAATTTGTCCATCCTTCCATCCTTCGCTGTATCGGTGCAGGACTCCGTCAAAATCGATGGCTACGGTCATAGGTGGGGCATTTACAGGGTCTGTGAAGATAGGTTCAATGCGAGCTCTTTCGAATTGTATCTTCGTGCTAGAATTTCGAAATTACCGAATAAGCCTCGTTTTTCCATTGACCAAGCACGCTGACCCCTCCCGTTCTGGGCATCCGCCCCATCATCAACACGAAACTTCGTTGCATGGCACGGATACGGGTCTTCCTTTGTCCGTATCCAGGTATATGGGAGAATTGGTTTACGGCGGAATCGACGGTTCCGTCACCACCTTTGCCGTGGTATCTGCCGCAGCAGGGGCCGGCCTGTCCACTGCCGTCGTTTTGATCCTGGGCTTGGCCAACCTTATTGCCGACGGTTTCGCAATGAGCGTAGGTGCCTACCTCAGCAAACAAACGGAACGGGATAATTACCGGAAACATCGTGAAATCGAGGCCTGGGAAGTGGATCATTTGCCCGAGAAGGAGCGCGAAGAAATAAGGGAGATTTACGCAAGGAAAGGGTTCGAGGGGGATCTTTTGGACAAAGTGGTGGATACTATTACTGCGGACAAAGAGCGTTGGATCGATGTCATGATGAAGGAAGAATTGGAAATGGTCGAAGATACCCGATCTCCTTTGGCATCGGCTGCCGCCACCTTTGCCTCCTTCGTGGTGGTGGGCACTGTTCCCTTGCTGGCTTTTGTGGTGCATGCATTTTGGAATCCATCGGGCCTTCATCTTGCTGCACCGCTTACTTTGTTTTGGATCGCAGCGGCGATGACCTCGGTAGGCTTTGTAATGATTGGTTGGATGAAAACCAGGGTTACGAATGTCACCCCGTGGCGAGGCATGCTGGAAACATTGGTTCTGGGATCAGCCGCCGCAACATTATCTTTTGCAGCAGGATTCCTGCTTGAAAAATGGTTAGGGGCCTTGTAATTAATCGATGTTTTCTTTCAATATACCGAACGAATATGATTCCTGAACTTAAGTTTTCCAAGGCTCCCGCCTCGGCAGCCATCGCCAAGGTTTACGCGGATCTTGCTTCCCTTAAATCCTCATCCTTGCCCGCTGATTGGCTTAAGGTGATGGAGCATCACGGTTATCCTGAAGGTGAATGGATCCAAGTAGCCCTCGCTCCCGGTGCAGCTTGGCTGTACATTGCCCGCCCACCGGCAACTCGTTACGGGGTTGATGGGGAATATCGAGCGTTGGAAGAATTCAGAAAGGCCGGCCATCGTTTGGAGCGCCTTTGTAAAGGCCACAAAATCAAAACCCTTCAGACTGAGTTTCATCCATCCCAAGGCAAAGGCCATGAAGCCCTCTTGGAAGGATTGCTTCTGAGTTCCTATCGATTTGACCGATACCTTAAGTCTTCCAATAAAGTTGCAGCGGGCAAGGCTTCCTCCGAAAAGGAATCGAAACGCTTATCGGTACATCCGGTTAACCTCGGCAAAGAGGCATTGCTGGAACTTGCAGAGCTCTGCCGTGCCGTTATCAAAGCGAGGGATTTGGTGAATGAGCCTCAATCGGTTTTGGGGGCGGTGGAATTGGCCCAGGCCTTCAAGGCCATGGGTAAAGAGTCCGGATTCAAGGTAACCGTTTGGAACCAATCCCGAATTCAGCAAGAGGGGATGGGGGGGATCTTGGCGGTGAACCGTGGATCGGTTCGTCCACCGACTTTTACCATCATGGAGTATAAACCGGCGAATGCGGTCAACAAACAACCTATTGTCTTGGTCGGTAAAGGGGTGGTTTACGATACAGGTGGTCTTAGCCTGAAGCCAACACCGGGCAGTATGGATTCCATGAAATGCGATATGGCCGGTGCTGCCGCTGTGGGCGCCACCATGCAAGCCATCGCCAAGAACAGCCTACCGGTTTATGTAATTGCCTTGGTCCCCGCGACGGATAACCGGCCTGGAGGGGATGCCTATGCCCCTGGAGATATTATACGAATTTCGGACGGTACCACGGTGGAGGTTTTGAACACCGATGCAGAGGGACGTTTGATCTTGGCGGATGCCCTGCATTATGCCAAGCGTTACAAGCCCGAATTGGTGGTGGATCTGGCTACCCTCACCGGCTCAGCCGTGATGGCTTTGAGTTCGCATGCCACACCCTGCATGGGAACGGCAGATCGGAACCAGATGCAAGCCATGGTGGAGGCAGGATTTCGTTGTTACGAAAGGCTAGTACCCCTGCCTATCTGGGAGGAGTACGGTGATATGATCAAAACTTCCGTGGCTGATCTCAAGAATATCGGTGGTAGGGAAGCGGGAGCGATCACCGCAGCCAAATTCCTCGAACATTTTACCGATTACCCTTGGCTCCATTTGGATATCGCCGGGCCTGCCTTTCTTGATGCAGAGAGTACATACCGCGGTAAACACGGTACCGGTCATGGAGTACGCTTACTCTATTCCTACTTGCGCCATCGGTCCATGTTGCCCAAGGTTCCCGCCCAAGCGGCCACTTCTCGGACTTCCTCCAAATTCAACAAAAAATAAGAATGACCTCCAATTCAGAACCCAAGAAGGTCATCGGTTTCAGTTCAGGAGATCTTAACGGGGTGGGTCTTCCCTTGTTAATGAAGATTTTTACCGATCCACGGATATTGCAAATGTGCACTCCCATCTTGTACGCATCGGGCAAGGTCGTAGGCTTTTACCGCAAAGACATGGGTCTGCAGGATTGGAATTACAACATGATACAGGAACCATCCCAGGCACACCCCCGTAAATTCAATTTGATCAATTGTTGGCAAGAAGAACTCAACATCCGGCCGGGTGTGGCCGATCCCCAATTATCCAACTTTGCCAGGATTTCTCTTCATAGGGCCACGGTCGATTGCCTCAATGGCCAAATTCATGGATTAGTGACCTTGCCGATAGACAAGAACCTCATGCAGTCCGAGGAATTTCAATTCCATGGACATACCGAGTTTCTCGAAGACGCCGCTCGATCGCACGGCGCAGCTCAGGCCAAATCCTTGATGTGGTTGACAGCGGATGCCTTGAGGGTAGCTACCCTAACCGGGCATGTTCCTCTGCAAGAGGTTCCCGCACGAATCAACCAAGCATCTCTTGTTCACAAACTCAAGGACATGCAATCCTCGCTGGCCCTTGATTTCGCCATAAACAAGCCTCGAATTGCAGTGCTTGGTCTTAATCCCCATGCGGGTGATGGCGGCCTCCTGGGCCAAGAGGAAATGAACATTATCCAACCGACCATTCGGCAAATGAGGGAACAGGGGATGTTGGTTTTCGGTCCCTACGGCGCCGATGGGTTTTGGGGTACCGGGGCTTGGTCCAAATTTGATGCGGTCTTGGGGATGTACCATGACCAGGTCCTGATCCCTTTCAAGACCTTGGCTTTTGAACAGGGGGTTAATTTTACCGCTGGGCTTCCGATCGTTCGCTGTTCTCCGGATCATGGACCCGCTTTTGAAAAGGCGGCTGAACGCAAGGCCAGCCCATCCTCGCTTTTGCATTCCATATTTTGCGCATTGGATCGTATCCGAATGCGGGCTGAGCAAGAAGATTTGGCGGCCCATGCCTTGGTTAAATCAAGGTCAAATCAAGAATTAGAGCCTTCAGAGTGAGCTTGAAGGCTTAAAGCCCTAAATTTTGCGTATTTTTGCGGCCCTGATATGAAGGCCCATAGCCCTTTTGCTGCCTACGATATCCCCCTGCAGGCCATGCCTAACGGGGAGCATCGCTATTCCTTTGCCTTGAAGGGGGATTTTTTTGGACTTTTTGAGGCCTCATTGATCACCGAGGCTCAAATCCAGGTCGACCTGCAAATTCACCGCATGGGATCTCGATTAGACTGTACTTTTCGTTCAGAAGGGAGTATGCAAGTCGGTTGCGCCCGCTGTTTGGAGCCTTTGGGATGGCCTATACAAGACGAGTCACACCTCGTGGTCCAGTGCAGCGACAGCGTTTCGGAGCTTGATTCAGACGAAATTCTCGTTTTGCCAAGCGGAGAAATCTCCTGGAATGTGGCTCAATTCATTTACGAGAGCATACACTTGCATTATCCCCTCCGAGCCGTATGCGATGAGGCCGCTCTGCCATGTCGATCCCAGGAACCTTGGTCTGAACAAGGCCTGCTCACCTACCAAACATCCGATAATTCCCCCACCGATCCGCGTTGGGATCGCCTCAAACATGTTAATTTTCAATAGCCATGCCAAATCCTAAACACCGCCATTCCAGAAGTCGCCGTGATAAGCGCCGTGCCAACGACCATGCAGCCTTGGCAACCCTGGCAACTTGCCCAACAACCGGCCAGCCTCATCTTTTTCACAGGGCCCATTGGTTCGAAGGCAAAATGTACTACAAGGGTAAGGTCGTTATCGATACCCAAGCGTAATTGCTTCGGTCATAATGACCCTCAATTCATCGTCTTCCGTTATTGCGGCCATTACAGGCGTCCATGCTTGGGTTCCACCTCATGTGGTCACCAACCAGGATTTAACCCGGTATATCGATACAACGGACGAATGGATCTACACGCGTTCCGGGATACGTGAGCGCCGTTGGTTGCAAGATGACTCCTTGGCCTCCTCGGATATGGGGGTAGAAGCGGTCAAAGGCTTGCTCGCCAAAAAGGGCATGAGTCCCCTTGACATTGATTTGATTATTTGTTGCACGGCCACGCCCGATATGTTGTTCCCTGCTACGGCTAACATTATTTCAGATAAGATTGGTGCCCACAATGCAGTAGGTTACGATGTATCCGCTGCCTGCTCAGGGTTCCTTTATGGGCTGAGCACCGCCACGGCTTTTGTCGAATCCGGCAGGTTTCGCAAAGTGGTGGTGGTTGGAACTGACAAAATGACCTCTATTCTTAATATGGAGGATCGAGCTACCGCCTTTCTGTTTGGTGATGGAGCGGGTGCAGTTCTAGTGGAGCCCAGCGTAAACGAATTCGGGATCCGGGATATTCTCCTCAAAAGTGATGGTTCAGGTCGTCATTACCTGTACCAGAAGGCCGGAGGATCGCAGAGACCGGCCTCTCATGAAACCGTGGATAATCGAGAACACTTTGTACATCAAGAAGGAAAAACGGTTTTCAAATTTGCCGTAACCGGCATGGCCGATGTGGCTGCAGAAATTATGGAACGAAACCAATTAACATCGGATGACATCGCTTGGTTAGTTCCGCATCAAGCCAACAAACGTATTATCGATGCCACCAGGGACAGAGCGGGTCTTCCGGAATCCAAGGTGATGGTCAACATTGATCGCTACGGCAATACCACCAACGGCACCATTCCAATTTGCCTGTGGGAATGGGAATCACAGCTTAAACCCGGAGATAATTTAATTCTTGCCGCTTTTGGTGGGGGATTTACCTGGGGATCCATTTGGCTTCAATGGGCCTATTCAACTCCTTAATTTAATTCAATATTCGTATGGCATCCACATCAGAATTTCGCAACGGCCTATGCCTCAAATTCAACAACGACATTTATCAGGTGGTTGAATTTCTGCATGTCAAACCCGGCAAAGGTGCAGCCTTTGTGCGTTCCAAACTCAAAAGCTTGACCAACGGCAGAGTTCTGGAAAACACCTTTCCCGCAGGAGCCAAGATCGATCCTGTCCGCGTTGAAACACGTGAATATCAATTCATTTACAAAGACGACCTGGGTTACCATTTCATGGATTCCGAGTCCTTTGAACAAAATTCTTTGGAAGAATTCAAAATCAATTCCCCTCAATTTTTACAAGAAGGTGCTGTTTGCCTTGTCCTCGTGAATACCGAGGATGAATCGGTCCTAACCTGCGAATTGCCCCATCACATCGAAATGACCGTTACCTACACGGAGCCTGGTTTGCGTGGCGATACGGCTTCAGGAACAGCCTTGAAAGCAGCTGTTGTGGACGATGGTCCTACGGTTCAGGTGCCTTTGTTTGTGAATCAAGGCGATAAGATCAAAATCGACACCCGTACCGGCGATTATGTGGAGAGGGTGAAGTAGCTTCGTGAAGCTTAACCGTTATCAAATCAAAAAAATCCATGGAAATCAAAGAAATTCAAGAATTAATCCGTTTTGTCTCCAAATCAGGAGTTTCGGAAGTGGAAATCGAGAAAGAAGGTTTCAAAATTCATATCAAAACGGGGTCAACCATGCCTGGATCCCCGGTTTACGCCATTGCACCTGCACCTGCACCGGTTGCTCCCATGGCGCCAGCCTTGGCTCCAGCAACGACCACTGCTGCTGAACCGGCTTTGGCAAAATCGAATACCGCTGTATCACCCACTCCTTCAGGCACCGTAGTCAAAGCCCCGATGGTGGGCACTTTTTACCGTTCCGCTGGACCTGACAAGGAAGCCTTTGTAAAGGTGGGTGATAAGGTCCAACAAGGGCAAACACTCTGCATCATAGAAGCCATGAAATTGTTTAACGAAATCGAAGCTGAATTTGGTGGAACCGTCATGGAAATTCTTGCAGAGAATGCAGCTCCGGTGGAATTCGATCAACCCTTGTTTGTGATTGCGCAATCCTAAATTCCTGTTGTGTTCAAGAAAATTCTCATCGCCAACCGTGGTGAAATTGCATTGCGAATTATTCGCACCTGCAAAGAGATGGGCATTCAAACCGTAGCGGTTTACTCCACAGCGGACAGGGACAGCCTTCATGTTCGCTTTGCGGACGAGGCCGTGTGCATAGGCCCTCCTAAATCCGCCGATTCCTACCTCAATATTCAACAGATCCTTGCAGCTGCAGAGATTACTAATGCAGACGCAGTTCATCCTGGGTATGGATTTCTCTCCGAAAATGCCCGTTTCGCGGAGGTCTGTCGGGATTATAACATTAAGTTTATCGGGCCTACCCCTGAATCCATTCGGAGCATGGGTGACAAAATCACCGCCAAGGAAACCATGAAAAAGGCGGGTGTTCCGACGGTCCCAGGATCCGATGGATTGTTAGGATCGGACGCTGAGGCCAAAGCCCTCGCCAAGGATATTGGATACCCGGTGATTGTAAAGGCCACTGCTGGCGGTGGGGGCAGGGGAATGAGGGTGATTTGGAAGGAAGAAGAGCTCGTTCCTGCCATGGAATCGGCGCGCATGGAAGCAGCCGCGGCCTTTGGAAACGATGGATTGTACATGGAGAAATACATCGAGGAGCCAAGGCATATTGAAATCCAAGTCGTTGGTGACCAATTCGGTAAGGCATGCCATCTCAGCGAACGCGATTGTTCTATTCAACGCAGGCACCAGAAGTTGATCGAAGAATCTCCTTCGCCGTTCATGACCGATGAGCTCCGAACGCGAATGGGAGAGGCTGCTGTTCGAGGAGCCATGGCTGTTCAATACGAAGGCGCTGGCACCATCGAGTTTTTGGTGGATAAGTACCGCAACTTTTATTTCATGGAGATGAACACCCGAATCCAGGTGGAGCATCCGGTGACCGAGGAGGTGATCGATTACGATCTTATCAAAGAACAAATCAAAGTAGCCGCAGGCATACCGATCTCTGGCAAAAGTTATATCCCCAACATGCACGCCATTGAGTGCCGAATTAATGCGGAAGATCCTTACAATGATTTTAGGCCATCGCCGGGTAAAATCACCACCTTGCATGTCCCTGGGGGTCATGGAGTTCGCGTGGATACCCATATTTATTCAGGGTATGTTATACCGCCTTATTATGACTCTATGATTGCCAAGTTAATTACCGTGGCTCAGACCAGGGAAGAGGCCATCGCGACCATGGAAAGAGCACTCTCTGAATTTGTCGTGGAAGGTGTGAAAACGACCATCCCCTTTCATCAAAAAATGCTTAAAGACCCTAACTTTCTTTCCGGAAATTTCAATACCCAGTATTTGAATCATTGGAAAATGTCATGAGTCCGGTTGAACCCGTCCAGGTTTTCGCAGAATCTACGCCGAATCCTACCGTGATCAAATTGATCACCAACAGGGCTTTATTGCCCGGGCATTTGTTGGAGATTAACCGTGCCAACAATTTTGGTTTGAGTCCATTAGGATCCAGATTGTTGGAGTTTGAAGAAATTATTTCGGTGATGATTTCCAATTCGTTCGTTTCTTTGACACGACAGCCTCATGCTGAATGGTCTGATCTCACTGCGGTGTTGCGTGATTTCATGAGCCATTACTTGCAATCGGATTTGCCTATCGTGGACAAGGCCCTTTGGGAAATTCATGGGTCTTCCTTGGCCATTGATGCTAGCAGTACCGTGGTGACCCGACTTGAAAATGATGGGAATGAATCTTTGGGCAACCACCCTGTAGCGGGTGGTTTCCAGCGAAACCCTCAAATTGAATCCAAAATCGAAGAAATCCTTAAGGATTATATACAACCAGCGGTAGAACAGGACGGGGGTGCGATTCAGTTTAAATCGTTCAACCCTGAGTCTGGACTTGTCAAGGTTGTGTTGCGCGGAGCATGCAACGGTTGTCCCTCCGCGTCGCTAACCCTCAAGGCCGGAATTGAAAACCTTCTGAGACGTATGGTTCCTGAGGTGAAAGAAGTCGTTGCGGATTAACCTACGTTAAATAAAGCGATTACGGCTTATCCTCCTAAGGGATGAATCCAAAACTTAGCGATGAATCCAAAACTTAGTGATGAATCCACAGCTTAGTGAAGATTTTTATCATCGTCTCCTCCATTCATGGGAAGCTGATGATTTTGAGGTAAATGCTGCACAAGCTTGGGGCATTTTGTGGGATAAGGAGTGCAAGGATCAGCAATTCAAATTCAATCGATGTTACCAAAATCGATTGGTATCTGCCTACGCAAGCACTATGGAGTCTGCAGCGAAAGCGACTGTCTTGGGGTCTGATGCTGTGGAAGTTCCTGAGGCTTTGACAACCCATCGTCCCAAGGAAGGTTGGCGAATTGGGTCGTTAATTCCATGCAGCCAAGGCACATTGGCTTCCTTGATTCAGGAGGCTTTGGAGGGAGGGGCGGATGCTTTGGCCTTGGTGGGTGAACAGCCAACGATTGCTGAATTTATGACTGCCTCTGTGGGAGTAGGTTGGAATTATTTATTGGCCGATTTTCGGGAATGGGACTACGATACTTCCCTGAATTTGTGGGAGCATTGGTGCGTAAAAAGCGGTGTGGATCCATCGGAATTGGAATTGCAGGGTGAATTGTGGGGCTGCATTTCCTTATTAAATGCCCCAAGTGCTTCAGAATACCAAGCTGCCTTGCGTGAATCCGTGTACAAAGCCGTTCGATTCGCCAAGAAATTTCCAAAGGCATCTCCTGTTTTGTTCAGGGAAGAAGCTTTGTTAAAGGTTGGATTGCATTCATGGGAAGCCATTGCGGTGATTTTAACCATGACGATGGACTGGTTAGAGGCGTGGGGTAAGGATGTACCCTTTCCGCCCCTGGCAGTCGAACGTTGTCCAGGGGTTCAGTTGATAGAAGAGCTTGCTTTGCAATCCGTTGTTAGCATGGCTTTTCAAGAGCTGTGTCCTACCTCCCTATCCGTTCGGCATATGGCCAGACCAAGATCCGCGGATACAGAAGGGTCAGAAGGTTCCCGTGAGCTGTTAGGCATGTCCATGGCTGTCCTGGCTTCTGCCTTGGGCGGTGCAAACACTATTTTTCTTCAGGACCTGCAGGGCACCTTGAAAGGGATTTCCAACAACGATCAACGTCGATTACCTCGGAATTTGCAACTTTTGTTAAGGGATGAAGCCATGTTGGCCAAGTCTACGGGGTTGGTCCGCGGTGCGGCAACGGTGGTTGCCTTGGAGAAAGCCGCATGGGAGTCCGTTGCAGAGGTTTTGTCCCAAATTCAAAACCAAGGTGGCGCTTTTGCTTGGTTGAAGCAGCGCCTTGCTCCTACGGAATCCACGATCCTGCGCGATGAGGCATCCTTCTCCACGTATTCTTGGGTCAAGCAAGTTGCCGTCAAAATCCAATCGACTCCCAACGCCCTCGTTCCCCACTGGGAATCCGGTACAGCCCCCTATCTGCGAGGACCCTATGCGAGCATGTACACCCAAAGGCCATGGACCGTACGGCAATACGCCGGCTTCAGTACCGCAGCCGATTCCAATGCTTTTTACAAACGCAATCTGGCAGCGGGCCAAAAGGGTCTCTCGGTTGCCTTCGATTTACCGACCCATCGAGGGTACGATTCGGATCACCCACGAGCCGTAGCGGACGTAGGGAAGGCGGGCGTTGCCATAGACTCGATTGAGGACATGAAATGTTTGTTCAAGGATTTGCCTTTGGACCAATTGTCGGTAAGCATGACCATGAACGGGGCCGTTGTCCCGGTATTGGCCTTCTTTGTTGCTGCGGCCCAAGAAAGTGGCGTAACCCCGGATAAGCTCACGGGAACGATACAGAACGATATCCTCAAGGAGTTCATGGTTCGCAACACTTACATCTATCCTCCTGCATACTCTATGCAAATTATTGCAGAGATTTTTCGGTATTGTTCCAAGAAAATGCCGAAGTTTAATTCCATCAGCATTTCCGGCTACCATATGCACGAGGCGGGGGCTCCTGCCGAATTGGAATTGGCCTATACCCTTGCCGATGGCATGGAATATCTTCGATACGGAATGCAGGCGGGTTGGACATCGATGATTTTGCCCCAAGGTTATCCTTCTTTTGGGCAACAGGAATGGATTTTGTGAGCGAAATCGCCAAGCTTCGCGCGGGCAGGTTGTTGTGGTCCAGAATTACCAGGGAATTTGGGGCCAAGGATCCCAAATCCATGGCCTTGCGTACCCATTGCCAGACCTCAGGATGGAGCTTGACACGGCAGGATCCGTACAACAACATCACCAGAACCTGTGTCGAAGCCTTGTCCGCGATCCTGGGGGGAACCCAAAGCCTGCACACCAATGCCCTTGACGAAGCTATTGCGCTCCCCACCGATTATTCCGCCAAAATCGCTAGAGATACCCAATTGTTCTTGCAACGGGATTCCGGTTTATGCCAATGGGTGGATCCTTTAGGTGGATCTTTGTTGTTGGAACAACGAACACAAGAATTGGTCCGCGGAGCCTTGATTCGAATCCAAGAAATTGAAGAATCAGGGGGAATGACTCGAGCCATGGAAAGTTCATTACCCAAACGTCGAATTGAGGAAGCCGCTGCCATCAAACAGGCCCGTATCGATACGGCTGCGGAAATTATCGTGGGCGTGAATGCTTACCGCATGCCGGAATCGGCTACATCCTTGGAGATTCCCTTGCTCAAGGTGGATCACCAAGCGGTCTTTGCCAACCAAAAGACCTCGTTGGAACATCTCCGTGCAACCCGCGATTCCAAGCGAGTGCAACAATGTCTGGAGGCTTTGACCGAATGTGCCCTTCGAATGAAAAAGGCTAGCGAATTGCAGGCCCAAGGACAGGCGGTACCCAACGAAGGCTATGGTCTTATGGAATTGGCCGTTGAAGCGGCTTTGCAAAGAGCTTCCTTGGGTGAAATTTCCTCGGCTCTCGAGTTGGCGTTTGGCAGATATACCGCCAAGCCTTTTACTTTGCAAGGGGTTTATGCCCGTCAAATCATGAACGATCCTTCGTTTGAATCGGCGCGTATGGCGGTCGAGGCCTTTGAAAGCCAACAAGGTCGGAGGCCTCGAATCCTTGTGGCCAAACTGGGCCAAGATGGTCACGATCGTGGGGCCAAAATTATTGCCACAGGATTTGCGGATTTGGGTTTTGATGTGGACTTGGGGCCATTGTTCCAAACCCCTGAAGAATGCGCCAAGCAAGCCGTCGAGAATGATGTCCATTGGGTGGGTGTTTCCTCCTTGGCCGCAGGACATTTGACCTTGATTCCGGCCCTTATGCAAGCTTTGCGCCATCTTCATGCCGACCATATACGCGTGGTTGTGGGTGGTGTTGTTCCACCGGAAGATTATGATCCCCTCAAGCAGGCTGGAGTCCAATCGGTGTTCGGTCCCGGGACACGCTTATCTGAGGCGGCTATCGAAATTCTGCAAGGATGGATGAACAGGTCCGATTCTCGTTAGGGACAGGAATTCGATGAAAGCGATTTAGGGCATGGATACGCAACAACGGTTGGAGGCTTTGATTCGCGGTGAGCGTTTGGCCCTTGCCAGAGCCATAACCTTGGTCGAAAGTCGCAAGGCAGAAGATC
>RFMW01000163.1 GCA_009927485.1 Sphingobacteriia bacterium
AAAATTACTTGCCAATACAAAATTTCGAGAAGATTGCGCCAAGCAAATCATCGGCTGCGATGTCCCCGGTGAGTTCAGCCAAGGACCGTAACACTGTTCTCATCTCTTCGGCCAGCAGCTCGGTCCCCAGGTTTTGTTGAAGCCCGTTCACAATGCGCTGTAGCGCAGCAGCAGCTTGATCCAGGGATTCCCTTTGCCGAACATTCACAGCCACAAAATCGCCTGCAAGGCGACCCAGGTCCACCACGTCGCGCATCCTTTGGCGCAACACCTCCATTCCCTGCCCCGTCTGGGCCGATATTTCCACCAAATCCGGAAAACGCTGCAACCACTCGGAGCGATGGCCGGATTCAGTCGGCAAATCGACTTTGTTCAAGACCACCAAAACTTTGCTTTGGGCTCCTGCCAAGTTTAAGAGGTTCAACCAAGCTTCATCGGGATATTCATCGACGCTGGCCACCATCAACACAAGGCCGGCATGGGTTAGTTTTTGGTGAGTTCGAGCAACCCCCATTTGTTCAACGGCATCGGTCGATTCACGAAGGCCCGCAGTGTCCATCAATCGAAAGGTGATGCCTTCTATAACACAAGGCTCTTCAATGGTGTCCCGGGTGGTCCCGGGTTGATCCGAAACCAAGGCCCGGGCATCTTGCAACAACGCATTGAGCAAAGAGGACTTCCCGGCATTCGGTCGGCCGGCCAACACGGTGGGTACTCCTTTGCGGATGACTTCCCCGGCGGCAAACGAATCCCTCAGGGAAAGAACTTGGGCATGGACGGATAAGACCAGGCTTAGTAAGGCCGATCGATCCACAAATTCTACATCTTCTTGGGAGAAATCCAATTCCAATTCCAGCAAGGCCGCAAATTCCGTCATGCGATCCCGCAATGCCGCAATTTTGCGCTCAAAGCCGCCTTCCAGCTGGTTCATCGCCAATCGATGCGCCATTGGGTTTTCGGCGGCAATCAAGTCTGCCACGGCCTCTGCTCTGCTGAGGTCCATTTTGCCGTTGGTGAAGGCCCTCCAGGTGAACTCGCCCGGCTGGGCCATGCGCACCCCCGGCAACGACGTGCACAAGGTCAAGAATCGGTTGACCACGTAGGGTGATGCATGCAGGCCCCATTCCGCACAATCTTCGCCGGTATAGGATGCGGGAGCGTCAAAGGTGGTGACCAACGCCCGGTCCAACAAGGCATCTCCATCCCATAGGGCAACCAGCCTGACCGTGCGGGCAGGCCAAGCCGCTGCATGCAGCGGCTTGCGGGTCAAATGCGACACGACAGCCTTGCTCAATGGTCCCGAAACCCGGACCAAACAGACTGCTCCCTGCCCTGCCGGGCTCAGAGGGGCCACAATGGTGTCATCAGGCTGGTACAACGGTGCTTGCATGAGGCTGTTTTTCGCGAAATTGCCAATGAAATTTGTTTAACAACGATGAAATTTGTTTAACAACGATGAAATTTAACGTGGCTTTCCTAATTTGGAGGTTCATTCAATTGCATACTGCGCTACGGTTATCCGATGGATAAGCTCGACAAAATACGCTCTTGGGCAAGGAATTTGGAAGATCCAATCCTCTGCTTTGTAGAAGGCGCTCAACCGGAGGTTATCAAATTGGCCAAAGCCATCCTTGAGGAACAAATTGCTGAGGTGGTTTTGCTGGGCGATGAGCTCGAAGTCTTTGACCAGTGCAAGAAATACCGTTTGCCCGAAAGCCGATTGTACGGGGTAATCAACCCCCTAAATCCTCCTGATTTGGAAAACCTGTTGGAGGAAAAGATGGAAGAATCCGGGGAAACCGATCGCAAAGCAGCCCTAAAATGGATGAAGAATCCTTTGAATTTGGCGCAGACCTTGTGGCTACGAGGGGACGTGGATTGGGTGATCCAATCGCTGGAACCCCTTACAGACCCTCCTGTTCAGGAATAAAACCTTTTCCATCGGGTTTCATGCATTGACGGAGAAAATCCGACAAGGGAACTCCGAATCGCAAAGCCTCTTCGCCCAACCCGAACAAGGCAAAGTCCAACAGTGCCGGATCATCCGGGCAAATTTGCCGTGCCTCGATCCCCAACATTTCTACCGCTTTCCAATTCGGTGTAGCCTTGGCTGGTAAAAGCCCCAATGCCATTGCCGTTGAGGTGGAATGCACATCCAAGGGCAAGTGCAAATCCCTCATGGAATGGATCTTCCACAAACCCATGTCCACACCCTGATCATCATCGCGTACCATCCACCGCAACAACATGTTCATGCGCTTGCACGCTGAACCCTGGGCCGGCGACGCAAAATGTTTGTGCATTCGATCACCCGTCTCGAGTCCTTCCTTCATCAACGATGCGTAGCGATGCAGACCATCCCTCACCGTTGGCCCAGCAAACATGCTTTCCAGACTGCCATGCTCCTCCAAATAGGCCGACCACTTCCCCAGCATCCATAGCATATCGCTGTCTTGAAAGGTCCTGTGCACGAATCCTTTTAGGCGTTCCCATTCCAAGGCCGAGGCTTCCATCAAGAAACGCCCTGGCTCCAAATCCATGCGCTGCAGCAAGTCCCAAGATTTGGCAAGGATGATGTCCCTACGTCCCCATGCCAAATGAGCGGCAACCAAAGCCGCAATTTCCACATTGGTTGGGTGATAATCAAGGCCCTTCTCCCTCATCAATTGCCCTTGAGGCAGGAAGGATCGCGGAACCGAGATCGGGTCAAGCGCTATAAAGGATGGGGAATTGTAATGCCTCGCAATCCCAAGCAATGCAGGCCCCAAGGAGGAATCGTGCGGAAGGTCAAAGACCAAGGGCTCTGCGAATGGCTTGGTCCAGATCCATGATAAGATCGTCCGCTCCTTCGATGCCCACACTAAGCCTAAGCAGCGTATCGCTTACCCCACTGGCCAAACGTTGTGGTCGGGGAATGCTTGCATGCGTCATCGATGCCGGATGACCGATCAAGGACTCCACCCCTCCCAAGGATTCCGCCAAAGCAAAGACCTTGGTGTACGATGCCATGCGCATAGCAACCTCTTCCTGATCCGATTTCAATTCAAAGGAGATCATACCCCCGAAATCCTTCATCTGCGCTTGGGCAATCGCATGACCCGGATGCTCCGGGAACCCTGGCCAATACACCTTCGACACCCCGGGATGCTGTTGGAGGAAATAAGCCACCTTGCGGCCGTTTTCGCAATGGGCTTTCATGCGCAGGTGCAGGGTCTTGATCCCTCTTAACACAAGATAGCAATCCATGGGGCCTGGGTTTGCCCCGGAACTGTTCAAGATGAAAGCAAGCTCCTCGTGCAGTGCACTGTTGTTGGTGGCCAAAAAGCCCATCACTACATCGCTATGACCCCCCAGGTATTTGGTAGCTGAATGCATGACCAAGTCTGCACCCAAATCCAAGGGGTTTTGGAGATAAGGAGAGGCGAAGGTATTGTCCACCGCCAACATCACCCCATGCGCCTTGGCGATCATGGACAAGGCCCGGATATCGGCCACCTTCATGAGTGGGTTGGTCGGGGTTTCGGTCCAGATCATTTTGGTCTTTTCGTTCAAGCAAGATTTCACAGCCCCTTCATCGCTGAGGTCCACAAAATGAAAGACCATGCCCATAGGCTCGTACAGTCTCATGAATAGGCGGTAGGAGCCACCGTACAAATCATCCCCGCAGATCACTTCATCCCCTGGCCTTAGCCTTTTGATGACTGCATCAATGGCCCCCATGCCGCTGGAGAAACAAAGGCCATGCTGGGCATTTTCGAGAGCCGCCAATGCGGATTCCAATTGAGAGCGGGTAGGGTTCTTGCCCCTCGCATAGGCGTAGCCCTTGTGCTGACCGGGATACTCCTGCACATAGGTAGAGGTCTGAAAAATGGGGGTCATGATCGCCCCGGTACTTGGGTCCGGGAAAATCCCGGCATGCACCGCTTTGGTCCCAAAATCCCAGCGGGACGAGGAATTTTCGTGGTCCTCCTTACTTTTTGTGGACGGGGCGGCTCCTCCCTTGTGGGGCGGCTGTGGACAAAATTGCGGATATCGATTCATACCCAAAATAAATACAGGACCCGAGCTCCTTGGCCTTGACCTTATTTTTGTTATTCGGCATTTTTTTAATTCCATGATTTCCCGCAACACCATTGATCGAGTCTTTGAGACCGCCAGAATCGAAGAAGTCGTGGGGGATTATGTGGTCCTCAAAAAGCGGGGCGGAAACATGCTGGGATTATGCCCTTTTCATAACGAGAAAACCCCATCCTTCACGGTAACCCCCACCAAAGGGATTTACAAATGCTTCGGATGCGGTGCCGCAGGGAATGCCGTGGGGTTTTTGATGGCTCATGATCAATTGACCTATCCTGAAGCCATTAAGCAATTGGCGCTGAGGTATCAAATCGAGATCGAAGAAGATCAACGGGCCCAGAACGACCCCGCTTACCAAGCCGAGAAAAGCCAACGAGATCGGCTTTGGGAGCTTATGGCCTTTGCCCAACAATATTACTCGCGCCTGCTTTGGGACCATCCTTCGGGGATGGCCATCGGTCTCTCATATTTCCACGAAAGGGGCTTAAGCGATACCACCATCCATCGCTTTGGCCTGGGCTACAGCCTGGAACAGTCTGCAGGTTTGGTGGAGATGGCGACCCAAAGCGGTTTTACGACCGAAGAATTGGAATTGGCCGGGCTGGCCCTGCCCAGCGAAACCCGAGGCCATTACGACCGCTTCCGTGGGCGGGTTCTCTTCCCCATTTATCATTTAAACGGCAAGACCATTGGCTTTGGCGGTAGAACCCTCAAGACCGACCGCAAAGAGGCCAAGTACATCAATTCCCCGGAAACACCGCTGTACAGAAAGAGCGAATCCCTGTTTGGCCTGCACCAAGCCCGCAAAGCTATGACCGTTGCTGGCTTCGTGTACCTGGTCGAGGGTTATATGGATGTTATTTCCTTGAGCCAAGCCGGGGTCGAGAACGTGGTGGCCAGCAGCGGAACCGCCTTGACCCGCGAACAAGCCGCTTTGATCCACCGATTTGCCGGGGAGGTAACGCTTATCTACGATGGAGACCAGGCCGGGATCCAAGCTGCCCTTCGGGGTATCGACATCTTGCTGGAAAATGACCTGCGGGTCCGGGTGATTGCATTGCCGGAGCAAGAAGACCCCGACACCCTGGCTAGGCGTTTGCAAGGCGAAGATCTCAAAGAGTATTTAAACGATAATGCTCAAGACTTTATGGCATTTCAGCAAAATCTTTTGTTGAAAGAGGCAGGACGCGATCCCTTGCGCATTAGTAGCGCGCTTCAGGTGGTCGCGGCCAGCATTGCCTGTGTTGGCGACCCCATCCTGCGGGCCATGTACATTCGTCATTTGGCCGAAGATGCAGGCATCCCGGATGCCTCTGTTCAAGAGGCGGTGGTGCAACAATTCAAACTCAAAGCCAAACGATCCCCCAACACGACGACCAACAGCGTACCCACCCCATCCCCTGATGGGCTTGCCCAAGCCCCTGCCGGGACCAAGGATGTGACGCACACGGCGCCGGATTTACAACCATTGAGCGATATCCCGCAAGAAACAGAAATTCTTCGCCTTTTGCTCTTGGTCGGCCACCAACCCATGAGCCAATCCAGCGCAGACGAACCGGTTTCCATCGTGGAGTATATGGGTGAAACCCTCCTGAGCTTGACCTGGGACAGCCCTTCGTGCCGTGTCCTCTTGGACCTATGCCTCTCGCGGTGGCAAATGGAAGGACGCCTCCCGGCAAACCACGAATTAATGAACCATGCCGACCCAGGCATTGCCGCCATGGCGACCCGCTGGTACACCGAGAATCCGCAAATAAGCCCCAACTGGGATCAAATGCACGATATCGCGGTTCCTCCCCCCCACGATAATCTGAACAAGGAGATCCAAACCACCTTTGACCGTCTCCTCTTGAAGAAAATTTTGAGGCATAGCCGGCTCAAGCAGGTAGAGCTTCAAACCCTGCAGCAAAGCCCTGAGGGGTATGATCACCCGGCCATCTCCCAGATTTTGCGCGATATCCAAGAGCTCAAAGAAGCCGAACGCCGCATCACCGCCCGTACGGGAATTGTCATCACCCATTAAACCTGCGGGTTCAGCCCTATCGCCAAGCAACAGCCCAGTACCAAAGCGCTTGATCTTCACTGAACGAACCTGCTTCAAACTCAATACGCTCATAGGGAGATTCGGAGGCTTCTGTACGGTTGGATTCCACGCACCCCGCCCACCTTGGCTCATGCATTGCAATGGAATCTTCTTTCTTTTCGATTCTCGTAATTAATTGATTTTTACCAAATAAACCCTCTTGGGTCAAAGCAGCTTTGTAACATGCTTCTTTGATGACCCAAATCAAAACGGCGGCCTCAGCCTCCAAGGACCCTGTAACACAGCGTTGGACATTGGCGATGTCATCCATGTTGGAAACACGGGATGCCACGCGCAGGAAGCGCTCGGAGTACTGCTCCACATCCACCCCTATTCCCACCAAGCCGGGGTGTGCGGCCAGGGCGGCCGCTCCCATCCCCAGCGTATGCGACAGGGCCAAGGGCACCATCGCTCCGTCAGCGTTGATCAGATAGGGCTTTCCGGATGGCTCTTTACGGAGGTCCAAAGGGGATGGATTCGTTTCAAGCCCTGCTGCAGCAGCATTCCACAAACGCTGCAAGGCCCATCGGGAGCTTCGCCATTGACTCCATCGTGCTCCCAGCTCTGCGGGGGCATCAATGCCAACGAAGCCCTGGTCTTGGGCATAGGCCTCGTCCACCAAAACCAAGGCCCATAAGCCCCCGGAATGCTCCATGCGCCACCACAGCGGTCTATCTTTGCCGTCCACCAATTCTTGGCCTTTCATGCCCACAAAATACCATGATCTTATCTGACCAACGCATCCTCGAAGCCATACACCATGGACATATCCTGATCGAGCCTTTTGATCGGCAATGCTTGGGCACCAACTCCTACGATGTACATCTGGGAAGATACCTCTCCGTTTACAGCTCCAGAATTTTGGACGCCAAAGTGGATAACCCCGTAGAGGAACTCACCATTCCCTCGGAAGGCCTGGTCCTGCAGCCCGGAACCTTGTACCTCGGGGTGACCGAAGAATACACCGAAACCCATCGCCATGTACCGTTTTTGGAAGGGAAGTCTTCGGTAGGTAGGCTGGGCATTGACATCCATGCCACTGCCGGCAAGGGCGATGTGGGATTCTGCAATACATGGACCTTGGAAATTTCCTGCACACAACCCGTCAGGGTCTATGCAGGTATGCCCATTGGTCAGCTCATCTACTTTGAAGTGGCGGGCGATATTGAGCAAATGTATCATTCCAAAAAGAACGCCAAATACACCACCCGCACGGTCAAACCCGTTCCATCCCAAATGTGGCGTAACAGCTTTTAGGATTCGACTCGGTGCACCGCCCCGCTCCCGGCCTGGGCACGAGGCATCAGCAGCAGATCGGCAATTTGCACGTGGTCGGGGCGGGAGGCCATGAACCCAATCGCTTCCGCAACATCCTCGGGATGCAAAGGCTCCAAACCTTGGTAGGTACCAGCGGCCCTATCCGCATCACCCTTGAATCGAACCAAGGAAAATTCCGTTTCAACCATACCCGGTGATACGGTTCCCACCTTGATGCCAAAGGGGAGTAACTCGTGTCGCATGGTTTTGGCGATGGCCTCCACCGCAAATTTGGAAGCACAATAAATCCCACCCCCGGGATACACTTCCTTTCCAGCTGTGGAGCTTACATGAATAACTTGCCCTTTACCCCGCATTTTCATCCCCGGCACTACCGCCCTGCTCACATTCACCAAGCCCTTGATGTTGGTGTCCAAGACCCTGTCGGCATCCTCCGGGTTGGATTCGTGAACAGCATTCAAACCCTGCGATAATCCCGCATTGTTAAGCAAGAGATCAACGTTCTGCAAAGAGGATGGCAAAGAAGCAAACGCCCTTTGAACCTGGGAGTCCGAGCGCACGTCCACTTGGTCAACCCAAATTTCCAAACGATACCCCACCTGTTGCATCAACGCCCCTTGGAGCTCCCGCAAGCGCTCGATACGCCTCGCCCATAACACAAGACTCCATCCTTGCTCGGCAAACCATCGGGCGCTGGCCATCCCGATGCCCGAACTTGCGCCGGTGATCAATGCGATTTTGGGTTGATCCATGGGAATCATTATTCAAAGGTGAAAGAAAAAATCCAGGTCCTGGATCGCAGGCTTTCCATAAAATTGGAATACACGTGTGTTTCCGGTACCAAAACATTTCGAAAACCGTTAGCAACCCGAATTTCCGGAGAGAGCTTGAAATAAGGCAGATACAAATCCAATCCCATGCCGGTTTCAACCGCATAGTCCAAGCGCCTCAATTTGACTTTGTCGATATCGTCCACAACCTTCTCCTGGGATGCCATGTCCACAATTCCCTTCACCCCACCCAGCACATAAACCCTGTAATTCTTCATGCGTTTGGATCGAAACTTCATGGTCAAGGGAAGGTCGACATTTGCCATCTGAACAGATTTCCGCGTGATTTTGTCGGTGTTGCGAAACTGATAATCAAAATTACGCTGCGAGAACATCAGGGTTGGCGTGAAGCGGAGGGCCAGGTATTCATGGATTCGCAAGTCCGAAATAATACCCAACTGAAAACCAGGGCCAAAATCCGGAGTGATGTATCGTAGATTGGTTGCCCCCAACACATTCAGAGAGTCACTGAGCTGGACGCGGTGACTGCTTGTATTGAAACCTACATGGAAGCCAAAGTGCAAGGTCTTGGTGTCGTAATAGGCGTTGTATTGGCCCCAACAAGGAAGTGCTGCCAGCATGTAGCCCCAGGTAACCCAGGCTAATTTCTTGGGGAAAAAGCCATTGCAAAAACCGGATCGGATTGGATTCCCCATTCGCTTAGTTTTTCTTGGCCAGGTAAATCGAAGCAATACCCATGCTTAGCCTTTTGGTTTCCATGACTTCCAAGCCGCTTGCTTTCAAATATTTTTCGAAGGCAGAGCCTTCCGGGAATACCGCAACCGATTCCGGCAAATAGGTATATGCTGCACGATCATTGGAGAGCCAACCGCCCAAAGTCGGCATCAGGGTACGGGAATAAAAATTCATAGCGGTTCGGACAATCCATGACCTTGGCTGGGAAAACTCGAGAACCATGAGGACTCCTCCTGATCTCAAAACTCGCGCGATCTCCGCGAGGCCTTTGTCCAAATTTTCAAAATTCCTCACCCCGAAAGCGACCGTGACCGCATCGTAGGTTTCCCTTTCAAAGGGTAGGTTTTCGGCGTCCCCTGTTCGAAGTTCCAACCTCGACTCTAGGCCGGCGCTTTGAATTTTACGCCTTCCCATGGACAACATGCCCTCGGAAATATCGACGCCCACCACCGACGCCAAAGGCCATCGATTTGCCAAAGCCAAGGCTAAGTCGGCTGTCCCCGTGGCCACATCCAAGACTTGAACGGGTTGAACATGCTTGGCGAGCAACCTAAGGGCTTCCTTGCGCCAACGTACATCAATCCCTGCCGAAAGCAATCGGTTCAGCAAATCGTAACGAGGCGATATGCCATCAAACATTTTGGCAACCTGATTTTTCTTGGTTCCCTCATCCTGTCCGTAGGGGAGTATCGAAATAGAAGCGTTGGTATTGTTTTTCATGCCATATACAGATCGAATCCAGAAAACTCGAAGAACATTCCTTCAGATGACCTAAGATTAACGATTGCGGGCCAAAGATAGTTCACGGCAAAGGAGCATACTTTTGAGGTATGAAAACGGATTTGGTCAAAATAAAAGCATCCTTCGTAGGTAGTGGCGTACGGTTGGATCAATTGCCCAAGCCCGACCGATGCGAAATCGCCCTTATTGGACGCTCCAACGTCGGCAAATCATCCTTGATCAACCGTTTGGTTGACCACCAAGGCCTTGCCAAAAGCTCCGCCCAACCTGGAAAAACGCGTTTGATCAACCATTTTTCGGTCGAAATGCAGGGTGCACCCCCCTTGTATTTGGTGGACCTGCCTGGCTACGGATACGCCAAAGCATCCAAAAAGGATATTGAAGCCTGGAACATCATGATGAGGAACTACCTGCGCAAACGCCCCAACCTGGTCTGCGTGATGCAGCTTTTGGACAGCAGACTCCCCCCTCAAAAGGTTGACCTCGAGTTCACGAACCAATTGGGCGAATGGTCCGTACCCTTTGTGATGGTTTACACCAAAACCGACAAAGGGTCCATGGTCAAAGCCCGTCAAAACGCGGACGCCTATGGCAAGGCCATGTTGGCAACATGGGAGGCCATCCCCCCTGTATATTGGTCATCCGCCGAGGATGGTCGAGGACGCTTGGAACTGCTGACTTTCTTGAGGGACTGCAGCAGCTCGTACCATGACGTATCCTCAAACCCTTAGTGCCCGCCCCAAAAAGGCTGTGAAGCGTAGCGCACCTTGCCGCTAAGGCTGCCATGCCTGGCATTTCCTCGCCATTCCACGGTCAACGTGTAGAGGCCTTTTGCCATCATGGGTTCCCGGAATAAAATCCGCCCTCGAGCATCCACCGCATCCTCCCCTTGCTCCATCCGCCTCCCTATCGCATCCCTTATTTCCCAACGACACCAGCCCTCGGCATAACGCTGAGGAACTTGGATCCATTGGCCGGATGGTACCGGTGTACTGCCCGGTGAATGGTCAGAAATTGTGAACTGAAAGGGCTCTGCCTCCGCCTCTTCTTCCGAGGGATCCGTGGAAGAAGCCAAAGCAGGACCGATGGCTAATTTAAGCATCACCGGAAGATGGTCCGAGATTTCATGCAGCGCATTGGCCACGGCCACCGGTACCGAGGCATTGAAGGTGCCGTTCACGCTCCCATTAAACCGATTACCGTCGTTGCCGGGAATCCGGAAGGAAGCGGGTACATATTTGATCTGGGCAGAATCACCCATCGCCCAATCGTTCAAGAGAATATGATCGTAACGATCATCCATACCCCCTCCTGTTGCGCATCCATTGGAAGCCGTCCTGGGTGATTGCGTATGCCATAAGGCAAAACTCGAATTGCCGCTCCAAGATCCAGGTCTGGACACCGGGTCCTTGAGCCTCTGGTTCAAGACGGAAGCTGCATTGATCAAACTATCATATGCGGGTTCCGTAGAGGCGCTTACATTCAGATCACCCATGACCAACAAATTGCCTCTGAAGCGGTTAGCCCGCATGTATTGCACCAAAGCGCCTGCTTCCTGTCCACGTTGTGTTATGTCAGACGATGTCCCGCCTGCCTTCAGGTGGGCTACGGCTACATGCAAAAAGGTCGTGTCACCGCTCGATGGAATAGGCTTATGGAAGAGCCTGTACCAAACAATATCCCGACCTTGGGTGCTAATGGGCGTCTGGCTATGCATTCCGAATTTGGCGGAATTGTAATACAACAATGGAACGATATCCGAACCCGAAGGATTCATTAAGTTGGCGCGTAGGTAGCCGCTACGACCGCCGTTGTTCAATACATTGTTAAGAAGACCCATATTCACGGAGGAAACAGGACTCATTTCGCATACTCCCAATAAATCCGGTCGCACATAATTGAACAAGGTCATCAAACCCGTGTTTTTGGCCGTGACGCTGTTGTTGGAGCTGGTGCAAAAGGAGGTATTTACCCCGTAATACAGCATATTGTACATCATCACCGTCACCGTATCCCTTTGCAATCCTTGGGCATTCGATGTACCCCAAGTCCAAAGTATTACGGCAAGGACCCTAAAAAACAAGCCCGAAGTTTTCACCTCGGGCTTAGTCCAACGAATGCAATTACGCATTTTAGCGCTTGTAGCGTTGCTTGAATTTGTCCACACGTCCCGCAGTATCCACAAGAACCTGTTTCCCCGTATAAAAAGGATGTGATTTATGGGAAATATCGAGCTTAACCAGGGGGTATTCATTCCCGTCTTCCCACTTAAGGTTTTCGCGCGTTTCCGCGCAGGATTTCCCCAAAAACATGTATTCATTGGACATGTCCTTGAATATCACGATACGGTAATTCTCGGGATGGGTATTGGTTTTCATGCTGTTTACTTTTGAAGAGCGCAAATATAGGGGTGATTAGCGGGAAATCAAGAGCTTTTTGGTCAATTTACGACCTTCAAAGCTCAAGGTATAATAATAGAGACCCTGAGCAAGGGAAGTCGTTTCGATACCCTCCTTGTACCATCCCCCTTCCTGAAGGCCCAACGAGCGCCCCCACACCGGCCTGCCGTAGAGGTCACGCAATTCAAGCCTGGCCTTACCGCCTTTGGGCAGGTAATAGGCTACCGTGGTTAAATCCGAGGCAGGATTCGGGAAATTCTGGGAGAGTACCAAGCCCATATCCCCGAGTTCGGGCACCGAGACCACTTCGCAGGGGCCCGGGAGTAATTCGAAGCAAAAATCATCGATGGACCAACCCTCACCCTGGAAGGCATAATCCGAACCAAAACGGAAACGGAAGATAACCTGGGCGTTGTCGGTGGTATTGAAAATTTGCTGCATGGGCACATAGAGCGAGGGAGACACACCGGACCACCCGAAACCAACAATGTTTTGTTGAGAGTTGAATACTGCCAAAGCCTGAACAATGGCGTTGTACCATTCATTCGTCAACGTATCCAGGTACCCGAAGGAATTCCACTTGACACCCCCGTCGGTGGAATATTCCAGGGTTCCACCATCCCCATGCAGCGGCCGCGTGGTGGTATCGTTCGCAAAGAAATCCGTCATCCACAACGTCTTGAACTTAACCACATAGCAAGAATCCTTTACCGTTTGGAATATGGGCGTGTACAATGCGGAGGAATCATAAGGTTTGTACAAGCTGTCCGCAGAAATGTACCAGGCATTCGGCGATGACGCGGCACCGTTGATTAAGCCTTTGGAAGGTGAACCAAAGGCCCATGTATTTCCTGAACTCCTTAAAGTCACAGGGTTCCGAGTCAACCAAGCGGGTTGACCTTCGTCAAAATTATTGCAATACGGGAAAGTATCAATTAATGGAAATCCCACCGCATCCGTGCACGACGTATCATCCAAGGGGAAATTATCTGCAAGTCCATTGGGGAGAGAAGATGTTACGCACAACGCATTCGATCCTAAATTCAAATTGAAGGTATTCGAGAACGTGTACAAGGTATCCTTCATGAAAGGCAAAGTCATGGGAACCACCAAGTTCTGTACCGAAGACCCGTTCAGTTTGAGATCCAAATTAAGATTATTGAGAACATAGGTGGGGTTTGCATTGTTGCGAATTCTTGCTTTGGCCGTTACCGGAGTATTAGCCGTCGGAAATGGAGGGTCGTACAACACTTCTACCACTTCTGCTCCGTTGGGCACCGAGTTGTATATGATAAGGTCGTCTATAAAATTACCGTTGCGGTCGGTTCCCCCCGTTCCAGCAGGCAGGAACCGGTACCTGCACTTGGATTGAAATTCGATCACCAGCGGATCACCGGCCACATAACACGTATCCAATCCTAGATCAATCGTTTGGAAAGGATTATTGGCCGCCGTCATGACCAGGGGCTGCAGGGTGGGTCCCACTTGACGACCGTTGGCCACGACCCTAAGCAAAGAAATTCTCTTGTCAGCCGCATTATCCCCCGCAACTTGCAAGAGTTTGAATCGAATTCGAATATTACTTCGGTTGGCCGTATTGACCGGGAAAACGACCCTGGACAGGTAGGTTCCGTTCCATGAATCCGCCCACGGGTTCAGCGGTATGGTGGTGTTGAACGAAGCTCCGGAGAATTCTGTACCCATGTACATCGCATAATCTGGAGAATTATTGATAGCCGGCACCGGGGTATAACGAATATCCGTCACCGCATTCGAAAGGGCAGTATCGCAATACGGTGCATAGCCTTGTCGCTCAAAATTGTTGGTATGGGTCAGATTGAGCGCCTCACGCCCAAACAGAGTAACCGCCAAGGTATCGTTGTTGCGAACAGGGTCAACGGTGCCACCGTTCACAAACAAACGTATGGTGGTGTAACCGTTGGGAATATTGGCCGGCGTGTTGATGATGATGGTATCAAAAGCATTCGGTTGAATAACTCTGGTGAAGCTCTGAATCACCGGAGGTAAGGTGTCAATGCGGTAACCGGCGGTAAAGGATGTGGTTGGTGAGTGCCCAATATTCCGAATCCTGAATTTGAGTTGACGCAACCCGCTGGGATAGCATATGGCCGAAGTAGGCACAATATTGTTAATCATAATGAGATCATTCACCGGAATCGCCTTGATGCATCGTGTGATGGTATCGTTGGTGGTTCGGGCATCCCCTGTGAGTTGGGTAAATACCTTCAAGGTGTAGGTCCCCGGAGGTAATGGCGATTGAATTACCGGTAAAGTCACCGTTGCTTCAGCCGCAGGAGGCAACGGTGTGGTGTACAAATAAGGACTTGCACCCAACACAGGAGGTTGGTTATCGTACCGGTAATTGAAAGGAATCGAAAACAAGGTATCTCCACCATAATTCCGAATCACAACCCGGATGGTATCGGTCGCCTTGAGGGAGTCAGGGCATGCCACCGGTTTCAGAATTTGACGCATACCTACCTCCCTGGCTGGAGGAGGAACAATGGCCCAATTATCAACAATTACACCCTCCGAAGGGGTAAACCCACTTTGGAAATCGAGGCGAAAGCGAACCCGGTTGTTTCGGTAATTGAACGAAGAGGGCAATTCCAGGCTGTGTTCGACATAGTCCGCCACACCACCACTACTTCCTGAATTTCCATTCCATGCGGGACCTGCAATACCACCGATGGTACCGGTCGTATTGTACCAATTCACCCCTGTGGGATCCGATACTTGACCCAGCGTCTGCCAGGAGGAGAATAATTCATCCACATAGGATATCCGAAAGGCGGAACCCGAAGTACCCAACCTTCTGTTCACCCTTAACTTGAGGGTAGTGTTGACACTGCTTCGGAAATTATAGAGCGGAGACAACACGTACCCCCCCTGACCCGAAGTAGGATTCCCGTTGAGGACCGTACCCCACACGTTGGGCGAACTGAATGCCGCATTCAACTGGGGACCCGTGGGGACCCCTCTCTGCCAAGGATTGGCTGCAGTACCCATCACCACCGGGAGCCAATTGTCCGGTAACACATCAAAATTATCGCTGTTAGGAACGGGTAAAATCGGCACCCCGTACATCTGTACCGATGTCGAGTCGTTGGAACTGTTCGCATCCTGACCCAATGCCGTGTAAGCTGATAAGGTGAACCAACGCAGGGGAGCTGACATGATGGAATCCAAGCGAAGTGCCGTGGCCGTAACAGCCCCGGGCCTTAGGGAGTCGGTCAGGCGAACCTGGGTTGTTTGGGTAAAGGAACCTATCCTTACCGTTACCGGGATCACGGTGTCTAAAATCGTGCGTAGCCCGAAATTCTGGAGACGAACAAAAACAGCAAAGGGCTCACCCCCTTTGACTTGGTAATTGTTGTTGGGAACAGATACCAGGGTACCGCTTGCATTGGAGGCAATCAACTGTACCCCAACATCCCGAAGAGGAGGCATGGCCACCTGAATATCATCCACTGCGACTCCGTTGGAAGTGGTGGCTCCGTTGGATCGAAAGACCATACGGAAGCGGACCTTGGAAGCCGTACCTCCCAGATTCACCCCTTTGAAGAGCGAGTCCGGTAAACGAATTTCGGATCTAACCCAGCCACCATTTCGCCCATCCCAACCCCCGCTGGTGGTCAAGCCCGAAATGCTCGCACGGTTGTACCAATTGCTCTGTGCTGAATTGGGTAATGCGCTGTAGATGCCAAGTTTCTGCCAATTGGGTACCGAAATATTGCGGGTATATTCTACCCAGAAACCATCGCCCAAACCAGGACTGGATGGATTGGTGACCCCGCCGCTATCAATTGCGCGCCACTGCATGAAGTTCAAATACGATTGCTCCGAATTGAGAAAATTGAAAACGGGAGATTCCAATACGTAAAAGGCATTGTTGGGATAGTTCCCGTTCAAAGAATCCACCGTCCATGCATTCGAACCCTGAAAAGCTGAATTAAGAATGCTCTTGCCCGGTGTGCCTCGAACCCATCCCCCAGGATTGTACACCGGATTGGCAACCGGTCCCGTAAGCACAAAGGGGGACCACAAAGCATTGTTTACCTCAAAGCCATCCTGGTAGGGCATATTCAAACCGTTCAAGGCGATGAATGTCCTCGGATTCTGAATGGAGGGGCTTATCGACAAATTATTACGAATAGATTTATCGAAGGCCCTCACATAATAGGACACGGTATCGCTGTCCGAAACGGCAGGAACCTGAGCAAACCAATTGCAATAAGAATCATTTTCGCCCGATATCGTCACCGCATCAATCCGAAGTGCTCCTGATTGGGCATAGGTTTGGCCAGGTGTTGCAGGGGCGTAAGCCGATGTTCCGGGTGCGAAGACGGTGATCAACCTCACCCTAAAAAGGGGATTGTTATCAACTCCTGCAATCCCGGTAAAATCAGCATTTCTGTTGTTATACCATCGATCTCCACCTTGATTGGCCCGGTAAAGATTAGCCGTATCGGTTCCAGTCCCCGTGTAAGGTATCCAGGTACTACCGTTGAGGGAGTATTCCAAGCGCACAAACCGGGATGCCGTTGCCCCATGGTACATGTCAAAACTCATTTTGACTTTGCGTTTACCGGTGGTCGCCACATTGAATTGCACGCCCCGAACGGTATTGCTATTTACCGCAGGGTATTGATTTGTATTCCAACAAAAATTAGTGGCGCCCGCAGCAGAATCCGAAGAATTATTGCTGGAGGTTGCGGCATTTCCCAACACAAAAGAACCCGTGGGCGCATTGACCAAGGCTGCTGTCCCTGTACCCCGATGCGGCGTAGGCGTATTGACCCCACCGGGGATGGTCGCAGCAGATGCTCCGTTGAAATTCCATCGAGCTAGGGTATCACGAACGGCCGCACCTCTGCTCATGCCAACCATTTGGTAAGGGCCGTTGTCCACTTTGTAATGCAAATACGCAGTGTCGATATCCGATCCATCGGTTAGACGAACAGGGATATTGAAGGGTCCAAGGTTATAAACCGGGCCCAAGAACACATCACATTGCTGAAAAGTAGTTGGCCATTCCACCAAGGGCGGTCCTGATGCCGTGAACGTATAAAAAGCTGTGGTATCGGGAAGCTTTTTGCGAAAGCGTCTGGGGGAATTGTCGACCGCTTCGATGTAATAGCGAACAGAATCGCCGTCCACCGTGAAGATGCTGTCCCTAAAATTAATCCCCCCCACGTTCGGCATTCTGCGCGTGACGAACGGGCCGTTGTTCAAGGAATAGACCAAGATTGCACTATCAATCCCGGAGGCATCGCTCATCTGCGCGTTGATTACAAAGGGACCGGGGCTGAATTGATAACCGGTAACCGGTGATGTATGCACCACCGTTGGAAAAAGAGACGCCAGGTAGGTGATGAACGAGTCAGCCAAATTGGTTTGAGGCGGGAAAAACTTTACATTGCGTCTAGGCGATGAATCCATTGCTCGGATTAAGTAACGTACCGTATCCCCGTCCGCTATTCTCGTGCTATCCAAATTGGCGGACCAGGTCAAGGTGCTTCCTTGACGCAGCATGCGCACCGAATCCATGGAACCTGAATTGATACGGTAGAAAAGGTGAACTCCCAAGGTATCAATGCCCGTTGAATCACAGCCCAAGGAATCCCTGATGGTCGCCGAAAATGTTTGGTTGATATTGAATTGAAGACCTGTGAGGGCGGTATGCGTGATTAGCGGAGGAATAATTTCTGAAAACGCCGAAGTCACCAAAATTGAGTCCACCAACCAACCGTAGCCCGGGGTTGGTGAGCCCAAACCGTTGTTATTCCCGTCCTTTAACAAGAATCGAATGCGGACATCGGCCTGATTCGAAACGAATGGCGACAGGTCAAAGCGTTCCTGCTTCCACCAAGATGCTTGAGGCAGTGCTCCAAGATTACCTCCAGCCAACCAATCTGCCGGATAAGATTGCTGATGAAATCGACTACCGCCGTTGGTTAAGGGCTGTGGAAAGCTCACCGATGTTCCCAGGTATCGACAAGGAGCTCCCAGCAATCGGGTCCATGTGGACCCCTGATCCAAAGAATATTGAACAATTGCTGTATCGTTGAATTCCAATTTGGCAATATGCGCAAAATCCAACCACACTTTGAAATGCCCCAGCGTCGAAAAAGGTTTGAGCTCAAGAATGGAAGTCTGCGCAGAATTTATGCGACCACGGACGGATAAACCGGCAGGGGCTGCTGGAAATCGGTAGGTGCTCACCGTATCCCAGAGGCCCGTAACAATGACCGAATCCAAGGGGTTCGTATTCTGAAAAGTGGTGTAAAATCTGGCAGTGATCCCGGGAGGAAGTACAGGCTGGGCCAGAGACCGCCAAGGTGCGATCAAGGCATAACCGAGAAGGATCCACATGAACCCTCGGATCGATGCATTATACGGCTTGCTAAAATTCATAGGTATTTTGAAGTCAAGGCTCCAAAATAACCCCAAAACGCGGTATTTAGTAAGCCATAAGGGCTTTTAATTTGGATTTTAGACGTGAATAACCCAAGAAATCTTGTTCCAAGCTTACCGCAAAGGGAACGGGGGTATCCAAGGCACCAAAGCGCATTACCGGTGCATCCAATGAAGTAAAGGCCTCTTCCGCGATGGTGGAGGCGATTTCCCCGCCAAATCCACCGGTTAGGGTGTCCTCGTGAAGGACCAACACCTTGCCTGTTCTCTTGACGGACTCAAGGACAGTGGCCTTATCCCAGGGCAACAGGGATCGCAAATCCACGACCTCCAAATCGAAATCGGGGAATTCCTCCACCAAGCTCAATGCCCAATGCACTGCCATACCGTAGGCCACCAAAGTGGCGCCGGTACCAGGGCGGACAATTCTTGCTTTGCCGGGGGCCAATTCCGCAATGCCCTCCGGGACAGGACCGCTCAGACTACGATACAAGGCCTTGTGCTCCATGAACAAATACGGAGAATGATCCCGTAGTGCATACAAAAGCATGGCTTTGGCCTCCGCCGGGAATGCAGGATAGACCACCTTGAGCCCGGGTACATGGGTAAACCATGCTTCGTTGGATTGAGAATGGAAAGGTCCGGCCCCAACCCCGGCCCCGGTAGGCATACGCACCACCACCCTCGCTTGCTGGCCCCATCGATAATGGATTTTGGCGAGATTGTTCACAATTTGGTTGAAACCGCAGGATACAAAGTCCGCAAACTGCATTTCCACCATAGCGCGCTTGCCTCCAATGGATAGGCCAAGTCCCGCCCCCACAATGGCGGATTCACAAGCGGGGTATTGCGAACTCGGTCCGTTCCGTATTTCTCCACAAACCCCTCCGTAACCTTGAAAACCCCGCCATACCCAGCGATATCTTGTCCCATGAGCACCAAATTCGGGTCCCTCTCCATGGCCTGATCCAGGCCCTCTTTCAGCGCATCCACGAATCGAAGCTCCCGGCTGTTTTTGGGCGACCATATTGCATCCTCGGCCTCCGGCAATGGGGCTTCCGCATAAACAGCTTGCAATTCCGAAGAAGTGTCTGGAACAGGTTCTCCTTCTGAAAATACCGTATCCAAAGCCTCATCAATTTGGTGTAGAAAACGCTCGCGCCATTCCTGAATCATGGAATCCGAGAGAATAGCAATTTCTTGGAGAAATTTTTCGTAATTGGCCAGA
>RFMW01000125.1 GCA_009927485.1 Sphingobacteriia bacterium
CCTTTGCGATAATTCTGCGCAATACTTCGTCGAAAGGCTTCAGGATAGAAGCCTTGGTGATGATAGAAATCCCCATCTTCCCCCGTCATGATGGCTTGCTGCATGGACATAGGGATTTGTTCCAACGGAGTGTAAAGGGGGTTTTCGGGACCCACCCAGAGGGTCCGAAGGGGAACCCCGTTCTGAGTAACGGTATGGGCAAACGCAGCATTCATTTTGGCGAGGTTGGTCACCCCCATGCGCTTAACACTAAATTGGTCGCTCACCAAAGCGCTACGAAAACGACAGCGCTCGGGTTGACGGTCCTCCAATTGGAGACTGAGGAACCAATGCAAACGGCCTTGGGCTTTCATCCCTTGGAGGTTACCAAAGATGCCGGGTGGCAATGAGCCTAAGAAACGGTTGGCAGAAATCTTGGATGTGGTGACTCGAAGGTCGAGTCGAGCTTGGGGCCCACGGTCCCAGAGCATATAAAAACGGCATGGAATTTCTTGAATCTCAAAACGGCTGGAACTATCGAATTCCACTTGATGGGCACTGACGTTCCCTCGCAGACGGCCCCGACAACGAGGAAAATGCACGGTATCCACCGCCAGTTTAGGGTGCATCAACTGCAAGGATTGGAGGTCGCCTTCCAAGTCAAAGGCAAGAACACCGTTCGTCATTTCAAACTGCCTTACCTGCACATTAACTTCCTTCATTTGAGCAGATAAGCCCCAACGATGCAAGGTCAATGGAAGCACGACGCGATTCAGTCCCGATTCCATCGACGTGGAGGGCAGATTTGAATGACCCCTTGCATAGGGACGTAGGCGAATTTGACCGGTGATGTCCGAGCGGTCCAGGTGGCCATCAAAAGCAAATCCGGTGAAACAACCGTTTTCCTTAATCTTCAAGGATCCGTCAATATGCTCGCCCTGGTACAGCATGTGGGGAACATGGATCACCCATTGTCCCGTGTCGGTCGAATAATCAGCGTTAAGCTCCAAGAGTTTAAAATCCGATGGCAACCAGTCCATTGCAGCGGAAACTGCATGGAAAATCCGCTGCGATTCGCCTTCGGAACGGCCTGCCATGGGCGATTTTACGATAGTGTTATCCGAGTTAAGTAAATTGCGGTAATTGCAACCCGAGGAAGTATTTAACAAGTGGACGGCAACCTTGAGCAGATGCAATTTTCGAAGCCTGGGCTTCCCCTGCAACAGGGCTATCAAGGAGGGAGCCGCCTGGGTCTCTTGAATTTGAAGCAGGGGCTTGCCCTCCATGGTCAGGGCTAAGCCTTGGACCTGAATATGGAACAAGCCATCAAAGGCTAGGGACTTGCATTGGAGCGTGTATCCCTTGCTCAGGACTGCCTTTTGGGCAATTTTCCAACCTCGGTCCAACAAGGAATGCCGAATCGTCAACCATACCCCCAAGGAGAGTAGGGCAGTCGTCAAAGACACAACGCCCAATCGACGAAAAGTCTTGCGATGACGTCCCAACCAAACCCTCATGGCTTGGTCAAAAGGAGAACCTCGAAAGGCTGAAGGGTAAGCTCGTTGGGGAAAATCAAGGTTGGGGTGGTGGGAGCATTCACCATGGCCGAAGCAAATTCGCTTCTCCATTGGGAGCCTTGCAAGGAAAGAGGAACGGAATAGGAAACAACCCGGTTCCGGGTATTAACAAGGGCCAACACGGTATCGGATCCAAGGGTTTTGTGTATTACCGCCAGATCCGGATGGGGGTAGGAGGTAAGGCTTCCGCTTCTAGCCGCGGCATGGCTACCGTAGAAGGTCATCATGCTGCGGTAAGCGCGCAACATCCCGGGGTTGGCTTGCCAATTGATCGCCGAGCGCGAGAAGAAGGGAATATTTAGGGCGGTTCCGACTTCCTGGCTTCCGTAGAGCAGATGCGGTCCACCGCTCATCAAGGTCAAAGCAGAGGCAGCCAGGGCCCCAGTCAACCCACCAAAAAGGGTAACGGGCGTGGCATCCCAGGCAGATTCGTCGTGGTTGGTCGTGAACTGCAACCAGTATTTTCCCTGTGGTGAGGAATTGGTTTGGATCAATCGGTTGTTAAGAAAATTCTGTGGAGACTGTCCCTGCCAAACTTGTTGGAGAATGGAATAGGAAGACCAGGCAAAATTCAGATCAAATCCTGCGTTGAAATGATCCGGTCTGGTTCCTTCTGCAAACAAGATAAATTGCCGTCCTGGAATAGAGTGGACAAGGGACCAGGTATCCTGCCAAAAGTCATAGGGTACCCCGTCCGCATAATCGCAGCGGTAACCGTCCACATTGGCTTCGTACAGCCAGTACAGCATGGCATCCTGCATGGCCGCACGCATTTCCATATTCTGATAATTCAGATCGGCCACATCCAACCAATTGGTCCCCGGCGGATGCACGACCTGGCCTTGGGCATTGCGGGTATGCCAACCCTCGTTTTGCATCCAGGGATGGTCCCAGGAGCTGTGGTTTGCAACCCAATCCATGATCACGGCCATCCCCTTGGCATGGGCGGCGTCGGTCAATCGCCTTAAGTCGTTTAGGGTCCCGTATTCGGCCCCAACGGCCTTGTAATCCCTGATGCAATATGGAGAATTGATGCCCTTAAGAATCCCCACGGGGTGCAGGGGCATAATCCATAACACATTCACGCCCAATAGTTTGATAGAGTCCAAACGATCGATAACCCCTTGGAGATTTCCTGCAGGACTGTAGGCCCTCATGTTGACTTCGTACATGACGATGTCTTGGGTAGCGGGCATGCCTTGGAATGGAATTCCGTATTGACGGTACTTGGGTTCGGGATTAGGAGGGATCGGCATAGGGGTTTCTTTGCGGCAAGCCAACAGCAGATTGATACCCAAGGCCACAATCAATAAGCGAAACAAAGGAACAGTCAGGAATCCGGAAAGACCTACTTGCTGCATACGGCAAAATAGTCCAAAGCCTGCGGGCTTAAAGCGCGAATGGGGTAATCGTCGGAACCAATTTGGCTAACCAAACGATCATTCTTTTGTTCCAAGCTGCGCCGGTTAAGCCGATTGGCCAGGTCATAAGGAACTTGAAGCCATCGACGAGGTAGACGGTATTGCAGGTTCAAAAAATCCCATCGGGTGAATTTGCGAACAGATTCTTTGTTTTTCTGGTAATAGTCCATGACCTTTTCATTGCCAAAGACACCGCGCAAGTCCACTTGATCAAAGACGGATTCCAAAATTTGACGCATCGCCTCCGGTTCGTATTCCCTAACATGCCAGGGATTGCGGGTAAGGGACATGAGTCTGTTCGGAGTTGTTAAAATCAAAACGCCCCCAGGTTGCAAAACCCGGTGAATTTCCTTGAGAAATTCAAGATCATCTTCAATATGCTCGATGACTTGGAAGGTGACCACGGCATCAAACTGGTTGGAGTTAATGCCCCCCAAGGGAGGAACCGTCATCTGCAGGGTTCTGGCATTGGGGGGGACTTGCAGATTGGGCACTGGAAATTTATCGATACCCAAATACTGTTGGCAATGCTTGGCCAACAATTTCATCCCGTATCCTTCACCGCAACCGACTTCGAGCACGGAACCCTTCATCCAGGAGACGGCCGCTTTGTAGGCCGCCATATGCCGCTGATAGATGGGATTTTCGGATGCATCCTCCGCAGAAGAGCGTTCAGCTGTTTGTATACCCATAGTGGACGTGGATTCGGTTTTGGGGGGAAGATTGCCCAAAGATAATTTGCCCTTAGGGCGTTGTTGCCCATGCAACAAGGTCGCTGCAACGCATCGTGACCCTGGAAGACGGGATGCGGATAGCGTTTGGGCCCTGCTTGAAGGGGATGGGTGGGTTCATTTTGGCGAGGCTCACTTCAAACGTCCAATCGGACCACTCCGACCGCAGGGCCAAGAGGATTCCTGCAATAACTTCTTCCAAAAGGTCGCGGGGTTCCAGGAACACGGCTTCGGCAAGGGCATAAATTCGACCATAATCCGGCCACCCCTGTCCCAAGGACGGTTGCCCGGGTTCGTCGATCGCACGCTGAGGCCCAAAGGCCTTGATGTCAAGGATAAAGGTATTCCCTTTCACCTTCTCGTCGGGATATAACCCGTGGAAGCCTTTGAATTCAATACCCTCCAAAGCAATCTCGGCCATGGTCTTACGTTTGAGCAACGAAGGTCTTAAATTTGCCCCGCAATCCCAAATTTAGAGCCTAACCATGCGCACCGATACCTACCAGCACCCCGACCATTACTTGGTTGATGAATTATTGACCGAGGAACATCGCCTCATTCGCGACAGCGTTCGGCAATACGTCAAAAAAGAGCTGAGCCCTATCATCGAAGATTATGCCCAAAGGGCAGAGTTCCCCAAACATATCCTTCCCCAACTGGGCGCTATCGGGGCATTTGGGCCTTCGCTGCCCACGGAATACGGGTGCGGTGGCATGGACCAAATTGCATACGGCATCATTATGCAGGAGTTGGAACGTTGTGATTCCGGGATTCGTTCTACAGCCTCTGTGCAGGGTTCCCTGGTCATGTACCCGATTTACAAATACGGCTCCGAAGAGCAGCGCCGCAAATACCTCCCCAAGCTGGCCACCGGCGAATGGATGGGTTGCTTTGGCTTAACGGAACCCGACCACGGCTCCAACCCCGGGGGGATGACCACCCACTTCCAGGACAAGGGGGATCATTACCTCTTGAACGGGGCCAAGATGTGGATTTCCAATGCCCCCTTTGCCGATATCGCGGTGGTTTGGGCCAAGGACGAAGCCGGCAAAATTCGCGGCCTTATCGTGGAGCGGGGTATGGAAGGATTCACCACCCCGGAGACCCATAACAAATGGTCGTTAAGGGCTTCGGCGACCGGGGAACTGGTCTTTGCCAACGTCAAGGTGCCCAAGGAAAATCTCTTGCCCAACATTAGCGGTCTCAAAGGGCCTTTGGGCTGTTTGGATTCGGCACGCTACGGTATTGCATGGGGTGCTCTGGGCGCGGCGATGGATTGTTATGACTCGGCCAAGCAATACGCCTTGCAAAGAATACAGTTCGACAAACCCATTGCCTCCTTTCAGTTAATCCAAAAAAAACTGGCCGAGATGCT
This sequence comes from Sphingobacteriia bacterium, assembly GCA_009927485.1. Classification (GTDB taxonomy): domain Bacteria; phylum Bacteroidota; class Bacteroidia; order UBA7662; family UBA7662; genus SYHX01. The sequence continues at coordinate 5,084 of RFMW01000125.1, forward strand.
CACAGAAATCACCAAAGGCCAGTTGCTTTGCTGGCGACTCGGTGTTCTCAAAAACGAAGACCGGGCCACAACTGCTCAAATCTCCATGGCCAAGCGCAACAGCGTTGAAATCGCCTTGAACATTGCCCGCGAAGCCCGACAGATTCACGGTGGTATGGGCATTACCGGGGAATACCCCATCATGCGGCACATGATGAATTTGGAATCGGTGGTCACCTACGAAGGAACCCACGATATACACCTTCTCATCACCGGCATGGACCTCACCGGTATCTCTGCATTTCGCTAGTCTCCATCCAGGTCCAATTCGCCATCCTACGTCTCCATCGCTTGCCCATGTTGATCCTTGCCCCATCCGTCCTCTCAGCTGATTTTGCGCGATTAGCGGAAAATATTCAGGCGGTGGAAGGCGCTGGTGCCGATTGGTTGCATTTGGATGTGATGGACGGCCTGTTTGTTCCTAACCTAAGTTTTGGCCAACCGGTGGTGCGAGCCATTCGTGCCGTGACCTCCTTGCCGTTGGATGTTCATCTGATGATTCACGACCCGGGGCGTTACCTGGACTCCTTTGCCCAAGCGGGGGCTGATGTCTTGACCGTACACCTGGAGGCTTGCGTTCACCTTCATCGTAACATACAGCAAATCAAGTCACTGGGACTTCAGGCCGGTGTAGCATTGAATCCCCATACCCCTGTTGAATCCTTGTGGCCCGTATTACCGGATTTGGATTTGGTCTGTTTAATGTCTGTCAATCCTGGTTTTGGGGGTCAAGCCTTTATCCCATCCACCATGAACAAGCTCGCTGCATTGGACCGTTACCGGAAGGAGCAGGGCTTAACTTTTCGCATCGAAATCGATGGGGGGGTGGACTTGCAAAATGCGGCATCCTTAATGCAGGCCGGTGCAGATGTTTTGGTCGCAGGGAATTCGGTTTTTGGTCAGGCAGATGCAGCCAAGCGGTGCGTGCCTTCAAAGCCATTCGTTGAGTGAGGGTCCCCGTTACCTTCTTGTTCCTTGCCTTGACCCTTGCAGGGTTCATTCATGGTCCGGTATTGGGGAAGGACGTTGCAAGAGAACCAATAGAATCCGACTCAGCCTCCATCAAAGGGGTTGTGTTGGATGAAAACGCTCGGCCTCTCGTAGGAGCTAGTTTGATGCTCCCCACCTCGGGTTTCGGAACCATCACGGATGATCGAGGCCGTTTTGTGTTAAGAGTGCCGGCTCAACGAGATCTTGTGTTGGAAATCCGTTACCTGGGTTATCGAACGGAACGTAGGAATTTGCTTCTGAGGGTGGGGGAACTCTTGCCGATGCGGGTTCAAATGGAGCCTTCGGTGATCACCGTTCAACAAGGGGTCACGGTCGAAGCGGATCGTGACCGGTCCATGGGGGTTGCCAAAATTGATCCACTCGTTTCGCGCAGGGTTGCCAATCCCAGCGGAAATTTCGAAACCGTCCTGCAGGCCTTTGGGGCCAGGTCCCAACAAGAATTTTCTTCGCAGTTTCAGGTAAGGGGAGGGAATTACGACGAGAACATGACCTACCTGAACGGCATCGAATTGTACAGACCGGTCTTGATGCGTTCCGGGCAACAAGAGGGCCTTAGCTTGATTCATCCTGATTTGGTGGAGCATATTCATTTTTCGGCCGGAGGCTTCGATGCCCGATACGGAGACAAGATGAGTTCTGTATTGGACGTGACCTATCGTCAACCTCGTTATGCTTCGGGGTCTGTGCAAACCGGGCTCACCGGGTTTTCGGTTGCCGCAGAAGGCCTTGTGGACAGGGAGGGAAAATGGTCCTGGCAAGGCGGTCTGCGTTACCGCACCTTGAACTCTTTGTTGCAGAGCATGGACACCCGGGGGGAATACAGGCCCACGGCTTCTGACATGCAAATGATGTTACGGTACCAGCCCAATGAGCGCTGGCAATGGAATTGGCTGAGCCATGCCGGTCAAAATGTGTTGGGAGTCATTCCATCGAACAGGGAAACGGTCTTTGGTACGGTCAAAGAAGCCCTACAGCTCAGGGTTTATTTCGATGGGCAGGAAGCGATGAAATTTCGGAACGCAACCCACGGGACCAGCCTTATTTTCAAGCCTCATCCTCGGATGACCTTGACGCAGTCGGCGAGCTTGTATTGGAGCGATGAGCGGGAGCGAATTGACGTGGAATCGGCTTGGTTGCTCAATCAATTGGACGCCAATTTGGGCTCCGATAATTTCGGAAATGTACTGTTCACCAGGGGTATAGGGGCTTTTCAGCAGTATGCGAGGAATGCCTTGAATATTTCGGTATTGGCAGCGGAGCACCGCGGGCAGTGGCAAAGTGGAACAGGCCCCCATTTCGTGCAATGGGGCCTACGGGCTCAACGCGAGCGCATCCAGGAGTACCTGTGGGAATACACCTTGGTGGATTCTCTTGGCTTTTCCATCGCTCCCGTCCTGCAGGTTCCGCCATTGGGATCGGATGCGGATACCGTGGTGCAGGTTTATCAATTTCTCCATGCAGATCAGGCGATAAGCAGCCAACGTTATTCAGGATTTGTACAGGATCAAATTGCTTTGGATCAAGAAGGTCGTTGGCGTCTGAATGCGGGAATTCGCTTCAACCATTGGACGTTCAGTGGCGAAACCGTTTGGAGCCCCCGTGTCAATTTGTCTTGGAAGCCCAAATGGTCCAAGGATTGGGCATTTCGCCTGGCCGTAGGTCGCTATGCCCAACCTGCGTTTTACAGGGATGCCCGCTTCCCGGACGGCCGCTTGAACAGAGAGGTACGAGCCCAACGTGCCACCCATTGGGTGCTGACCGCCGATCATCGTTTCAAAGCCTGGGACAGGCCTTTTCAATGGGTTATCGAAGGGTATTACAAAGATCTGACCCGCTTAATTCCCTACGAAATCGACAATGTCCGCATTCGATACCTGGCATCGCCGCCTGTTGAGGGCTATGCGGCCGGTTTGGATCTACGAATCCACGGGGAATTTGTTTCTTCCTTGCAATCCTGGGCCACCCTGTCTTGGATGAAAACCTCGGAGCGTAACGAGGAGATAGGTTGGATGCCCCGTCCAACGGACCAGAGGGTTCAGTTTGCGATGATGTTCCAAGATTATCTCCCCCCTTATCCGGACTACAAAGTCAGCCTTAACCTGGTCTTTGGTTCACGTCTTCCTTACGGTCCTCCCGATTTCGCCAGGCCCAAAGACACCCTTCGAATGCCCCCATATCGCCGGGTCGACATCGGTTTCAGCCGTATCCTCTGGGGTGCAGGGACCCAAAAGCCCTTGTTTCAGGGCCGTTTGACCCGGGCTTTTCGTTCCGCCTGGATGAATTTGGAGGTCTTTAACCTACTCCAAATCAACAATACCATTTCGTACACCTGGTTGTACGATACCCAGGGTTATCAGCAGAATGTGCCCAATTATTTGAGCGGACGAGTCTTGAATCTTCGCTTGGTTTTGGAATGGTAAATTGCGATTTCATGCTATATTTGCAGTCCTTTGGGCCCTATGGGATAACCCGCTTATGATTTTCTCCTCCAATTGGCGGATTTACAGGGCGGTGGATGTCGAAAAGCCCGATTTTGTTCTTTGAAACGCGTTTGCGGGAATAGCTCAGTTGGTAGAGCACGACCTTGCCAAGGTCGGGGTCGCGAGTTCGAGTCTCGTTTCCCGCTCAGTAGCCCAGGTGGTGAAATCGGTAGACACGCAGGACTTAAAATCCTGTGACCGTTGAGGTCGTGCGGGTTCAAGTCCCGCTCTGGGTACGACCCTGCATGCTAGCCCCGCCTGGACCAAACAGTCCCGTAGCTCAGTTGGTCAGAGCACTACACTGATAATGTAGGGGTCAGCAGTTCAAATCTGCTCGGGACTACCAGCAATCGCAACATTAGCCGCATCAAACAAGAGGGGGATTAGCTCAGCTGGCTAGAGCACCTGCTTTGCAAGCAGGGGGTCATCGGTTCGAATCCGATATCCTCCACTTCTTGGATCTTTATTCTTCAATGACCTGCCTTGATTCAGGTTTATTGCTTTCGACCTGTGCCGTCTATACCTTATCCATGCAGGGTTTACTTTTGTTCTACTTCCTTGTTGTGAACAATATGAAAAAAGCAATTCTTTTGGCCTGCATGTTGATGTTTGGTCTTTTTTTGACCAGCGACTTGAACAGGCTCTATGCCCAGGGTTTGGGGTCAGCATGGTCATCGGTGGGTTATACCTTGTACAGATCCGATGGGAAAGCGTATTTGCAGGTGGCCAAAGAGGATTTACCCGAGAAAATGTTATGGGAAAATGCAAGCCTTGCCTGTGCAGCCTTGGGCAACGGTTGGCGATTGCCAACGCGAAACGAATTGGATATGATGTACAGGCAATTGCACAAGCAGGGAAAAGGGAATTTCAAACCGTACTGGTACTGGTCCAAATCACAGTATGTAATGCACATGCATTTCGGTAGTGGTTTTGTGAGCAATGATTTTTACAGCCAATTCAACGAATTCAATGTCCGCGCCGTTCGCAATATTCCTTAATCTTTCATGCAAAATTTGTCATTAATTCATAACAATTGGCTTCGGACAAGGAAATGGAAATGACCAAAGATGCAAGCCTATTTTTTCTGGAGGGTTGCGGTCGCTGCCCCAAAGGGGGGACGCCGGAATGTAAAGTTCATCGTTGGACCTCGGAACTTGCCTTGTTACGAGGTTGGATCACAGCGATGGATTTCAAGGAAGAATGCAAGTGGGGTATGCCCTGCTATACCTATCAAGGAAGAAATATGGTACTGCTGAGTGCGCTGAAGGAACATGTGGTTTTGTCCTTTTTGGAGGGATCCTCGTTAAACGACCCCAGCGGCTTACTCCAAAAAGCTGGGCCGAACAGTGTTCGTGATCGAATTATTCGCTGGAATTCCTTGCAAGGCCTCATGGATTCGGAGGTTCAGGTAAAATCCTTGTTGAAGCAACACCAATTCAACAATCCAAAATCCAGCAAATCCATCGTTCCTTCGGCAGAGGGTACCCCGGAATACCCCTTGGAATTGAAGGTTTTTTTGAAAGAAAATCCGGAGATAGCCCAGGCCTTTGAAGCCCTAACACCGGGTAGGCGCCGAGGGTATCTCTTGCATATTGCAGGTGCTGCGCAGGCCGCCACCCGCTTGCGGCGGATAGAATCGGCCGTTCCCAAAATTCTTACAGGGAAAGGATTGCAGGACCCGTAGGCCTGCTCATGGTTTAAATTTGCATCCGAAGAACGGTTGGTTATGCCCAATGGTTGCTTCGGTTGATCAAGCGGGAGTAGCTCAGTTGGTAGAGCACGACCTTCCCAAGGTCGGGGTCGCGAGTTCGAGCCTCGTCTCCCGCTCAAACCAGGTCGCCTCGTGATCAAGGGATTAGCCGGATTGTGTTCTTAAATCCGATAAGATTTCAATGCAATTCAGGCTTTTTGAGTTCGACTTCAACCTCCCAATGGGGTTTCTTCTCACGCATTAACTTGATGATGCCCAATGCATAAGCATCATATTTTTCGTCAACGATGATAAAGGTGCATTCACGGACAATTTTGCCATGATCATAAGCGATTTCCAAAGCGGTCATGCGGGCACAGAGCTCGTTTTGGAAATAGATATCGGTTCCCTGGTAACTGAGCCCTTCCGTGGATGTTCTCCTTAAGGCAGCAGGCATACAGGAAGAAAGCATAAAGGGTAATAACCAAAGCAGAAGGTTCATAAAGGTTCGTGGGGTTGTTTTCATAAGGGGTGAATTAAGGGTTGGTGGAATTTTTTAAGGCTGTCCAGTCCGTATCGGAAAGGGAGGGGCTGAAGGAGATTTTATCTTGTTTGTTCGGGGCGAGTCGGCGTATCTGGAATGCTCTTACGGGAGAGGCGGGATGGGTACTCAGCCAAACCGGAGGGGCAAGTTCGCCTTTTTCTTTGGCCGCCAGGCGGTCCATGAATACGGCAAAAGCTTCGGGGTTAATGCCGGCTTTTGTAAGGTACTCAACGGCTTTGCGATCGGCCTGGGATTCCAACTGACGATCAAAGGCGGTGGAGGTGAGCATACGGGCCAAATCATGAATTCCTGAATGACCTAATCCCAAACCACCGCTAATCCAAGCCATCAAAAGACTTAATCCCGCCTCTTTGATAATTTTTTGGCGAACGTGATTTAATTCGGCATGGGCCAATTCATGGGCCAAGACCCCAGCAACTTCATCCGGTCCCTGGCACTTTGGAGGAGACCGCTCTGGACGACCAAACGTCTTCCTGGCAAGACAAATGCATTGATTTCAGGGTTTTGAATCAAATGACGGTGAAGTCCTGCTGTGTCAATCCCGTTGGGCGCACAAAGGCGATCGAGGAGTCGATCCAACGCCAAGGTTGACCGCTCATTCGTGATGGGCGGGTGGCTGCGTTGTATATCTTCCCACAAGGGTTCTCCTAAGGATTCTTCCCAGCGCATCAGGGTGCTTTCCCAACCCGATCCTGCTTTCTCCAGACTTCTGTAGGCCCAGCGTGCGATTCCATAGAAACCAGCGCCCAGAAGGAGCAGGGCTGCAAGGCCGATGAAAAGGCAAGAGCGGCTTAACAAAATCGGGATGGCTTTAAGCGCTAAGACTGCAAGACCTCTTGACTAACCCCGGTAAAGGAAAAACCACCGTCATGAAACAAATTTTGCATCGTGACCATGCGGGTCAAATCCGAGAACATGACAACGCAGTAATCGGCGCAGGATTCGGCAGAGGCATTGCCCAAGGGGGACATGCGTTCGGCATAATCCAAGAAATCGTCAAAGCCTTTGACCCCCGATCCCGCGGTTGTACGGGTTGGACTCTGCGAGATGGTATTGACACGGACACCGTGGGATTTGCCCAGATGATACCCAAAACTTCTGGCGATGGATTCCAGAAGGGCTTTGGCATCGGCCATGTCGTTGTAATCTGGAAACACGCGTTGGGCAGCAATGTACGAAAGGGCCAAAACCGAGGCGCCTTGGGCAAGGGCCTTGGTGGCAACGGCTGCCCGCATGGTGCGGTGAAAGGACATGGCTGACACGTCCAGGGTTTTGTGGTAGAACTCGTAATTAAGGTCGGTGTAGGCCTTGCCTTTGCGGACATTGGGCGACATTCCAATGGAATGCAACACAAAATCAATAGGCCCGCCCAAGAATTCAACAGCCTGGGTGAATAGGCTCTCCAAATCCGCATCAACGGTGGCATCAGCGCCTATTACCGTGGAATTCAGGCGCTCGGCCAGTTCTTGTATTTGACCCATCCGCAACGCCACCGGGGCGTTGGTGAGCACAAAGCGAGCCCCTTCATGGTGGGCCTTTTCGGCCACTTTCCAAGCAATAGACTGTTGATCGAGGGCGCCAAAGATGATGCCTCTTTTTCCTTGTAACAACGAATGACTCATGGGGTAGGGTTTAGGATAATGGATTACAATTTTACAAAAAAAACAAGTGACTAGGTTGAACGGGAGGTATGGAGTAGATCGAGGGCTTGTTGAAGGGCCGCCTGGCCGTAACGATCCCCACCAATCATACGTGCCAGGGTTTCTTGGCGTTGAACCGGCGCAAGGACCGAGAGGGCCGTGCGGGTTTGCTGATTCTCCACCTCTTTGGTAACATGCCAATGATGATCACCGAGGGCAGCGATTTGGGGTAGGTGGGTGATGAGAATGATTTGTTGATTCTTGGCCATTTCGGACAACATTTGCCCCATACGCAAAGCGGTTTCCCCCGAAATACCCGCATCAATTTCGTCAAAGATCCGGGTATGATCACGGCCTTGTTCTTTGACCAGGCTCTTGAGGGCCAACAAAAGCCTTGATTTCTCTCCGCCACTGGCTACCTGCCCCAGGGGACGTGGATCCTGACCGGGGTTGGCGCTGAAAAGCAAGTCTGGCCGATCAAGCCCCATAAGCGCCTCCGTTGGAACCCAATCTTGCAAGGCATCGGCCGTAGATTGTTCATTCAGGTTACTCACGATGGTATTCCAGTCCAAAACCAGTCGAGCATGCTCCATAGAGAGTTTGCCAAGTTTGACCGCAAGTCGTTTCGACAGATCGCTCAGTCCTTTGGTTCTCGCCAAGTGTAAACGTAAAGCGTTCAATCGGCATTGTTGCAAGGCACTTGCCTCTTGAGCCTCCAAGGTTTTCCTGCGCTCATCCACACCTTGTCCGGCTTCCATGTACGTAGCAAGTTTTTCTCGAAGGTCACGAAGGTCTTGAAGTTCCGATAGACGATGTTTGTGTAACAAGCCCTGCAGGACATCCACCTGATCGCGTAACTTTTGGGTCATTTGCAAATCGGGCACCCTTGCCTCGGCCATGGATTCGGCATCGCGAGCCAATTCGCGAATTTGCAACAAAATGCTTTTCAAGATTTCAGTCCAAGCGGCCACCTCGGAATCCTTGCCGCTGATCCCGGCGAGTTGTTGCAAGAGATCTCGCAGTTGATCGGCTACGGCTTGTCCTCCATTCGGAGCCTCTCCAACCAAGGAAGCGGCCGCGATCGTTAACTTCTCTCTGGAATCCAAGGCGTTTTCCTGAATGCTGAGTTGGTTTTCACAATCGATTAGGCTGGCCCAGTTTTCCAAAGGTGCTGAGCGAAGTTCTTCGTAATGAAATCGATTAAGTTCTTCTTCCCTTTGGCTTTTCTCGTATTCGGTCAGAAAACCATCCAGGGCTTGTCTTGATTGAACCCATTCGGTGAAAGTGGTTGCATACTCACGTCGAAGGTCCTCGCAACAGGCAATTTGGTCGAGCAACAAAACTTGAGTTTGCCTTTTGTCCACGGCGACGGCTTCTTCTTGGCCGCTAAGGTCCAAGAGCAGGGTCGCAAGGTTTTTGAGTTCCTTCAGAGAAGATACACGATCGTTAATGAGGCAACGGCTGCGCCGTTGTGGACTGATCTCCCTTCGTAGAATAAATTCGAAGTTTGCGGGATGGGGTTCTTCGTTGTTGATTTGGTTCCACAGGGCAAGGACCTCGGGATCATGACTGCGGAACTCCATTTCGACGACGCATCGTAAGGTAGAATCACGAAATGATCCAGGGTCCGCTTGATCACCTAACAACAAACCGATGGCATCCAAGAGAATGGACTTCCCCGCACCGGTTTCGCCTGTGATCACCGTGAGGCCGGGGCCCACGTTGAGCTCCAGTTCCCCAATCAGGGCAAAATTTCGGATAAGCAGCCTAAGCAGCATAACAGGAATTCAATGGTTGGTCCTGAATATTTTTTGGAAATTCGTAAAGACTAACGACCCCCTCCACCAGCACCGCCCCCGACGCCGGAAGCGTTGATACGGTTATACTCTGCCTGGTTCAAAGGGTCCATGGCGATTAACTGTTCCACCACCTTGGCTTTCTCGGCCGGTAAAGCTTTGGAGCAGAATCCGATAATTTCCGGTGTTTTGGCTTTGAGATACAAGGGGATCAGCATGCCCCCAGGTTTGTTACGGTTCACATCATGGATTTTCTCAATGGCACCCAACATTTTGCGGCGTGCATCGATTACCCTCTCGGGTTTGTGCATTTGATCAAGGCCTTGCCGATGATATTCGTACAATCCTTGATGAAAAGGTTTGTAGGCTGAATTGTTGAGCAATTCCGATAGCCAATACCGGTTCCGCAAGCTTTGGTTCTGCCGCCAACCGACTTCAATGGCATTCTGAGCATTCAGAACGATTTGTTGAGCTTTGCGCAGATAAGGGGTTCCGCTTTCTCTACCGAAAGTATTGTAATCCAGTCCAATTAGGAGGTTAGCGTAGAAGGCGAGCATCGAAAGCAAATTGGAGGTATGGGCATTTTCGTTGAATTCCATGGCCTGGGACTCGTTGTACTCAAATTGCCAATCCGGATCGGTATAATTGAAGATCACGGTGGTGTAGGCACTGTTATAGACGGGTCTGCTGCTTTGGATTTGCGCCGTAGCCTTGAAGGTATTCCCGCTTATCCGCTCATCGAGCATGATACTGATGCTGCAATTGATGCGCTCTTGGAATTGAAACTCATCCGAGGTCCACCTCTGACCGTTAACGAAGGTGGTAAGCGCCTGTTGCATGTTCGCATAAAACTGCTGATCGGCTCCTCCAACTTTGCCGGGGTTCACCGAGATTTGGCAATTCAATTCCTGGGCTTTGACCGGTAGGTTCCATGGGAGCCCCATGAGGCATACGATCATTCCCAGCCTCAGCAAGGTTCGAAATTGATTCACCATGGCTTTGGCGAGCTCGCGTTTGGGCATGGTTGGTAAGTGCACCGGATCATGATCAGCAGTGAGCAAGGTGCAACCCATTTGTTCGGCATCCATGGCGCCGCCTTCTTGCCTCAGGCTGTTCATCACTACAAGATCGGCCTGCTTATGATGCAATTTTCGAAGGGCGTTTTCGATTTCATTTTCACTTTCCAAGGCGAATCCTACAACGGTTTGGCCAGGCTTTTTGTGGGTGCCGGCGTAATGCAGCATGTCCGGATTGGCGACAAGTTCCAAGGATAAGGATGCCTCGGATTTCTTGATTTTTTGATCAGAGTAAGTCGCTGATCGGTAATCCGCAACCGCGGCGGCATAGACTTGCAAAGTGCAGGATTCGGCAATCTTCTGGCAAGCATCCATCATTTGTGCCGCCGTTTCCACCGAATGTACACGAACCCCTGGATGCCGGCACAGTTCAGATCCAGGACCGTAGATAAGTTCCACACTGGCACCACGATCGGCCAATGCTTCGGCCAAGGCCAGCCCCATTCTGCCGGAAGATCGGTTCGTGATATAGCGTACAGGGT
>RFMW01000040.1 GCA_009927485.1 Sphingobacteriia bacterium
CGGTAATACCGCTGGCCTTGGCAAGTCGCTTGATATGCTGGTCAATGAATCGGGTGAAGTTTTTGACTTTATGGAACTGAACCAACGGACTCTGATTCTCCTCCAATAGGAAAGACAAAGTCCTGCGGCCTCCTCGCTTGTTGCTGTATTTCTTGATGATTCTTGGCAAAGTCGTTGAGATATACCACCACAGGGGTCAATTTGCCTTTGGTGGTCTGCATGGTCTTGGCACGGTAAAAAGTCAGTTTGCCATCCTCCATATCCTTCCATTTGAGCAGGGCAATGTCTTTGATGTTCATTCCATTGCAGGCATAGGAGAAGAACCAAAAGTCCCGTGCCTTGGCTTGCTCCTCGTTGGCAGGTGTGGCTTCCATCAGGGCCTTGAGTTGCGATGAGGTTAATGCCTTCTTGGTGTTCTTGGGGGCAGGGACTTGGTACTTGCGTTTGCCGAAAGGATAGAACTCTGGGTCAATGTCCTTGGCGGCGATAGCATCGTTGAAGAGGGTTCTCAAGGCTCGTAGGTAAATGCTAACTGTCGTCAAAGACCTCCCCTCCGTGGTCATATGCTTCTCGTAGTCCCTAAGCCATTCTGCGGTGATTTCCTTGAAGGTTAATCGGCTGAACCTGCCACTCCGCTTGAGGTCGGTGAATTGGGCGAGCGATTTCATGCTCATTTCGTACGAGGAGGCTGTACCCAGCGAGCCGTTCTTTGTTAACTCCTCGATTCGCTTTTGGTAGTGGTAAGCCACCTGAGTCGCTTGGTTGGCTTTACGAGAGAACTGCTTTTCAAACTGCTCAAAGGTGAAGGGGTTGATTTTCTTGGCCTGTGCCTCGGCTTTGGCTTCCAAGGCACTGAGCAGCATCCTTGCCTCCTTGTGTTCAGCACGGGGCTTGGATGCCACCCAAATGCTGTCAAATTCCTTCTGCGTGAAGGCATAGGGGGTGGGATACAATCGCTGGATGCGTGGCGCAGAAGTGAACACACGCAGCCTGACGGGGTATTTTCCGCTCTTCAAAAGTCTGCGAGTATCAAGGTAAATTGAGATGAAATATTCGTTTTTCAAGCGTATGGATGGTTTTGGGGGTTCAAAAAATTTGCATACAATTTGCATACGAAGATACGAAATAACTCATAAACATCGCTAAACAAAGGCAAGGTCAAAACTCTAAAATGCCGTTTTAAGCTTATATTAGCGCATTAAATCAAAAAGAAGATAAAGAAGGAGAGGAATCGTATATGCTTTGCAAGCAGGGGGTCATCGGTTCGAATCCGATA
>RFMW01000088.1 GCA_009927485.1 Sphingobacteriia bacterium
ATTTGTTACGATGTGCATCTGAAAGGAAGCGGTCCCACCCTTTTGCCAGAGGTGGGACGGTTATGCAATCCTTCATGCGATGCTCAGAGAATTCATCATCTCGGAAGCATTGCATGCGCTGGGTGTTCCGACAACCCGTTCCCTGATGGTTTTGGAAACGCCCCATAAGGTTTGGAGAGAGGTCGATCAGCGAGGCGGAATGCTTTTTCGAACTGCTCCGCATCATGTCCGCATAGGTACTTTGGAATACGCAATTCGTGCTTTCTCCCCAGAGGACTATGCACGCTATGCCATGGCGATTTTGAATCGAAGCTTGGAACATTGGAACGGAGCAAAAGCTTTTGAGCAGGGACATAGCCTATACGGTAATGGAGGTTTTGATCCCGAGACGGTTCGATGCTATTTTGAAGAATGGAGCAGACGTCAAGCCGAACTCTTGGCACATTGGATGCGGGTTGGTTTTGCGCACGGGGTTCTCAATACCGATAACATTAGTTTGATGGGTATGACCTTGGATTTGGGTCCCTGTGCCTTTGTGAATACCTACGATCTGAATCGTTCGTTCAGCTCCATTGACCAAAACGCTCGTTATGCCTGGGGTCGTCAGTCGGAATCATGGAATGGAATGCCGGGGTACTCCTATCCTGTTTATTGCCTTTGCTGGATGGCGATTGCAACGAGGGAAGGGCGATGGGGATTGCCCAGGATTTGCTGCAACAATACCGTTCACAGGTTGAGCATGCCTTGAAGCGCATGCATTGGATGAAATTAGGTTTGGATCCTCAGCGATATTCAAGCCATGAAGAGGCCTGTTCGTTGGTCTCGGATTGGCAGGTTTGGCTGAAGGAATCCAGACCGGATTATGGCCTTGCCTATCTGAACTTGGAAGAAATCCTTCAGCAAGCCATGCAACTTGATTCGGGGACTTCTTCCAACCAAGGTCAGGATATGGAATCCTCCATGAGGCAAAGGTCCGTTGATCTCCCGCCCAAGGGTTGGGTTGCTCGTTGGATTCGTTTTTTGAAAGAGGCCGGTGATGGGGCCTGCCTATCCTCCTTGGCCATGATGCAAAACCAGAATCCGGCCATGATCCCACGCAATCACTTGGTCGAGCATGCTTTGGACCAAAAGGTCCTCCATGATCGCGATGCTGGTTGGGATGAGCTTCTGAAAGCCATCCATGAACCCTATCAACGAAGCGAACTGCAGCGCAGGCTTAACCAGCCACCACCCCTGGGTGATGCAGGGTATTGTACCTTTTGCGGAACCTAATTTGGGTTAATTCAAGTTTACGGCTGCCAGAGAATTTTCCTGAACAGGACTTTCTCCTCCATATCAAGGCGTAAGGTATATAAACCTGAGGCTACGGGAGTACCGTTCACATCGGTTCCATCCCATTGCAAAATTTGTTGGCCAGCGTCCATGATGCCCTGATGCAGGGTGGTGATCATTCTGCCGGAAGCATCGACAATGACGGCATGAACCGCCTTGTTATTCGATAAATACAATTGGGTGTATGCGATGCTGCGTGCGGGATTTGGATAGGTTACAGCCTCGGCCCAGAAGGGTTCTTCCAAGCCTGTTTGGATGCGCAGGCATACCGAGTCGCATCGGTCGTAACAGTACCTGAACGTACCGGGTTGGATTACAAAAGCACGGTTGCCAAATCCTCCCGCCCTGCATCCCTGCAAAGAATTTAGATTATCCAAACCCTCGTTGTCCCCTTGAGGGGACCAAGTCCCGTTCACAAATTTGAATTGCAGGGTATCGTTCAGGGTGGGGTTAGGGAAACGCAAGGAAATCCTCCAAACATTATTCCCGACATAAGTCATTGCGCAATTTGTATCCCCAGGAGTCCAATTGGGGACCGCTGCGCCACCAAGACTGGTTGCGCCCATATCGAAGAAGGTGCCTCCTACCCTCATCCCGTTGGGAGCGATCGTGGGGGCCGGCCTGGAACAAGTATCGATGTAGGTGGTCATATCGACCAGAAGGTTGACCTGAAAGGTCTGGCTTTGGGCGATGGAGGTGCAAATTGTCCCACATAGTGCCACAAGGCTTAGACAAAATGTTCTGGAACCCAAAAAGAATATGAATTTCATTGGAAAAGGTTTAAATGTTGGGTAGAAAATTATAAATAGGGTAGAAAATTGAAGAGAATTACAATTCTGGGTTGAAATAGGATTATAGGATTAGGTACAGGTGAAAATAAGGAAAAAAACTGAAAGAAGCAAGAAATTAAGTCCTGGTGGGCATGGCTCGTCGAGCTGCTTCCCAGAAGAGGATGCCTGCGCAGACCGAGACGTTGAGGCTGTGTTTGGTGCCCCATTGGGGGAGTTCCAAGGCCCAATCACAGGCTTGGAGTAGGGCAGGATCCAAGCCGTCCATCTCGTTGCCAAAGACCAAGGCCAAGGGTTCTTGCCCCTCCCATGACCAATCGGCTAAGGAATGCGAGGGTTCAGCCTGTTCAACGGCAACCAAGGTATACCCTTCCGACTGCAGTTGCCCCAAGGCTTCGAGCGGATCATCCCAGGCTCTCCAGGACACGCTTTCTTCTGCCCCTAATGCGGCCTTGTGAATATCCCGATGAGGTGGGCGGCCGGTGTAACCGCATAGGATGATTTCCTTGAGGCCAAAGGCGTCCGCAGATCGGAAAATAGAGCCCACATTTTGGAGGCTGCGAAGGTTAGGCAAAACGGCAACCACGGGTATTTTGGGGTTATTTTTGGACTGTTCCACGGGTGGGCGGTTCAGTTCATTCATGCTTTTGAGGCGCATGCCAGGGAGGAGATTTAGAGGTTTTGGCCTCCAAGTTAATTCACGGTCTCTGGTCTGCATCGGCGTGAACTCGTTGCCTGCTTTGTGGGACATTGTCTGCTTTGGCGATATTCGAGATGTCCACCAAGAACCCCACCGAAACCCCGTTGATGAAACAATACGCGCAGATCAAGGCGCGATACCCCGGGGCAATGCTCTTGTTCAGGGTAGGGGACTTCTACGAAACCTTTGGGGATGACGCGGTGCAATGTTCCAAGGTTTTGGGAATCACTTTGACCAAGCGCGCCAACGGGGCTGCCGCAGAAATGGCCTTGGCAGGATTCCCCCATCATTCGTTGGACCAGTATTTGCCCCGTTTGGTTCGAGCTGGGTTGAGGGTGGCGGTCTGCGATCAAATGGAAGACCCCAAACAAGCCAAAGGAATTGTCAAACGGGATGTCACTGAATTGGTTTCTCCTGCGGTGGCGTTCAGCGATTCCTTGCTGGATCATAGACGGAATAATTTTTTGGCGGCCTTCCATGGGGCCGGCCAGGGGGTGTATGGACTGGCCTTCTGTGATGTGACAACCGGATCCTTCCAAGCCATGCAGGGTACGCTCCAAGAAATTGGCAGTTTGTTACGCCGTTATGCACCTTTGGAATTGTTAGGGAACAAATGGCAGAAAAGCCAGGTCCTCGAGGCCTTGGGTGACGGATGGCCTTGGCAATGGCTGGATGATTGGGTATGGGAGAGAGAAGGCGCCTTGGGAAGATTGCAGAAGCAATTTCAAAGTATCTCGGTCAAAGGTTATGGCTTGGAAGGTTTGGAGGCTGCCCAAATCGCGGCAGGAGCCATCTTGCATTACCTCCAAGAAACGCGTAGGGATGGACCCTTACCGCTCTTTGGCTTGTCCCGATTGGATACCGCGGATTCGTTATGGATGGATCCCTTCACGGTAAGAACTTTGGAATTGCTTGAGCCTCAACAGCCCGGTGGCATTTCGCTGGCTGTTTCCTTGGATGCTTGTTGTACACCCATGGGAACCAGGTTGTTACGGCAATGGGTGGCCATGCCGCTCCGGAATCGTGAAGCCATCGAAGCTCGGCAAAAAGTTGTGGAATGGGCGGTGCATCATCACGCAGAGGCCGAAGGTCATCGTTCCGATTTGCTTGAGGTAGGAGACATGGAAAGAATGGCAGCCCGGATAGGGGTAATGCGAAGCGGCCCCAGGGAGTTATGGCGATTGGCCCTGAGCATCAGGGCTGCAGAAACTATACGCGAAAGAGTATCCTCGGAACCCGAATCCAAGGCATTGCAAAATATGTTGGTTGAATTCCCGGACCTGCTCATGGTTGCTCAGCGTATCGAGTCGGTTCTACATGAGGATGCTCCTGCTACCCTAGCCAAAGGTGGGGCTATTCGCCCCGGTTACCGCGAGGATTTGGATGAGCTACGTGCCTCAAGGAAAATGCCAAAGGGTTCATGAACCGCATGGTCGAAGAAGAGATTCAAAACCAAAATTTCATCGCTCAAAATCAGTTACAACCAAGTTTTTGGATTTTATCTCGAGGTCACCCACGCCCACAAAGACAAGGTGCCCGTCGAATGGATTCGCAAACAAACCTTGGTCAATGCGGAACGGTACATCACTCCGGAGCTCAAAGCCTTCGAAGAAAAATACCTGTCAGCCGACCAGCGAATTCAAGCCTTGGAGCAGGAGACCTACATGCTCTTGCTTCAAGAAATTGCGAGCCATGTTCCGGCCCTTCAGCTGGCTTCAAGGCGCTTGGCGACCTTGGATGTGTTGCTGGGTTTTGCTCAAATTGCCATTGATCGAAAGTATATCCAACCACGCTTCACCGAAGCGACCGGACTCCAAGTCAAACAATTAAGGCATCCCGTCTTGGAGCGAATCCTTCCGGATTCCAGGCCCTATATCCCCAATGATTTGAACCTGGACCCTGGCCATGAGCAAATATGGATGATTACCGGGCCCAACATGTCCGGGAAATCAGCCTTGCTTCGGCAGGCGGGTCTTCTGGTGGTGATGGCGCAAATAGGTTGTTATGTGCCCGCCACCGAGGCCAGCATGGGTCTGGTGGATAAGCTATTTACGCGGGTGGGGGCCTCCGATAATTTGGCCGCGGGGGAGTCCACGTTCATGGTGGAAATGCAAGAAATGGCTACCATTTTGCACCATATGACCGGGAGTAGTTTGTTGTTATTGGATGAAATTGGGCGAGGAACTTCGACCTACGACGGGATTAGTTTGGCATGGGCGATAGCGGCCTATCTGCATGAGCATCCTCGGCATCGGCCGATGACCTTGTTCGCGACCCATTACCACGAACTGAATCGCATGGCCGAAAAGTATCCCCGGATTGCCAATTACCATGTCTCGGTATCCAGGCAAGGTGATCGTATGGAATTTCTTCGCACGCTGCAACCCGGAGGTTCTTCCCATAGTTTTGGATTGCATGTGGCCAGGATGGCCGGTGTCCCCGCAGCGGTCATTCATGAAGCTGAAACCATGTTGGAGCATCTGGAATCCCTGCGCGACGAATCCACCAAAGAACCTTCCCCAAAATTTACGCCTAACCCAAATTCGTCATGGCAACTGTCCTTGTGGGGGGATGGGGATACGCAGGCTCTTGCCCTGAAAGAATCCCTTATGGCCTTGGAATCCAATAATTTGACCCCTATGCAAGCCTTGCATTGGATCATGGACCAGCAATCCCAAATCAAGGGCAAGGACGATTAACTAGAAGCCTTCCAGGTCTTCCTCCAACAATTCCTTGGCCAAGGTCGCAGAATCCATAGGTTGAAGATGGCGATACACCGACCTCAAGAGCCCAACGTGTACACGATTGGAATCCTCCTGGGGCAAGAGCCCCCTTCGGACAAAGCGATTGCGAATGGCAATGAAATTGCCGTTCTTGGAAGAGACCGAGCCGTCTGGTTCCAGGAGGTTCTGAAATACCCGGGGTCTGGGGACCAATCCTGCCAAGAACACCGATTCGATTGGTTCCAGGGCTGATGGATGCTTGCCGAAGTAATGACGGGAGGCTTCCCCTATACCCCAAACATTAGTCCCAAACTCAATCACATTCAGATACACTTCCATCATCCTGGCTTTGGAGGTGATTCTCTGGTTTTCGATGATCCAAGTGATGAGCAATTCTTCCGCTTTGCGGGCAATGGTTTTGCGAGGATTTAAGAAAACATTTTTGACCAATTGCATGGTGATGGTGCTGCCCCCCCGGGCAAATTTT
>RFMW01000238.1 GCA_009927485.1 Sphingobacteriia bacterium
TTTTTGGCGGAGCGGTACCGGCAAATGCATGCCGAAATGGACTTGGTTGATTGGCGACAAGAGGGAATGGTGGCGGACTATTCATTTTATAAATCCTTGATATTTGCAAGCAAGACTTTGCCGCCCCCTGAAGCCAAACTCTTCAAAGAATTGTTTGCCATCATCAACCAACAATTGCCTCAGCCGCAATTGTGGGTGTACTTGAGCAGCCCGGCCAGCAGGCTGCTCGGGAATATTCGCCAAAGAGGCCGTGAGTTCGAACAAGAAATTACGGCGGATTACCTGGCGGGGGTCGAACAGGCCTATGCCAGTTTCCTGGAGCAAGCTGGGGGATTGCGTTGCCTCTGGGTTCAATGGGAGGAGGGTTCGGATTTGATGCTCAATCCCGAACTTTACGAGCGTTTCAAACAACGGCTCTTGGGTGATTTTCGCTACGGCATGAACTTTCTAAACCTCTCTGAACTTTAGCGGGCAATGCCAAACCTCAATTTTGCGGAAATGTGCAGCCGAAAGGTGCGGCAAGGGCTCTTGCTTCTGGTTCTATGGGGCCTAAGCTGCGCTTTCGATGCATCGCTTCGGGCTCAAAATTCCGGGTCTACAGGAACCCTGTCCGGGAAGGTGACGGATGCCGACGATAAACTTCCCTTGATTGGGGTCAATGTGGTGATCAAAGGGAGTAGCCTGGGAAGTTCGTCCAATTTGGACGGCTTGTACAGCATTGCACGAATACCTGCGGGACAATACCAGGTCGAGGTTTCGTATCTGGGTTACGAAAAGAAAATATACACCGGGGTACGCATCGAAGGTGGTAAAGCCGCCTCCCTTAATATTGTATTACGACGTTCCGCGGTGACCATGGACCAGGAGGTGGTGGTGGTTGGCGATAAGCCCTTGATCGATCTCGAACAAACCAAAACCGAACAACGCGTCGGCCAGGAGAGCATTGAAGCAGCACCCACCCGATCGGTGCAATCCGTGCTCAACACCCAGGCAGGGGTTATGCTTAATCCGGAGGGTTTGAGCATCCGTGGGGGCAGAACCTACGAAACAGCGTTCATGATTGACGGGGCATCGGCGACGGATCCCTTGGCGGGCACAGGATTTGGGATCGACTTAGGAACCAACTCCATAGACCGTATGGACATCGCCACAGGGGGTGGTGATGTGACCCAGGGGATGGTTCGGCGGGTATCGTGCGCACCAAGACCCGTTCGGGGGGGGATCGCTGGGCTTATTCCTTGGCAGCTCGTTCAGACCAGCTGGGCTTTAACGATGCTTGGTCGTCAGTTTGGAATAATCAAGTGGTGGAAGGCACCTTGGGCGGTAGCCTCAAAGGGCTGTTCCCCCAACCGTTGAGAATATTCTCCTCCTTCAAAGGGAGCTTTGACGACCAATATTTCCGTACTCCTGCCAAACAGGTCCTTTCCTCTTTGTATCCCAACCCTGGTTTTTCGCCCATGCAGGATAACCGATGGGCCGGTATGCTCAAATTGGATTATGCTTTTCATCCTGGCCTGAGGTTGAGCGGAACCTATTTGCGCTCTTTGACCATCAACCAGGACGTTAATATGTTACGGATCATTGGGAACGATGCTCCATTCCTACCGGGGTATCAATTTGAATTTGCCTTGCAACCGGACAATGCCCTGACCTATACCCACGATACCAACCTCGAAAGCCTGCAGCTCAACCATACCACCTCCAAGAAATTTTCCTATACAGTGAACGCATCGCGCCTTTATGTTCGATTGCGGGCGGATGCCAACGGGCGTGATTGGAGGCCCAAGGAGGTGGATTCGGAATTTGACCCCAATTCCATTGTGACCTTTCCGGTGACTTATTTTAATCCGCTTGACTCGCAGGTTTTTGTGAACCCGGGGCCCGGCTTGTACAATAATGGCGGCATTGGAACCTTATGGCATGACCACTATGTTTTGGAATACACGGTCAAAGCCAGCGGGAATTATTATTACAATTCTCGGGGGGATCGCCTCATCTTCGGGACCGAATTCAAGGATCAGGATTTGCAATGGATTGATATTCTTCGTCCTTGGATTGGCGCGCCTATTCCTTTGGCCGATGGGACTTTCTCCCAGAGTTTTCGTTTGGGGGATTACAGCGACGTATGGAGGGTTCAGCCCAAGCGCGGTGCTTTCTTTCTGTCCAACAAACTCAAGTACTTGGGATTGGTTGCTGAGGCCGGCCTGCGTTTGGAGTATTGGATGCCCGGGACCTTTGTGGACAGGGCCATCGGCGATGCCCGCTCTCCCATTCGGGACGAAATCCGCAAGGACTACATGGACCATACCTTCTCCGTCTTCGGGATGCGTACCAAGGCCCGCTTATTGCCCAAATTATCCGCTTCTTTCCCGATTCGTGAGAACCAAGTGCTCTATTTCAATTACAACCATGCGATGGTGATGCCGCATCCCAGTTGGTTGTACCAAGGTTTGAATCCTTTGTACCAGGATCGTTCAGTGTTGGCCAGGGTTGGGAATCCGGATTTGAACCCGGAGATGGATATCTCGTATGAGTTGGGGTTGAGGACCCAATTGACCCCCAACGATGCGCTTACCGTAACCGCTTATTGGAAAGACAAATACGATTTTATTTCGGCGGCCTCCACTCAAATCAAAGATTTTACGGGCAGGGAGGTGACCAGAACCCTGAGAATTAATTCGGATTATGCGCGGATTCGAGGTTTGGAATTGGGCTATTTCAAAAGAATAGGGCAATGGTTCCAAGGACAGGTTTCAGCCTCCTACATGGTGGCCCGTGGCCAAAGCTCCTCTGCCAGCGAAGCATTGACGGCCATTCTGAATTCCGGGAATCGCCAGGATACCAAAGAAACCTTCCTCGCATGGGATGCCCCTTACGATATCAAGGGTAATGTTATTTTTACCCTGGACCGCAAACGTGGTCTTTGGGGGAAGTCGTGGTTAAACCGTTGGTCCTTGTACCTCGAAGGCGTGCTGCGCTCTGGTCGGCGTTATACACCCTTCACCTTTCAAGGCATAGAGCCGGTATCGGGTAGGCCTATTTACGAAAGGGATCCCCGTCCGGAGGCCTTATGGTCGGCCCTGGGCCAAGGCCAGCAATGGATGGACCTTTCGGTTCGCAAATGGTGGCTCCGTGGAGCATACCGCTGGGAAGTTTCCATGCAATTGACCAACGTTTTCAACCAAGCCAACGCTGTAATTCCTAATCCGGTAACCGGAAGGGCCTGGGAGCCCGGGGACCCGGTGCCTTCTTCTTGGCGTGATCCGGCCTATTTGGATCCCCGCGATGCCCGTTCCAGAGGCCTTCCGCCGGATAACCCCGCACGGTATATGGCCCCAAGGCATTTTATGTTAGGGATAGCCCTCAAATACCGTTGAGTTTCTGGCGTAGCGATTACAGAGCATTGGGTCAAACCCTTTCTTCCGGGCGATTAGGGGTGGATCTACTGCAGCCGAA
>RFMW01000043.1 GCA_009927485.1 Sphingobacteriia bacterium
CGTACAGGTCCTTGGTCCTGGCATTGGCTCAGCAATTCCGTCACCGTCAATCCCATGACCGGGTGCGTCCATTCTGGACGAATTTCCGAAAGTGGCTCCAAAACGAAACGCCGAAGGTGCAATCGAGGGTGGGGAACCCTGAGTTGGCCCTCGGAGGGAGGTTCCGAAACCGAAGGCAGGATTTCTTGATCCACCCATAACAAATCCAAATCAATGCAACGGTCTGCCATACCACCGTCCATGCGACGAACACGACCCATATGCTTCTCGACCTTCATCAAGACGGCCAATAAATCCACAGCCTCCTTGTCGGAGCGAAAGATGATCACCTGGTTCAGGTAAGGGTTGGGTGATGCATACCCCCACGGTTCGGATTCCCAAACGGATGAGGCCGCCACGGGTTCGCCGAGTACAGATTCCAGCCACTGGCAGGCTTGGAAGAGCCATTCTGCCCGATTGCCCAAATTAGACCCCAGGCCTACCGCAAACTCTCGAGTGCCTACCATCGTTATTTGGCTTTCCATCGTGATTGGATCATTGAACTGGGTTATTTTTGGGCGTGATTCGGGGCTCGTTAAATTTGGCCCTAAATAAAGACCCAAACCGCATTCAAAACTTTCCTATGAAGTCATTTTTCAAAATTGTCTTTGCGACCATGGTTGGCCTCCTGCTCACCCAGGTGGTTCTGTTGTTCCTGGTCATTGCTCTTGTGGCTGGCCTTGCCATGTCCGGTTCGGATTCGGAATCCAAAGAAATAGAGGCCCACTCCATTTTGCACCTAACCCTGGACCAACCCTTGATCGAACGAGGATCCAAAAACCCACTCCAAAGTTTTGATTGGGCCAGTTTGGAGGATAATTCAGGAATGCCGGTTTCGACGATGCTCGTGGTTCTGCAAGAAGCCGCTCAAGACAAGCATATTGACGGGGTTTTCTTGGACCTAAGTGGTATAGAGGGGGATATGACCCAACAATCCAGGGTAAGACGTGCCTTGGAGGACTTCAAGCGTAGCGGCAAATTTGTGATTGCGCATTCGGAAGCCTATACCCAAGGCACCCTCTTGATGGCCTCCATGGCCGAGCCCATCACCATGGCACCGCAAGGGATCGCCATGTTCAATGGATTGGCTTTGGAACCGGTTTTCCTCAAAGGCATGTTCGACAAATTGGATATGGAAATTGACTTGATTCGGGTAGGCAAATACAAAAGTGCGGGCGAGATGCTCATCCGCGAAAACATGTCCGAAGAGAACCGTTACCAACAAAGTCAATTGCTGGAAGGCATTTACAACGAGATGCTTACAGGATACAGTCGCAATCTGAACTTGACCAGCGATTCCCTGCGCAGCTTGGCCAATTTGGCCTTGGTTCGCAATGCCCGTACCTCGGTGGCCTACGGTTTGGTTGACAGCCTGATGTACCGAGATCAGGTATTGGAATGGCTCAAGCGTCGCACCAAGGCCAAAGCCATCGATAAACTGAACCTTGTGACAGCTTCGGAATATTTTGCGTCCTTGAACGAAAGTGTAAGGGAAACCTTGCCCGGCATGCCCAAGGGTAGCGAAGAAGCCAAGGACCGTATCGCGGTGGTGTATGCCGAAGGGGATATCGTGAGCGGACAAGGTGCCGAGGATCAAATCGGCGCCGATCGGATTTGCGATGCCCTTCGTAAGGCGCGTTTGGACCAAAAAATCAAGGCCGTGGTCCTGCGCATTAACTCCCCTGGGGGCTCGGCCCTAGCCTCAGACCTGATATGGAGAGAAACCAAAATGATACGCCAAGCGGGGAAACCCTTGGTGGTCTCCATGGGTGGTGTTGCTGCCTCCGGGGGTTACTACATTGCCGCTGCTGCGGATAGCATTTTTGCTGCCCCGACTACCATTACGGGATCGATAGGTGTCTTTGGCCTTGCGCCCTATGTAGGGGATTTTATGCGCAATAAATTGGGCATTACGGTGGACAGGGTCACCACAGGCCCCTACGGCGACCTGATGTCCTTATCCCGCCGCATGCGTCCCGATGAACGGGCTCTCGTTCAAGAAGGGGTCAACGAGATCTACGAAACCTTTGTGGGCATTGTCTCCGAAGGCAGACGTTCGGCAGGACAGTCGCTAAGTCGCGACTCGGTGCATGCCTTGGCTCAAGGCCGGGTCTATACGGGTCGTCAAGCCATGGCCTTGGGATTGGTGGACCGCATGGGGGATTTGGATGATGCGATTTCATGCGCCGCGAAATTGGCCAAAGTCCAGAAGTTCCGACTCAGGGAATTGCCTGATCAGGAAGATCCTTTCGAAAAGATATTGGGTCAGATGACCGCGGTCTATAGCCGTCACCGCTTGCAAAACGAATTAGGCCCCCTCTATACACCCTACACCAAAGTTAAACATTGGGTGGAAAACCCTGGAATACAAGCCCGCATGGAAATGAATCCCTTGGTAGGATTCTAGCGAACTTAACCCCTCTCAGCCTGTCCCCTTTGAATATCCAAAATCGCCTGAACCAAGAGGGGATAAAGATAGGACTCATACGGCTTAGCTCCATCGGGGACGTGGTCTTGTGCACCCCCGTTATCCGATGGTTGCATCATCAATTTCCCAAAGCCGAATTGCATTTTGTGACCAAAGCCCCCATGGCTCCTGTGTTGCAACACCACGCACATTTATCGCAATTGCATATTCTGCAGGACCATCAGGAAAAAACTCTTTTGGATGAGCTCAAAGCCCTAAAATTCGACGCTATCGTCGATTTGCATTCGAATTGGCGCACACTGCGGTGGAAATTTCGACTTGCTCCACCCGGCTCAGGAATTCCCTTTCTTCGTTACTCCAAAAACAATGCCCAGAAGTGGTGGATGGTTCAAACCAAAAAGAAACCTACCCGCTACCTGCACACCGTCCAAAAATACGCCTTGATGCTGCAGGAATGGGGTATCTCGGATGATGGACTGGGTTTGGATTGGTCCTTTGACCCCATGCTAACCGAAAGTGGAAACGGCGAATCCTTCTTGAAACAGGAACTCGGTTGGAATCCATCGCAAGGAGTGTGCGCCTTGGCCCTGGGTTCCCAACACGCCACCAAATGCCTTCCCAAAGAAAAGCTTATCGACCTGTGCAGCTTGCTGCGTGGACCTTTGCTCTTGTTGGGCGGACCTCAGGACAAAACCTTGGCGGAAGAATTGATCGCCCGTTTGGATCGCAAGGAGATCGCGCATGGTTGTGGTCGATGGAATTTGCAAGAATCAGCCAAAGCCCTGTCGGAATGCGCTTGCCTAATCACCCCGGATACCGGACTGATGCATATCGGAGCCGCGTTGGGAATAAAACTCTTTGTCATCTGGGGGAGTACATTGCCGGAATTTGGCATGGCTCCTTGGTTGCCTCGCCTAGGTAAACACCCATTGCCTGAACACTTCGAGGTGGATGTTTCTTGCCGACCCTGCAGTAAATTAGGGTATAAGCGCTGCCCTCGTGGTCATTTTGATTGCATGACCCAACAGGATATCCCAAGAATCGCCAAGGCCGTCTCGATTTATCTTGAATCAAGCCTACCTGGGTTACAGCGCTACCAACCTTAAGGATCCATTTCCATGATTTCCTCGACCGACCTCATCCGCAACGCCGACGGCTCCGTTTATCATCTGGGACTGCGCGCCGAGCATCTTGCCGATACCGTGCTGCTGGTTGGCGACCCTGAACGTGTAGCCCAAATTTCCCAACATTGGGAAAACATTGAATTCAGACAGCATCGTCGTGAATTTGTAACGCATACCGGAACCTACCAAGGTCAACGTCTAACGGTGATGAGCACCGGAATTGGGACGGATAACATTGATATTGTCCTTCATGAATTGGATGCCCTCTGCAAAGTCAATTTGGAGGAAATGACGCTTTTGGAGCAGCCACGATCGTTGACCTTGGTGCGTATAGGAACGGCCGGATGCCTGCAACCCGCTCGTTCCGAAGGAGGGCTGATCCTGAGTTACGCCGCACTTGCCTTCGATGGCTTAATGCAACATTACAAGCTTCCTCAAAGTGATTTTGAAGCACAACTCGGCAAGGCTGCGAGCAAACACCTATACGGGGAACATGCGCCCGCTCTCCCCACCGCTGTGTTAGCAGACCAAGAACTCTTGGAACATTTTCGGAAATGCGGTTTTGAGGAAGGCTTAAACTGGACCTGCGCGGGCTTTTACGGCCCCCAAGGAAGGAACCTCCTGGGACGTTCTGCCTACCCAAATTTGCTAGAACAAGCTGTTTCCTTTGGCTTTACCTACCAGGAAAAGACCCACCAAATCACCCATTTGGAAATGGAAACCTCCGGCATTTACGGATTAAGTCGGTTGATGGGACATCGTGCAATATCGGTGTCCGCCCTCTTGGCCCATCGTTACCATCATCGCTTCGTGCAGAACCCTCAGGAAATTATCGAGAACTGCATCCTGCAAGTGCTGCGGGCTCTCCCTCAAGGCTAGCTACTACCGTCTGGCATGGCCACTCTGCAAACCCTGCAGGTGAGTGGTATCGTTGGCTTGGACCACATCATAAAAATCTCCAACCCGCAACATGACGTACAAGCACAGATTGGAATGATCAAAATCATCCATGGCGGATGAAGGCTTGCCTGTAAGGAGGCAAAGCAACAATCGCAGAGCCCTGCCATGCAAACAAATTAGAGGACGTTGAAAGCTTCCTTGTCGAAGTTCATCCACCACGGGTTGCATCCTTGCTGCGACCATGGCCGGAGAATCTCCGCCAGGAGGTGCGGCATCCTCCTTGCCCGCCTTCCAATCCACGACCAATTGTCGGTAAACCTCATCAAAAGCATCAAAAGAATTGCCCTCAAAAATCCCCCAATTGAATTCGTTGAGCCCGGATCGCTCATGCAACTTAATACCTTGATAGAAAGGGTCTTGAAGGAAAGGTTCCAAAGTTTGACGACTGCGTTGCAACGCGGAACAATAGAACGCATCGAAGGGCTCTCCGGCATAATGCCGATGAAAGGCCAAGGCCTGCGCCTTCCCGGTGTCGTTCAAGGAGGTATCATGACCGCTGCCTTGTACTTTGTCTTGGAGGTTAAAGTCGGTTTGACCGTGTCGTAACAAATAAAGAAGCTGACTCATTGGGTAGAAAATTGAAGGTTACTTGGAGCGAATGGAAATTGGACTTGCTTAAAAAGGGTTCAAAAAATATTCGGTGGAGGCTGGCGCCATCGATCCAAAACACCCGCAAAATCCGAGGGGTAGCCTGCATCAAAATGCAGAAAACGACCATCATCAGGGTGACGAAAGCCCAAAGTTTTGGCGTGCAAAGCCATTCGCGGCATGATCGCCATGCAATCTGCCACGAATTTCAGGTAAGCTCCTTGGTTTCCACCTTTCAACACCTTATCACCACCGTAAACCACATCGTTGAAGATGGGATGACCGTGCATGGAACTGTGCACCCGAATTTGATGGGTTCTACCGGTTTCCAACCGATATTCCATCAAACTGACAGGCCCCAGAGCCTCCAAGCGTCTAAAATGGGTAACTGCTGCCTTCCCTTTGCTTCCATCCGCATAGCCTTTCATTCGCTGACGATCACGAGGATCCCGGTCAATATGGGCCCTGTAGGTGCCTTCTTCCTCGGGGCAACCCCATACCAGCGCACGATAGGTCCGTTGAATACTGTGATCAAAAAATTGTTTGGCCAAATGCGTCATCGCCCAATCTGTTTTGGCGATGACCAACAATCCGGAGGTGTCTTTGTCAATGCGATGGACCAGACCCGGACGAATTTCAGCCCCTTTGGCCAAGGCCCTGCCTGCATGTTGCGCGGAATACTTAGACGCTTCATCCCCCTTATGGGAAAACTCCATTGCAGAAAGCTCCGCGGGGTAACGGCCCAGGGGAAGTTGAGCCAGATAATGCACCAACGCATTGACCAAAGTACCGCTGTGATGCCCGTGACCAGGGTGCACCACCATCCCTGGAGGCTTCTGCAAAACTAACAAGGTATCATCCTCATAATCAATATGAAGAGGAATATCTTCCGGGGCGATGCCTTTCTCCCTTGGCGGATGCGACAAGACCAATTGTAGAAGATCTCCAGGCTTGACCTTGTAGCTTGATTTAACGGCCGCGCCGTTAACCAGCAAGGAACCCGCCTTAATGGCATTTTGAATTCGATTGCGTGAAACATGGGCCATGCGGGTATCCAAGAAACGATCAATCCGCATAGGCGCCTGCCCTGCATCGATGCACAGACGATAATGTTCAAACAAATCGTCTTGCTGACCGTCCTCCTCCAACAAGGGAGCGAATGCTTGTTCCTCCATCTTATCTATTCGTAACATAATTCACTGAGGCCTTCCATTCCCATTCCAAGACACCAACTCCTTCCTCCATTTCCCAACGATTGTTCCTGGACGGCAAGGGGCAACCCACCACGCTCCCTTGATGACAAATCACCGGCCAAGTATCTTTGTAGGGTCTTTCCACCCGATTTTCCTGCAGAAGGTCCGAGACCAATTTGCGATAGCCTCCCGGCAGCATGCAGCGATCTCCAGACCTCCAGGGCCGAAGATTCCAACCCCTCGCTACCCAGAAACTCCAATCCGATGCGGCCTCGGATCCACCTTGTACCGTAAACTGATGCCCAAGCTTGGCGTAGACCTGCCAAACCTCGCTGTGGAATTCCTGCGCCTTGCTGGCTTGCAACCAATTGGCTTCTGCCGGGATACTTTCAAAATAACACAATGCATTTCGTTGCCGAAAGACCTGGCCTTTCCCACAAGGCAAGGTCTTGCCCACCGCCAAATCCCAAGCCTGCGCAAGAGAATTTTCTTGGGTATAATTGGCCCCCATCGATCTCCATAAATTGCGCGCATATACTGACCCATGCTCAATGTTGCGGCTTTCTTGGCTCAATCGTAACACAGTACCCCAGAACGGGTCCTGAATGGCGATGGCATAGGGTTCTAAATTCCTTTTGGAAAATTCCGCAACCAAGGTATGGCTCTCCTGAATCTGATAAGTCGCGCGTTGACAACTCTGCACCCAACCCGGAAATCGGGCCTCAAGCAAGGGAGCTACAAGGTTCCGGAGATAATTACGGTCGTAGGCCGTCGAATCGTTGCTCGCATCATGCCTGAATCGTATAGCCTTGTCCCGGGCGTATGCTTCCAACTCCGAAGGCATGATCTCCAACCAGGGTCGCCAAAGTTCTCTGTTGGATTGCAATCCGCACAAGCGTTGGATGTTACGGCCCTTGAGGAGGGCAAGCAGGATCGTTTCGGCCTGATCCATCGCATGATGGGCCGTGGCCACGATGGCAGCGGCGAATTTCCCTTCAGGGGCGGACAATTCGCGTAATGCTTGGTATCGAAAACGACGTGCCGCATCCTGCAGGTTCCTGCCCTGCTGTTGAATATCCTTTTTCCAATCTCCGGGAACTTTCAGCGATTCCAGCATCAAACCGTGCTGAGCGGCAAGTTCGGTCACCAACAGTGCATCTTGATTGGAGTCCTCTTCCCGAAGCAGGTAATTGCAATGAAACAAAACAGGCCGTATCCCAGCTTCGAGCATCGCATGCAGCAGGGTCACGGAATCCCGTCCTCCGCTAATGCTCAACAAAACCGAACGGCGAAGCGGCCATTCCCCCATGGCATGGAGTTGACTGCGGAGGCGTTCGGCAAGAAAATGCAAAGGCTTAATTCATGCGATCCAAAACTCCCATAACATCGCGCACCGCAGTGGCTGAATCGTTGACCAAAGCCATTTCGGTTTCGTTCAACTGAAGTTCGATGATCTCTTCGATACCACGACGACCTAGTTTGACCGGCGCGCCCATGTAAATGTCCTTCAATCCGTATTGACCTGTTAACCAGGCACAAACAGGCACAATTCGTTTTTGATCCCTGACGATGGCTTCCACCATTTGTGCAGCTGCAGCACCAGGGGCATACCATGCCGAGGTCCCCAGCAGGTTGACAATTTCGCCACCACCCTTCTTGGTTCTGTCAATAATGGCCTCCAATTGATCCGGTGCAATCAGCTCCGTCACGGGAATACCCCCAACGGTGGTATAGCGTGGCAAGGGAACCATGGTATCCCCGTGACCACCCATCAGGACGGCTTGAATGTCTTTGGGGGAACAGTCCAATGCCTCCGCCAAGAACGCGCGGTAACGGGCGGTATCCAAGATGCCTGCCATACCGAAGACCCTGGATGAATCAACCTTGGCAGACAAATAGGCGCAATAGGTCATGACATCCAACGGATTGGAAACCACGACCAAAATCGTATCCGGGGAATAGTGCATGATCTGCTCCGTCACCGTGCGCACAATGCCTGCATTGGTTGAAATCAAATCGTCACGGCTCATCCCGGGCCTGCGCGGGATCCCGGAGGTGATCACGACCACATCACTGCCCGCGGTTTTGGAATAATCGTTGGTGGAGCCAACCGTACGGGTATCGTACAAGTGAATCGGGGCGGTTTGCCAGATATCGAGGGCCTTGCCTTCCGCAAAGTTCTCTTTGATGTCCAAAAGCACGACTTCGTTGGCAAGTTCGCGATGGGCGATGGCATCAGCACAAGTGGCACCAACATTGCCGGCACCTACAACGGTAATTTTCATGGGGGAATGGGTCAAAGATGTTTAAGGAAAATTTTTCGTTCAAAATTAAGAACAAGCTGGATTTTTTAATGAATTTGGGCCAATTCAATCCCGATTTCAAGGTATTTTTGTCAATATTCATTTTATACTTTCCCCTAAAACCCTCTCCCATGTTCCGTAATAGCACCGTCATGATGGCCCTACTTTTCTTGGGCTTGATCGTTGGAAGGAATCCATTGCACGCTCAAACCGCGACCGGTGACGGTTACTGCGGATCAGGCAACGCCCCAGCCACCACCCTCCAATGGATTGAAGGCCTTAGGGCCAACGGTGTCTTGGATGAATTTGCCACCGAACAGGTGCAGAACACGATTTTTCTGCCCATTAAGGCGCATTTTATAGGCAATGACCAAGGGGGTGGACGTTATACCCTCGCTCAATTATCCCAAAACCTTTGTGAATTGAACGAGCATTACCGCACCACCGGGATTCAGTTTTTCTTGAGAGGGGATATTAATTACATCAATTCTTCGGCCTGGTACAACCTACCAAGCTTTGCAACGGCGAACACCATCAACGATTTGCATAATGTCAGCAGGGTTATCAATGTTTACTTCTGCAACTTATCGGCCATGTCGCTTTGCGGCTTTGCGAATTTCCCGAATACGGGAGAACCTCAATCCACTTTTCGTCAGGGCGCTATTTACTTAAGCATCGGATGCAGCGGTGCTGGGAATTCCACCTGGGCCCACGAAATGGGACACTACCTGAGCTTACCCCACCCTTTTCAAACCACCAGCGATGCGCCGCAAGCAGCTGGTGCTGAACGTGTTACCCGCTTGGCCAACGAAGTGGCCCCCAGGCTTCCCGCCAATTGCGCCACCGCCGGCGATCGCTTCTGCGATACCCCTGCAGATTTTCGTCCAGACCGTTGGAACTGCCCTGGCACCAACGGTACGGTTCGGGATATCAACAACGATTTATTCAATCCGGTAGGGCGTTACTACATGAGTTATGCTGACGATGCTTGCCAAGATTCTTTTTCCGTGCAGCAGAAGGCAGCCATGAGGTCCACCGTCAGCGTAGTGAACGGTCAGGCTGGTCCCCGTTTGTACCTCACCTCTCCCCCCATTGCCACCTACGATACCATCCTCGACAGCCGACCCACGCATTTGCATCCTGCCAACAACAGCGTCAACAATGTGCCCAACCTCACCTTCCGTTGGAACAAGGTCCCCGGTGCGACCATGTATTTGCTACGGATCAGCCGCCTTTTCACCTTTTCGGGAACCCTGATCGAAGACCGTATTGTTTACGACACCACCTACCAATACACAGGGACCGCCATCAACCCCAACGTGGATTATTACTGGTCCCTCAAAGCCATCAACCACAAGGTTACCTGCGGGAATTACTCGGCATCCACCGCAGGGAATTATTGGAAATTTAGGACCGTGGGCGTTGCAGGGGCCCAGAATCTGACCAATTCAGGGGAGTTTAGTCTTTATCCCAACCCCATGGATGGGGCCAATGGATGGATCCATCTGGACCCCTCCTACGGTGATGGACAAAGCACCTTGGTGGAGTGGATCGACGCCACCGGCAGAATCATCCATCGCCAAACCTTGGAAGGATCCGGAGCGCATGCGGTGGCCTTGAACCAAGGAACGATCCCAGCGGGCCTGTATCAGGTACGCCTAAATAACAAAGTCTTCGGAAACAGAACGAGCCGTTGGATTGTTCAATAAAGCAGAATAAATCCATCCTCTTGAAAAACCTCCTTTTTTCGGCTCTATCGGCCATTCGGCTTGGAATCTTCTTCCTTACTGGGATTCTTCAAGGTCTGCCAATGTCGGCCCAAGCCCAGGAATGCGGTACCGGACCAGCCCCTGCTAGCCATTTGTCCTACCTGGAGTCGTTAATACCCTATTATCAAGCCCAAACCGAGGATACCAACTGGATTCGGCTCCCCGTAACAGCCCATGTTGTTCGCAGCAGCTCTGGCTTTGGGGGTATGACGGAGACCGCTGTTTATGCCACGATTTGCAACCTTAACGAGAGGTTTGCCTCCGGTAGGATTTCTTTTTACCTCAGTGAGCGCATTCGCTTCATTAACAACACAGCCTATTACGGGGCAACCTCTTACGGCCCCTTGAGCACGATGATTGATCAGGAAAACATCGCCAGAACCATAAACATCTATTATACCGATTTATCCGGCATGGGTCTTTGCGGGTTTGCTTTTTATCCCCTGAGCGGGCCAGGAGGCTTCCAAAACGACGGCGCCATCGTCATGTCTTTCGGATGCTCCCAACCCGAAGGGACCACCCTTGCCCACGAAATGGGGCACTACCTGAGCCTGCCGCACACCTTTGATCAGACCTCCAACAATCCCTTGGACCCGAACGATGCCGAAAGGGTTACCCGGAACTTCAACGAGGTTGCCCCTCGACTTTCGGCCAACTGTTTCACCGCCGGAGATCGCTTCTGCGATACCCCATCCGACTTCATTGCGGGTCGTTGGTCTTGCCCATCATCACGCACCGCATTGGATTTGAACAACGATGTGATGAAACCGGACTCTTCGTATTACATGTCGTATTCCAACGACAATTGCATGTCCCGATTCAGCGAACAACAGATGACCGCCATGCGGGCTACCGTCAATAGCACCAATGCGCCCAGGGGTTACCTGACCTTGAATCCTTACCCGAATTTCCCGGCCATCACCACCTACCCTGCCAAATTCTTCCCGCAGATCACCGATACGGTTGTTCCTAACAATGCTCTTTTTCGGTGGGCCCCCATCAACGGTGCCTCGCTTTACCAAATCAAAATCTTTCAGTTCAATGTCAATGTTTTTGACACCCTTGTGGAGGACACCTTCTACCATGCCGTGGGAAACAGACTGCGGGGGATGAGGCAATACAGCTGGATTGTCCGAGGGATAAACGGAGGCAATTTGTGCACGCCGTTTTCTCCAAGGGATAGCTTCTCTACGTCAACCTATGTCTTTGCGGGTGTCAACGATGCCCTGAATTCTTCAAAACCCAGGGTTTACCCAACCGCTTTGGCGGCAGGAGATTTGCTCACCTTGGAGGGCCTGCAAGCAGGGTCCCCCATCCTCCTTACCCTGCGTGATCCATTGGGTCGCAGCGTTTGGACCTTCCAGGACTTCAACGAGGACGAAGGGCGCTTGGTCAAAGTACCGGGGGATCTTCCCTACGGCCATTATCTTTTGACCTGCACCCAGGCCGGCAAAGGATACGCCTACCGAATACTCCTTAAACCGTAGTCATTCACCTTTGCCGGCATACCGGCATCCCCTGATAGAACCAACTCAGCATGAATCCATTGAAAATTATAGTGGAGAAATCCACCCTAAGACTGCTCCTGGTTATGGGCTTAAGCTGGTCTTTTTCCGTATCCTCCGTTGCCCAGGTTTTGTCGCCGGGAACTTGCGGTACAGCATCTCCGGGTCCAGAGCACCTCTCCTACCTCGAAGCAATTGGCGAAGCCTACCGCAACGGTTTGGACCTGAGTATCACGCGCAGAGATTCCGGCGGCCTGTCCCGCATATACATTCCCTTCAAAGCCCATATTGTTCGGGCGCCGGGCAGTAACAATTATATGCAGGTCCCTGCGCTTTTGACAACCCTTTGTGAGCTTAATCAAAAGTATCGTGCTTCCGGCATACAGTTTTACCTCAAGGATTTACCGAATTACATCTTTGATGGTAGCCTGTATTACCATACTGGATGGACCCAAGGAAATACGCAAATGACGACCTACAACATGTCCAGGGTGGTGAATGTACACTTTGTGGATTTGTCCGCCATGGGATTGTGCGGCTATGCTACCTTCCCCGGATCGGGAGCAGGGACCACCCTGAGGCAAGGTGGTTTGATGATGAGCGTTCCTTGTTCGCAGCCCGGTAACACCACATTGGCTCATGAAATGGGGCATTACCTCGCCCTTCCCCATCCTTTCGAAGGAACAAGCCCTCAACCTCAAGGAGTTTTTGCCGAGAGGGTCACCCGTAACAGCAACGAACCTGCACCAAGATTGAATTCCAATTGCGCTACAGCCGGTGACCGGTTCTGCGATACCCCGGCAGATTTCATTGGCAACCGCTGGCCCTGCAACGGTGCCGCCCCCCAAGATACCGATATCAACGGGGATGCTTTCCGCCCGGATGCAACCTTGTTCATGTCGTATTCGAATGACAATTGCCAGAATAAATTTTCGGCAGAACAAATGAATGTCATGCGTTACACCCTCACCGGGACCAGCGGTGGTAACGGACCTCGCTCTTACCTTTTGTTACCACCAATGCCTGCCTACGATTCCGTACGAAGCAGCACCACTTTGATTGAGCCTGCTGCAGGTGCTCCAGCATCTCCTGCGAATTGGGTGTATTTCAAATGGACTGCGGCACCGAATGCAACCATGTATTATGTGCGGGTTGTTCGAGGAATCACCTTGATGTTTGAACGTTGGGTCAGCGATACCAGCTTGCTCTATACCGGTCCTGACCTTGCCTCCAACGGCAATTACTCCGTCACCGTACGGCCATTCAACCCCGCATCCACCTGCGCTCCCTCCTCACCCAGCCGTTCATTTACCACCACCACTCCATTTGGGCTATCGACCTCCGGTTTGATCGATCAGCATTTTCGGGTTTACCCCACGGTACTGCGTCAGGGCGAACCCTTGTTTTGTCAATTCTCCGAGGCAACCGATGGCATCGACGCTATGGAAATCACGGTCCGCTCGATGCAAGGACAATCCGTGTACCAAAACCGTGTGATGGAGGCTCAAGCTCTGCAGACGATCGCCACCGAGAAGCTATCCCCCGGCATCTACACCTTGGAAGCCCGCGCAGGGCGTTGGTCCAAAGCGATCAAAATTATCGTCCAATAGTTTTCGAGGGATCTCACATCCCCACGGTCTGCTTGACATGCTCTTCGAGGAGATTTTGGTAGATGGGATTGCTGAAACGTTGCCCATCCCAGTGTTTGTTGACCTCAATAAACCTAGGCCGCAAGGCCAGGGTAGTGACGCCGGCATAGTTTAACACATCTCCAAAATGCGACATGGCCAAAGCAGCGCCTTGGGTACCGTCGCTAATACCAATCATGGAGGCCTTTTTGCCTCGAAGACTTCGAGGGAATTGAAGTGCATCGACAAAGCACTTGAGGATGCCCGGAAACGACCCGTTGTATTCCGGTATTACAAAAACAAATTTATCAGCCGCATCGACCTTGGCCTGCCAAGGAGCCCAGTCGGGATGGGAATTACGATCTTTTTGATAAAGAACCGCATTCAAAAAATCAAGGGGCAATGCTTTCAAATCCAAGAGCTCGCTGGAACATCCATGATTCCGTTCAAGCATTTCCCTGTAATGGGCAACAATTTGGGCGGTCGTGGAATCGACTCTGCTCGTGGTGGAGACCACCGCTATGGAAGAAACTTGGCTCATGGGCTCTAAACAATTAAGGACATCGGATTAATAAATCCTAACCATAGTAGAACCCTATAGAAGTGAAATTGTTCAGGAAGCTTGGCGCAAATTCAGGCCAGCGCGCTCGATGCCTTGATCAACGTCGATTTCGGTCACCGTATAGCGGTCAGGACGTTCCGCCGAACCCGGCCATTCAAACATGGCCTTCCCCAAAACAGCCTCCATGATGGAACGAAGACCCCGCGCGCCTAATTTGAGTTCCAGCGCATGTTGAACCACGGCCTTAATGGCCTCCTCTGTAAAATCCAAGGCTATACCCTCGGCAGCGAATTGTTGCACGTATTGCTTGATCAAGGCATTTCGAGGCTGGGTCAGGATCAATTGCATGGTTGCAGCATCCAACGGATCCAAGTGCATGAGGATGGGAAGTCTGCCTAACAATTCAGGAATTAATCCGTACTGTTTGAGATCTACCGGGGTCACCATCGACAAGAGCGAACGTTTGACCGAGTCCGCTTGTTGATCCCCCGATGCGCGAAAACCAATGGATTGAACATTCACCCGACGAGCAACAATACGATCCAAGCCATCAAAGGCCCCACCGCATATAAACAAGATATTCCGCGTATCCAACGCGATATACTTTTGGTCCGGGTGCTTTCGGCCTCCTTGTGGGGGCACATTGACAATCGTTCCTTCCAACATCTTCAACAAGGCTTGCTGCACCCCTTCTCCAGAGACATCCCTGGTGATGGATGGATTATCACTTTTGCGCGAAATTTTGTCAACCTCATCCAGATACACGATACCCCGTTGGCGGCTTCAACTTGTAATCAGCGGCTTGGAGCAAACGTGTTAAAATGCTTTCCACATCCTCCCCCACATAGCCTGCCTCGGTCAAGGCGGTCGCATCGGCGATGCAAAATGGCACCGCAAGGAGGCGGGCTAAAGTTCTCGCCAAGAGGGTTTTGCCGGTTCCGGTTTCACCAATCAGCAGCATATTGGATTTCTCCAATTCGATGTCGTTGTTGTTCGTTGATTTGGAGGGTCCCCCGACAATTTCACCAATCCGACGATAATGATTATAAACCGCGACCGCCATGGCCACTTTGGCGTGATCCTGACCCACCACGTATTGATCAAGGAAGGCCTTGATGGTACGTGGATTGAATTGGTCGGATCGAAGGCGCTTCTTCGAAGTAGGGGTGGACGGAGTGTTTGATTCCGATGGACGTGGGACCGTCCCTCTTTCTTCAAACATCCGATAAACGCCAGGAATGCAGCGCTCGCAGATACGTCCATCCGTTCCCACCACCATGAAGGAGGCTTCCGAAACCGGCCTGCTGCAAAAAGAGCAGTTCGCTTGGTTACCGTTGGCCATTAGGCGGTTTTGGCTTTGGGGTTTTTCACAAGAACGTCGTCAATCATTCCGTATTCTTTGGCTTCCGTAGCGCTCATCCAGTAATCACGATCCGAATCTTGGGTAATCTTCTCCAAGGATTGACCACTATGATCGGCCAAAATTTGATACAATTCGTCCCGAACCTTGAGGGTTTCCTTCAAGGCAATTTCCATTTCCGTCACTTGGCCCTGCATACCGCTCATGGGTTGGTGAATCATGACCCTGGCATGCTTGAGGGCTGTTCTTTTGCCGGGGGCTCCGGCACATAACAGCACTGCCCCCATGGATGCAGCCATTCCGGTACAGATGGTTGCCACATCGGCTGAAATAAATTGCATCGTATCGTAAATCCCCAAACCCGCATAAACCGAACCCCCGGGGCTGTTGATGTAAATTTGGATATCCCTGGAGGAATCCACCGAATCCAAGAACAGTAATTGTGCCTGAATTATGTTAGCGACCTCGTTGGTAACCCCAACCCCCATAAAAATGATCCGATCCATCATCAAGCGCGAAAAAACATCCATGGATGCGATGTTCATGGGTCTTTCTTCTATGATATACGGAGTAAAGCCCTGAAGTTGACGACTTAGACCGCCCTCAACCGCCTTGGCGTGCATCCCCAGGTGACCACGGGCAAAAGAATCAAATTCTTTGGAAAAATTCATGTTTCAAAATTTAAATTAACGATGACTGTAATATTCAATGTTTGGGCTCTGAACCTTCTTATTGCTGAGGAGCAAAAATGCTTCCCATTCTGCTTTGAAGGTTGAATAATCCACAGCCGTCGAAACGGTTTGTATTTGCTCTCGCAAAATATCTTCGGCCTTGCGGTATTTGAGATTGTAGTACACCGAAGATTCGTTGGATTCCTTACGCAGGTAATCCTCGGCATATTTACGCAATGGAATTTGTTCTGGCGAAATACCGTAGGAAGAAAATTGTCTAAAGAGCCTCTCTTCGGCTTCTTGCAACAAGTCTTCTCGGGTAATTTCTACGCGATGGTTTTTGAGCAAGACATCGATCACCAAATCCCTCCTGAGTTGCTTGGCAAAAGACTCGTATCGAGTGCCAGGTTCATCGTGGTCATGCTCATGCCCTGAATGATCGTGATCTGCATGATCGTGATCATGGCCC
>RFMW01000148.1 GCA_009927485.1 Sphingobacteriia bacterium
TGTATTCTGGGATGCACTCGCTTGGTTCGGCAGGATAAGGGGATAAATGGTTATCCAAGCCTTGATATCGGGTGGCAATTTTGATTTCTTGGAAACCGGAAAGCACATCTGCTTTGGTGATAATCAGTTGGCTAACACCGCTGAGTCGAATAGCGTAGGCGAGTGCTGGTAAGTCAAGCCATCCGCATCGACGGGGTCGGCCTGTGGTTGCTCCAAATTCGTGGCCTGCACGGCGCAGGGCTTCTCCGGTTTGGTCGTGGAGTTCGGTGGGAAAGGGTCCGCTGCCTACCCTGGTGCAATAGGCCTTGAAGAGGCCATAGACCGTTCCGAGGCGGTTGGGGGCAATACCCAATCCGGTACAGGCAGAGGCAGAAGTGGTATGAGAGGAGGTTACAAAGGGATAGGCACCAAATTCCACATCGAGTAGGCTACCCTGCGCACCTTCTGCCAAGACTCTTTGGCCCTGGTCCAAAGCTTGATTCAATAACCAGGAACCGTCGGCAGGTGCAAAATCTCGAAGCAACTCGTGAACAGCATCCATCCATTCCTGTACTTGTTCAGGCAAATTCGTTGGCAATTCAAAGTCCAAGGCTTTGAGTTGACGAAGATGTTCATCGTGCGCTGCCTCCAACAAGGCTTTGCCTTGAGGGCCGGCCATATCACCGTATCGCAGTCCATGCCGGGCGTATTTGTCGGTATAAGCAGGTCCGATGCCCCTCAGGGTGGATCCTATTTTGTGATCTCCTTTGGCTGATTCAAAGGCTTGGTCCAAGAGGCGGTGACCAGGGAGAATGAGGTGTGCCTTGGCGCTGATCATGAGTTTTCCTTCAAGATGGAGGCCATGCTGCCGCAATGCCTTGATTTCTTGAAGGAGTGATGGGGGATGTATGACAACACCGTTACCGATGAGGTTCATGCAATCCTCCCTAAATATGCCCGATGGTATGGTGTGTAGGACGATTTTTTGGCCGTCCATCCAAAGGGTATGTCCCGCATTGGGCCCTCCTTGAAACCTGGCGATCCAATGGTAGGAGGGCGCCAAGACGTCCACTGCTTTGCCCTTGCCCTCGTCGCCCCACTGCAATCCTAACAACACATCTGCTTTCATCATTTTTTGTTAAAGGCCAAATTTAAGGGACGGTTCCATTTTCTCTATACGCCCAACCTTCAAAACACCACGAACCTTGCGCAGGCGCAGCATTAAGTCCTGCAGGGCCTTGGTATCATCGAGGTACACCATGATGCGGCCTTCGAACATGCCATCTTCGGATACCACCGTAATGGATCGCATATTCAGATGCATTTCATCGGTGATGACCTGGGTTATTCCGCTAATAATGCCCTTGTCATCGGTTCCTTTGAGGAAGATTCCGGTGAGGAAGGCGACTTTAGATCCTTTGTTCCATCGGGTTCTCACCGCAAGTTGATGGGAGGTGGAATGGGTGATCGCGGAATTGACACAATTCTGCCGGTGAATGACCATCTCCTTCCCAGGTTCTGGAATTCCCACGATTTCATCCCCGGGAATGGGATTGCAACAAGATGCCAATCGGTAACGGAAATCAGTTTGTTTGCCGTCCACCCAAACCGGTTGGTTACCGTACTCCGTTTCTTCAAAATTGGAGTCCTTTGAATTTTGCCTTGGGGCCTTGCCGGATTGAAGGGCTTCTGTGCTGTTGAGGCTAGCCAATTCCTTGGAGGCGCTTCGTTTGCTTCGGGGTCGGAGGGCATTTTGGACCTGGTTCCAATCAATTTTGCCCATTTCGGCATCATAATAGAGGTCTTGGAGGCTTAGATGCCCCAGATGGTGAACGATTCTTTGCAGGAGGTCATCGTTGACATCGGGGGTAAGGCCTTTGAGTTTTTGAAGGAATTTCACCCGGCCGGCTTCGGTAATTTCCCTGCGCTGTTCTTTTAGGGATTGACGAACCCGGTTTTTGGCTTTGGCGGTGCCCAGAAATTGCAGCCAATCCGGGTTGGGCCTTTGGATATTGGAACTCAGGATTTCGACTTGATCACCGTTGCGCAGAACGTAACTCAGAGGAACCAGTTTGTGATTGACCTTGGCACCGATGCATTTGAGGCCTAATTCCGAGTGGATTTCAAAGGCCATGTCCAATGCGGTAGAACCTGCAGACATTTTGAGCAATTTGCCTTTGGGGGTAAAAACAAAAATCTCTTTGGAATAGAGCTGCAACTTGAACTCGTCCATGAATTCCATGGTATTCGGTTGCGGGGATTCCAGCATTTCGCGGACCTTGTTGATCCAAGCATCAAGGGCGGGGTCTCCGTCCTGGTCTTTGTATTTCCAATGTGCCGCTAAACCTTTTTCGGCCACTTGGTTCATGCGCTGGCTACGGATCTGTATTTCGACCCATTTGCCTTCGGGGCCCATGACGGTGGTATGAAGCGACTCGTATCCGTTGATTTTAGGCGTTGAAATCCAATCTCTTAGGCGATTGGGGTTGGGCTGATACTGGTCGGTGATCAGGGCATAAACTCGCCAACAATCGGTTTTCTCCAAGGGCAGGGGGCTGTCCAAGATGATTCGGATCGCAAACAAATCATAGACTTCTTCAAAGTCAATGTTTTGCTTCTTCATCTTGTTCCATATCGAAGAGATGCTCTTGGGGCGGCCTTTGATTTCCGCTTTGAGGCCGGCGGATTCGATTTTTTGTTGAAGGGGAACAATGAATTCACGGATATACCGGTCACGACGGACTTTGGTCTCTTGAAGCTTGCGGGCGATATTCCGATAAATGCCCGGCTCAATGTATTTGAGAGCCAGATCCTCCAATTCTGATTTAATGTTATAGAGTCCGAGGCGATGGGCCAACGGGGCGAAGAGGTAAGAGGTTTCGTGGGCAATTTTGAGTTGTTTGTCCTGGGGCATATTGTCCAGGGTTCTCATGTTGTGGAGGCGATCAGCCAGCTTGATCAGGATAACCCGGATATCATCTGCCAGGGTGAGCAACATTTTCCGAAAATTCTCCAGTTGCTGGCTTGAATCACTGGACTTGTTGTAAAGGCCCGAAATCTTGGTAAGACCCTCGATTATTCTGGCCACGATATTGCCGAATTCATTTTCGATTTCGGCCAGGGTCAGATCGGTGTCCTCGACGGTATCGTGAAGGAGGGCGGCCACGACGGCGGTGGTTCCTAATCCAATGTCTTCTGCAGTAATGCGTGCAACTTCTATGGGATGAAAGATGTAAGGCTCCCCTGACTTACGGCGCATATCCTTGTGGGCGTCCACCGCCAATTCGAAGGCCCTTCGGATCAATTTGCGGTTACCCTTGTCCAGGAAGGGACGGCATGTTTTGAGCAGGGAACGGTACCTTTTGGAAATTTCTTTGACCTCTTCTTCAGCCGAAAGGCTCCATGCAACGAGGGAAGAGGGGTTATTTTCCACCATACAAAAATACAATGCGGCCGCTCCGCTATCTATCTTTGGGCCTCCAAGGAAATGCCTCCAAACCTTTCCTTTTGCTCTTTGTTTATGCGGATGTGGCGAAATTGGTAGACGTGCCAGACTTAGGATCTGGTGCCGCAAGGCGTGTGGGTTCGAGTCCCTCCATCCGCACCAAGCATGTTTGGAAACCTTCAGCGGCTCTCCAGCATAGTACCTCGAATCTTGACTTTACCTTCATTAACCACCTTAAATCCATATTTTGAATATTACTCAGGAATTTCTATCTCCTTTGGAGATTCGCTTGACCTTGACCCTTAGCCCGGAGGATTACCGCCCACGGGTCGAAAAAGGCCTCAAAGAGGTTCGCAAAAACATCAAAATGCCCGGTTTTAGACCCGGGATGGTGCCGGACGGATTAATTCGGAAGCAGTACGGTTTGTCTGTCTTGCAGGAAGAAATGGGAAAGTTGGTCAACGACCACTTAATGGATTATGCCAGCCAGAACAACATGGATTTTTTTGGGCAGCCCCTACCGGTGCCGGGTCACGAGCCCTTCCCCAACGGGTTGGAAGACGGAATGACCTTTGATTTTCAGTACGATTTGGGTTTACGTCCCAACGTTGAACTGCAGCCTTTCCAACAATCATTCGACAAGGCAGAACCCCAACCGGGTGCAGCCGAAGTGGATGAACTTATAGAGCAGTGGAGAAGTCGGTATTTTGAGGGAGCATATCCAGAAACAGCCGAGGCCGGTGACCGGATTTTTTTGAGGGTTACCCCCTCCGAGGGCCAAGACCTCCACGGGCAAGGGGCTCGCAAAGGTGTCACCTTGGTTGCCTTGGACGAAATTGTCCAGGATGCCCTCAAGGCAGATCTTCTGGGCAAAGGCAAAGGCTTTACCGGCACCTTGACCCCGTTTGACCTGTACGGTGATCACAGCGAGGCCATCGCCAAAGGCTTCAAGCTCAACGAGGGTGAGCAACTGGACCCACAGACTCGTTTTGATTTTGAGGTGTCCAATATTCTGCGGGAGGGGAAAGCCGATTTGAACGAGGCTTTTTTTACGAAGGTATTTGGGTCCAGCATGGATGAGGCAGAGTTCCGTAGCCGCACTGAAGAATTTATCAAAGCCGGTTGGGATCAGGAGGCTGAACAACTGCTTCGATTCCGCATGATGGAGAAGTTCTTTGAGGAATATCCTATGGATCTCCCGGACGCTTTTCTTCGCCGTTTGATCAAAGATGACAAACAAGGTCATGACCATCACGATCACCACGACCATGC
>RFMW01000128.1 GCA_009927485.1 Sphingobacteriia bacterium
AAAAACACTGTGTGAACTAGTAGTTGAGTTGCCGCTTGAATCTGTAACAGTAATGAATAGCGACTTAAGACCTAAATCACCACAATTCAGTGTTACATCGATAACGCTTGCGCCATTGATGCTGTAAGAAACGCCTGAGCAAAGATCGAAAGCACTAATAATTTCCTGAATAGGTAAAGTAACTAGACCATTTAATCCTAAATAAACCCTTGGATTTAAAGAGGTTACAATCGGAGCTCTTTGATCAACAACAGAAACCTGAAAAGTGTCTGTTCCAACAATATTCGCACCATCAGTAATTGTATAAACAACCAGATGATTTCCGGTTGGGAAAAACTGACCAGGCGAATAATTAGAATTAACAACATAACCCGCACAATTGTCTGAACCTGTCGGAGGAACCCAAGAAACAACAGCACCACATGATAAACTGTCAGCGCTGACAACAAAATCCGACGGTATATTTAGGAGAACGGGAGGAATAGTGTCTATAACACTGAACTCATGAAGAAAATCTCTAGAATT
This sequence comes from Sphingobacteriia bacterium, assembly GCA_009927485.1. GTDB lineage: Bacteria > Bacteroidota > Bacteroidia > UBA7662 > UBA7662 > SYHX01. Next base: position 526 of record RFMW01000128.1, read on the forward strand.
TCCCCGTGAATCGACAAGGGTGAAGGTTAAACGATGGTTTCCTTTGGGCAATAACAAGAAAGGATAATTTACAACTGAGATCCCATTGATTGCCTGATTTAGCATTTGTACTGGACCTGAACAATTATCAGCATAAGTTAAACCCTCCTGCCAATAATATAGCTCCTGACAATCTTCAGCGCTTTTAATGTAAACTGCACTAGCTGGATAAGTCAATACATGAGGTGGTAACGTATCCTTGACCAAAATACTGTAAAATGCTGTATCTACATTATTGCTCTGGTCGATTACCACCAAACCTGCGGGGAATAAGGTATCCACATCAGAGCAATTGTAGTTAAAATCCAAAGGACAAGAAGAGCAACCCTGAATACCTGAGGTGAACGAAGACCAACCAGACAAAGGGACCGAGTACAAGGTATCTATGTAACAATTATCTGTTGAGAAACTATCAACCAAACCTCGGTTCAGTTGACCCGTACCTAAAGAATCCAAATAAACTATTTGAAGATGGCGAGCGCTAGCATTGGGTCGGATTGTATCTACCACAATCGTGTTAACTGAAGCAGATGAGGAATTTCCAGAAAGATCCGTTCCTACAAGAATAGCAACATTATTTCCCAGATCAGTACAAGAATAATTTGAAGGCGAAATCTGGAAGGTGATCAGGTTTGATGGGGTGCAATTATCAGTAGACCCGTTGTTATAGCGATTTGGATCGGATGTGGCCGTTCCGTTTTGGTCCAAATAAACAAATACGTCTTGAGTTCTCAAAACTGGACCAAGGGTATCAATAATATTTATCAGAACATCGGTTGACCCAAGATTTCCGGATTCATCATATCCATAAAATACTGCAGTATCAGGGTTTTTTTGACATGAAAACACTGGACAATAGGACAAACCCCGAATTGAAATATCCGCAACACCTGTTGAATTACCGAAACCTTCCACGACCAAAACGTAGTCAGAATTAGGATGAACCCGACGGTAAATGCTGGCTGAAATCCCTGTACACAATGGGCCATCATCATTATTACCAGCAACATAATTACCACAACCATCCAACAAATGCAAGTAAGTGTCAAAAGAAGAATTACATGAACTTAGTGCTATAGAGTCATAGGATCCGCTATTAAACCGTATAAATACATCAGGTGACGGCTGGGCATTGTTACCACTGTAGGTACTTGAAAAATCAGTATTCGTAGTGTTCAAAGATTCAGTATAGGGCAAGTAAACTTGGTATGCCGTATTGAAATAATTCCCATTAATGGGCAATCCAATAGGAACCGGGCAATTATTCAATCTAGGCCAAACTGGGCCATCACTAAGTTTCCTCAAAACAAAACCACCAACAGGACCGGCACAGTTATCGTTGGATCCATTATTCAGAGTGGAAGTTTCTGCACAGTCAAAAAATGCGGTTCCAGAAGCATTGGCATACACGGAAACCTGGGGCTGAGCAACAATGGTTGGTGAAATAACATCCAGCACTGAAACGCGGTGAGGTTGGGACTTGGCCGAACCACATGCAGGAAGACTACCTAAGGGATTTGAATTCGCCACCACCCTGTAATAACGAGTTGATCCCGAACTCAAAGTAGGGGTGGTATTGAGCAAACCAGTCGCGCCGGGGACAACCTCCCAAGGCCATAGGTTTATTATTGAATCTGTCAACGAACCCAAGCCAAAGGTATTAACGCTATCGACAAATTCCCATAAATAGTTAAAATCATTAGAACCACCGGATGCAGGATTTGCACGCAATTCAACAGCCGAAGAATTTGGACATAAGTAGAGATGACTGTTAGGGCCTGACACAAACGAAGGGGCAACAAGAGGGTTAAGAACAGTTAGCGTCAAAACATTTGAAGAAATTGACTGCTGCCCACAAGAAGGTCTTCCTAGGTCCGTGGTGCGAATGCGATACTCTCTTGAAATTGTTAAATTTGAAGTTGTGTCAACATACTGGAGAGAGGTGGCACCCGAAATACTTGACCATGTACTCGCCCCAACGTTTCGAAACTGCCACTGGTATTCATAAGGTCCTGACCCCCCTGTTGCTGGCCTCGCTGCAAGAATCCCTGGATTACCCTGAAAACATATGGATTTGTTAGAGGATGAGTCAAAAGATGCCGGAACAAATGCTGGGGTAACATACAGCCGAACTAAAATTGAGTCTGCATAGCCTTGACAAGAACTAGAGGTCCGTGTTGCTTTAAGCTTTAAAATAACTGTATTGCCAGCATCTGCCGAAGTAGACTGGTAGACAACGGAAGGAACAGCTCCGGAGCTGCCTGTCAAGGACCCGGTAAGTGATCCAGCTCCAGAAACCTTAGACCATACCCAATTAGCTGATGTTGAACTTGTAGAAACAACAGCTCCGTTTACGGAGTAAGAATTTCCAGGACAAATGGTATCCGCCTTACCAACTCCATTGGGAAAAAATTTAAAATTGTTAACAAGACCTTGAAGCTGACGACTTTGGGTTTGAGGATTATTGAATGCAATTCTAAACGCCAAAGCTTGATCTTTTAGAACTTTAACGTAGAAAGTACCACCCGCACCCAAGTTCACAGCACCAGTTCCCACCAACAAGGTATGAGAAACCGAAGTAAGCCCAGTAGAAGATCCAGGGGTATAGTTAAAAACTACAATTCCATCGTTTTGAATATTACCGGATGGCAAAAGATACTGGGCACTGGTATTTGAATTTGAGGTGGCATTAGCGGTGATCGTCACGGTGGTGTCACTTAACCCTGATACAGCAGTAGAGGGATTTGCTTGCCAAATGCTGTGAACATAAGGCCCAGTAAACCCAAACTGGGGGGACAATGACAAAAAAGGATAATCTTGTAACCAAATTACAGATACAATATTCGATACAGCCGGTAAATTGATAGGACAAAGTACATTGTTGAGGGATGAATAAATTCTCCTGCGGTAAAACCTTCGTTGACCCGATGTATAAGATGGAGTAACCAAGGAATCGGCGGTTTGACCAGGGATAGGCGACCAAAAGGCTTGATCCAAGGACTCTTCCCATACATAATTTAAGAGCCCGCCTAATGACACCGTACCCGATTGAACGTTTCTGATGGTTACATTCTGACCGAAGCACAATGAGGTGTCAGATGCCGTTACAGAACCTGGGGTAACCAATCCATGAACATTAATGACCAATGTATTGCTTATCAAAGAAGGACAACCGATCCCGCTAACGTCCTCTGCGATGACTCTGTATGAGGTTGTTTGGGTTAAATTAGCGAATTGAGTTTCCAAATCTGCCTGAAGGGCTGGGGTGAAGATATCCACCCAATTATTGCCAACCTGCCTTTGCCAACGATACAAGAAATTACCTCCACTCCCTGTTGCCGGAGTTGCCTTTAGACCTACCGCTTCGTTCAAACAAATAGTGGTGTTTTGAGAATAATTTGGGTCCAAAGACAAAATAGGAGCAATTCCCGCAGGGAGGACCACAATGTCAATTTCATTGGAAGTAACCAAAACCCCATTGGACAATTGGGCTGATAAACGAATGGATTGCCGCCCAGAAGCATCAATTACGGTCAATGAAGATGGAGAATTTTGATTATTAATGTTAATCCATGATGTAGTATTGAATAACTTTCTTTGCCATTGATACGAAGTCACCGTAACTCCGTTGGGAATTGTATTCACAGTACCCCCAGAAATATTCGGATTCAATTGCCAACAGACCGTATCGTTTCCATTAAGGGAGACGTTTGGTCCTTGGTATACAAACACCGAATCTAGCGATTCCGAACAAGCGGGATTGGTCATAGGGTCAGGTACAGCCCTTACCGAATACCAGCCTGGAGTGTTTGTCTGCCAACTAGCAGTCGCAGGTAATGCAACCCCAGAAGGACCTGACCAAATATAACTGTATATACCAGGAGGGCTAACTTGCGCATTCAACGAAACAAGACTTGAACCGCCAGTTAAATTAGTTGGATTCACTGAAATATTGGTGACGGATGGCAATGCCGTAACCGTCACAAAATAGGATGCTGAATAAACACCTTGACAACCAAACAGACTACCTGAAACTTGAATTAGGTGAGTCCCTACCCCCGCATTGCTAGGATTGAACAAACCGCTAATCGAATCAACGCCAGGACCGCTGAATCGAAGGCCACTAATATTGGAAGAAGAAGGAAAGGTCTCGAGCAAAAATGGGGAGGCGCAAACCAAAACACTCGATGGCAAATTGGGGTTGAAAGAAAGGACTGAGCCTATAGATGCTGTGTTGACGTTCGAATTGGGAATAAATGAAAAATTCCCGTTTCTGCCTTCAGGATTTGTGACTAATAACACATAGTACTGATTAACAGATACACCAATGTTAATCGTATCAACTAAAACTGTGGAATTCGAACATTGTATTGGAGTACCTAGATTGGCAGCAAAAGGTAAATTGGAGAAAGGGCCAAACAGAGCAAAATCAAGATCATTATTGAGGGTTGGTTGTATAATAAGGCTTAAAAGACCGCTTGATGTTGCTTGAAACGTAAACCAGTGTGGTCTTTTGAGGTGGTGGGAATTCCCGGACCCTAAACAACCATAACTTGAGCCACTTGGTAAGGGTTGGGCAAATTGAGGGACGAGTGAACTGTCAGCAACAAAGGCCTGGCTTGGGGAAATGGAGCATAAATGTGTCGCTGAATTGTAGGTAGAGCCCGGTGCAATTGCTTGGGCATACAAGAAATTGACCCCAAAAAGCAAATTAAGTGCGAGACATAGCCACAGGAAGCTGCTTTTCAAAAAATGGAAATGTAGCTTTAAATACATAAAATGCAGATTTAAGATGAAATTAACGGCTCAAATATAGCACATTAATTGTTATTTGACTGTCTCTAAAGTATAATCTGTGGCCACCCAAAATATTTCGGTATATTTTGGATTTAAGGGCCAGCAAGGGTAGATATAGATCCCCCCAAGGTAAGGAAGCAAGAAGATAATTACTCCGCGGTAACTTCCATGTTGAAGACCGCTTTGATATCTCTGTAAAGCTCTACCTCTACCTGAAAAGTGCCTAATTCACGGATTTCACCGCGCACCGCCATTTTGCGGCGATCAATTTCATATCCTTTGGCCTGAAGCGCCTCGGCAATCATTAAGGTGGTGATGGTTCCGAAAATCCGGTTGTTTTCACCTGTGCGCACCTGCAATGTCAGCGTAAGTTCGGCCAATTTGGCGGCCAATTCCGATGCTGCACTGCGTAGACCTTCCTGCCGAAATTCAGCTTGACGAACCGCTTCGGCGCGGTCGTTGAGGGCTGCGCGGCCTGCTACCACCGCAAGGCCCTGAGGTATGAGGTAATTCAAGCCGTATCCGTTACGGACTTTGACCAGGTCATGTTTGAAACCTAGGCCTTTGACGTCTTGTTTGAGGATGATATTCATAGCTTTTGAGCTCAGGGAGTTAAAAGGAATGGACCGTTAGGGAACAAATTTGGTCAACAAATCAACGCAAACCGTCTGCCACATAGGGCAATAAGGCCAAGTGCCTGGCTCTTTTGACGGCTTGAGCTACTTTACGCTGAAATTTGAGGGAGGTCCCCGTTAAGCGACGAGGAAGCAGTTTACCCTGTTCGTTGACCAATTTGAGCAAAAAATCCGGATCCTTATAATCAATATAATGGATGCCATTTTTCCGGAAACGACAATACTTTTTGCGGGTCTCCTCTTTCACGGGGACGGTCGCGAAGCTGTTGGTAATCATGAGTTAACCTCCTCTTTTGCAGCAGCCTTGGGGGCTCTGGGTTTGCGACGGGACTCGTTGTAAGCCACGGCGTATTTGTCAAGTGAGACCGTCAGGAATCGTAAAATCCTTTCGTCACGGCGCAGTTCAAGCTCCAACTTATCTACGGCTAGGCCATTGGCCTTGAATTCGTAGAGGTGGTAAAAGCCTGTGGCCTTTTTGCGG
>RFMW01000247.1 GCA_009927485.1 Sphingobacteriia bacterium
GACATTCCAGGGCTGGAACCTTGATGCCTCTGCATCCTATTCCAGTCGTCACCAATTGCCGACTCAACTCCAGAACTATTTAAATTATTTGGAGGATCAGCTGAATTTACCAATTCGGTGGATTTCCTTAGGGCCTGAACGCGACCAAATCTTGGAGTGTACATAGATTTTTGAGCGCTATTCGATCACGATCCTAACAATAGGCAGATTTCTGACACCTTGGAAATTCTACTTCCAAAAAACCTAAGCGCCAAGGATACCTTGTTCGCCTTGCTTGATGCATACAAGGACTCCCCATACCTGGGGGCACTTTGGACCGCAAGTGCCAAGCCACCTGATCAAGATCCGAGTTCCAACACTGGTTCCGTGCACTATCCGGAGGCATACCATACCACCGAATGGATCTTTGGCGTAGGGATTTCTTCGGATGATGTTGACCCAGAACCCCTTACTCAAGGTTGCGCATTTAACTTCGAGGCTTTTGAACACATGCACAAGGCAAGGCCCGCCTTCCGAATGGGGTACTTTGCCTACGATATGAAAGCCCAAACCATGGGCCAAGCTTCAAAGCTCCCTCCAGCAACAGGAAACCCGATGTATGCTTTTTGGTTCAGGCCGTCTTTGCTCATAATATTTAATCAAAATAAAATAACGATAAAAATTGATTTTCATCAGCAGCATATCAGAGTTCGAGAAATAATTCTCAACGCATCAACAAATCATGCAGAGAAAGAAAAAACAACAAATACCAAAATAAGCCTCCATAATCAACGCAATATAACATTAGGTGATATCATGCATCGGACCACCTCCTTTGATGAATACAGTCATCAAATCCAAGAAATTCGGCGTCAAATCAAAAAAGGCAATTTTTATGAGTTAAACTATTGCATCGAATGGAATGGAAGCCAAAAGATCACCAATCCTGTGGCCTTATGGCAAGCAATGGCTGAAAAATCAGGAGCTCCATTTTCAGCTTTTATCAAAAACAAAGAATTTTATACCTTGTGCAACAGCCCTGAACGATTTCTCAGAATCAGCGGCAACCAAATGCTGAGTCAACCCATCAAAGGAACTGCTCCCCGGTCCTCCGATGCGCAGCTTGACCTACAAAACCTGGAAGCAATGAAGAACAGTCCTAAAGACCGGGCGGAGCATATGATGATTGTCGATTTGGTGCGTAATGATTTGGCTCAATGCTCAGAACCTTTATCGGTTAAGGTCACTCAGTTATGCCAAGCCTATTCCTTCCAAACGGTACACCAACTGATCAGCACCATCAGGGCTCATAAAGGCGACAAACAATCCTTAGCCTCAATTCTCAAGGCCTGTTTCCCGATGGGATCCATGACCGGGGCACCCAAAGGCATGGTTTGCCAATGGATAGATCGGCTGGAAAAGAAAAAAAGGGGGGTGTATTCGGGTAGTTTAGGCTATATCGACCAAGAGGGGAATTTGGATTTAAACGTAATTATTCGTACCCTCCTCTATGATGATCTAAAACACGAACTGTCCCTATCAACGGGTGGAGCCATAACCTGGGATTCTGACCCCCATACGGAGTGGGAAGAATGCCAAAACAAGGCCAAGGCAATTTTACGAACCGGAGTGCCTGAATAAACTATTCGGTAAATCCCTGTAGGGATTTTGAAAAAATCAAGGAAGGACTTAGG
>RFMW01000174.1 GCA_009927485.1 Sphingobacteriia bacterium
AAACGCTTCGGTATTGGAATCCGCCAAATAAAAGCAGGTGGATGGACGCGTGTCCGCAATCCAAGCTGCCCAGGCTATTTCGGCGCTTGCACAGAATCGGGGCGGTACACCTCCAATTGGCGACGTATACTCTCCTGATGCATGATTTGCAACCATTTGATAAGAAATGAAGCATCCAAACCCATCGCCTGACCGGCTGATGTACGGGTATTCAATATTTGCTCCCAACGACGAGGCTGAAGAATAGGGAGATCAAATTCTTTCTTGATTTCACCAAGGCGATGACTGAGCTGTAACCTTTGACTAAGCAAAGTCAACAGTTCATGATCCAATTGATCCACTTCCCGCCTTAATTTCATGAGACCCTCGAGCTCTTCAAGGTCTTGAAGATCGGTTTTGCGCAGCTTCAAACCGTTCAAGGTGACTGCCAACTGGGCGGGAGTGAGTTGTTGATCCGGATCAGACCATGCGCGGGATGGATCATGATGAACCTCCAGCATCCAGCCGTCATAACACAAATCCAAAGCTATTTGCGCGAACTCCGGAACCAGCCTTGCATCCCCGGTAATATGACTGGGGTCGCAATACATGGGCAGGTCCGGTCTTCGCCGCCGCAATTCAATGGGGATTTCCCATTGGGGCATGTTGCGGTATGGACTGCGTTCAAAAGGAGAAAACCCACGGTGCACCAAAGCCAGCTCCCGAAGACCCAAGGCCTCCAGACGTTCCACCGCCCCCAACCACAGTTCCAAGTCCGGGTTAATCGGATTTTTGACCATCACCGGTAAAGGAGAACCGGCCAATACCTTGCCAAGCTCATCCACCAGGAAGGGATTCACCGTGGTCCTGGCGCCGATCCAAACAACATCCACCCCGAATTTCAAAGCGGCCTCCGCCTGAGCTGGCTGGGCAACTTCCACAGCCAAGCGCAAATTTCTTTCGAGGGTCATCTCTCGCACCCATTTCAAACCTTCCTCACCAACGCCTTCAAAACGATTGGGTCTGGTGCGTGGTTTCCATATCCCTGCCCGAATGAGATCAGGTCCTATGGGCAACAAACCGTTGAGGGTTAATTCCAATTGGGCCGGTGTTTCGGCAGAGCAAGGTCCGGCAATAAGGAAGGGCCTGGAAGCACCGTTGGCTAACTGCACCGATTTACGCAGAATACCCAGATCGGAGGTCTCCGGTTCCATTGATATCATTACGGGACTAAGGTTGGCCATGATTCTTTAGCAAAGAAACAACCGAGACTGCCAAAGGTTGCGTATGGCTATTTTTGGGCTGTGCCAATCGCCAATCAACCACCTGACCGCTCCCCCGCCTATCGAAAGCTGACTCCGCAGACCTTGCGACGGAAACTGTTGCTATTCGGCATCATGAACCAGGCCAAAATAGTCCAAATACTGGGGTTCTTGGCGGAATGGGCCTTGAAATTTCGCCTACCGGTTCGGGGAATTATACGCGCAACCGTTTTCCAAGAATTTTGTGGGGGCGAGTCCCTTCAGAAATCCTTGCCCAAAATTGCAGAACTGCAACGATCAGGAATTGGAAGCATTCCGGATTATTCGGTGGAAGGTTTGAACAGCGAAAAATTGATGGACGAGACCTTGGCTGAGCTGCTGGATGCTTTAGCCTTTACGGCGAATCATCCCGAAACTCCTCTCTTTGTTTTCAAGGTCACCGGCCTCGTCCATTCCGACCTCTTGGAAGCCTCTGCGAAGAGCGCTTTAATCGACCCAAAACAAATCGAAGCCTTCCACCGTGGCAAGGGTAGGGTCATGAATTTGCTACGAAAGGCATCCGATATGCAATGCCCCATCATGATTGATGCCGAAGAAAGTTGGCTTCAAGACCCTATTGACCAAATCGCCATGGAGGCCTCGGTAAAATTCAATCGCTCCAAGGCCATTGTGATTCAAACCTTGCAGATGTACCGCCATGATCGTTTGGAATATTTGGATCAAGGTTTGAAGCATGCTCAAGAAGAAGGCTATGTCCCAGGCTTTAAGGTCGTTCGGGGTGCTTATATGGAAAAGGAAAGGGAAAGAGCCGGCCTGTTGGGATACCTAGATCCCATTCAACCCGACAAAGAGGCTACTGACCGTGACACGCATCGAGCCATTGAAATATTGTTGCAACACCCCAATGCGTTCTTGTGCTTAGGTACGCACAACCGTTCAACTTGTGTCTGGGCAACCGAATTAATGGAACGATTCGGTTTGGCCAAAATCAGTGAGCGAGTCCTCTTTGCCCAGCTTTTGGGGATGAGCGATTCCCTGTCAACAGAATTGGCCGATGAAGGGTACAGGGTAGCCAAATACTTGCCCTACGGACCCGTGGACAAGGTTTTACCTTATTTGCTCCGAAGGGCCAGGGAAAACTCATCGGCCGCAGGAGAATTATCCAGAGAATATGCCTTGCTGCTTGCGGAGCAACGGCAAAGGCGCCAGGAGGCAGGCTAACGCTGCAAATCAAACCAGTTCCGCCGCCTAATCAGCCGCAGGTCCTGGAGCATTTGACCTTTGGCGTTGATCGTAAAGGTGTAGGATTTGTACGTCCCAAAGGGCACCAGATTCAGGCTCATTTCCCAACAATGCAAATCCCGATATAGATTGATCACGGTAGGGGTAAGTTTGAAGGAAACTAAATCCAAACCTGAATTAAAAGCGATTTTCCATAAACGGGTCAAAGAAAGATCGCCGTTGAAGGTCAATGACTGTACCCATTGTTGGTCTTTGGGGTTGAGAGCCTGGTAGGTTAGGTTGTAATTAAAATTTAATCGATACGGGACATTCCAATCGATGAACATACGGTATCCATAACGCTGAATATCGTCCCAAATCGACGAATCGCCGCGATCCCATAAGAGTGGCGGCATTCCCAAACGATTGGACGCAGCGCTTCCGGTGGCAGCACCCCCAAATCCACCGCTCACCGTAAAGTTGGCCTGGGAAAGGGCCACGGGTTTCCACCATTGTTCGGACGCTAACCATCGGTTAATTAAGCGACGATCCGCTCCCCTTTGGTAAACATCCCAAACACCGGAAAAGAGCAAACTAAAACGGTCACCAAACTGGGTTCTCCCACCCCATTGGATGGAAGACATTTTCAAGGAATCGGCATTGAAATTATAGACCCCACCGAAGCGAAAGGAGTCAAAGAGTTTACGACGTTGCAGGACTTCCCCGCTATCGCCTTGGGTTCTGGTTTTGAATTCCAAGTTGTTATCAATGCTCCAATTCAGAGAGGCAGAACCGCCAGCACCAGCGACCCCGTAACCGAAGCCCGCATAGGGACTGTAGGTGCGGGTATTACCTTGTCGATCCACCTGCACCGTTTTGTAAAAACCATAGCGGGCTGCCCCAAAATCAGGCCGCCAACCCAATGAAATCTGGGGATTAATCACATGCCGAATGGCTGCGATTGGTCCTTTGGCAAATTGAACCAAGCCATACAAACGGGTATTTATCAGCATACTGAATTGATAATCGTAGTTGCGAAAAAAACCACGCTCGGTATCCGCTACAGCCTTACCCAACGCGGTATCGTAATTCAAAACGGAACGGCGATTGGTCCAACGTTCTTGGTAGGCAAAACTTGGGGTGATTTGCACAAAATTCCCCAGTCGAAAAGAAGAGGTCGAAAATGGCAAATTATGTTGCAAACCGGCGTCTAAATTCTGAATTGCATTTGAAGGGCTGAAGAGCGTATCTGCCACATTCAAGGAAGACCTCAGGTTGGACTGGTAGGTGAAACCGATTTTCTCGTACCATTTCTCAGCCCCAATAGCAGAGCGTTTTCGGAAAGGTTGAACCCTGGCGATGTTCAAGTTGCCCTCAGGGAAATTGACTTGCAAGCGTCTGGTTTGGGTGTTTTGGGAATGCCTGGCCGCCAGGTTTAACTGAATCGGTTTGCCAGGAAAGGACCGACTATACGAAACGGATGAATTCAATTGATTATTCAGAAAGTCCGTGGTGGAGGGCGTGTTGTTCCTTAGAAAATTACTGGTTCCTGCTTGCACGGAGGCTGAAAATCTTCGGTACGGATGAGCCCGAGCATCTTGATTATGCTGCCAGAAAACCATAAAGTCTCGTTGGCGACTGAAATCCTTGGCCTTGGGATCCCCTGATTGGAGGTTGCTCCAGTTGATGTTAAGGCGACCGGATGAACGATATCTTTGGTTGTAGCCCAAGGTAGGGTTCAGCCTCCACCCACCGTAGGCATAAACATCGCCGCGCAGGCTAAGGTCCATGGTCGGGCTAATCGGCCAATAATATCCCCCGTTGCGCAAGAAAAAACCAAACTGCGGCGAGTTCCCGTACTCTGGAAACAAAATACCTGCTTTCTGACCGCGCATCAGGGGAATTACCGCGAATGGCAAGCCGATAGGCAAAGGAATATCCAAAGCTACCAACCTTGACGGACCGGCAATAATCCGCTTGTCCGGAATGAGCTTTGCCTTGCCCAATTGGAGATGAAAATGAGGATGACGAGTATCGGAGCAGGTCGTGAACAAGGTGTTACGGACATACATATCTCCCTCGGAAACCCTTTGGACTTTGCGACCAATCACAAAGGCCTCTCCTTCACGGGTCACCAATTCGGTGATCTTGCCTCGTCCTGCCACCAAATCGTATTCCATCGAGTCCGCCACAAAACTCTGTGCACCGTCCACAAAGCGAGGGGTATCGGCCATACGCCCCAAACTATCCGCAATCGGCAAAGCCTTCAGGGACCTGCTTAGCCAATTCTGAAAGGCCCTGCCGCTTTGCAGTTCCATGCTTCCAAAACGAATTTTGACCTTCCCCATCAGCTGGGCTTGGTTGGAACTGAAATCCACCAAGATGGAATCCGCTGCCTCGTAATCCACGGTTTGTTCGGGCTCATCTCGGGATTTGACCCGAAGGCTATCCATTGATGCCGAGGTACCTTGAGCGTAAATGCAAAACACAGGTGCGATGGCCAAGGCCAAGCAGAGGCCCAACCACCGAAACGAAGGGGAACATTGCCCAAGGTGCCGGTTGTGAAGCATCCCCGCTTCTTTAGATTTGCTGAGCAAACTTGTCCATACCGAATGCCTTACCCTCATCGAGCCTCAAAACTACTTCAACGGTCGCTTTGGACCACATGGTTCCGGGGAATCGCTTTGGTTAGCTTCTTTTGGAGCCTTGCTTGCCCCAACCTAGGGGTCAAGGCCTACACCCTGCATCGAATCGTTCTGGATGCAGGACACGGGGGGCATGACAGCGGTTGCAAAGGCAAAGGCTCCCTCGAAAAGGTCGTCACCTTGGAAATAGCCCGAAAAGTGGCCGATCAGCTACGGAAACGAATTCCTGGACTGCAGGTCCATCTGACCCGCAACGAAGACAAATTCATCGAATTACACGAGAGAGCTGGCATAGCCAACCGTCTTAATGCCGACCTCTTTGTCTCCATCCATTGCAACAGCGGCGGAGCCAAAGCCCACGGGACAGAAACCTTCACCCAAGGTTTGCATGTCACCGGGGCCAACTTGAACGTCGCCAAAAGAGAAAATTCAGCAGTCCTGATGGAAAGCAATTATCTGGAGCGCTACGACGGTTTCAACCCCAACGACCCAACAGCCCACATTATTTTTGAATTGTTCCAAAGCGCCTACCGAACGCAAAGCCTGGAATTGGCCCGACTCATCGAACAAAAATTCGTACACCATACCGGACGCCATAGCCGGGGGGTCAAACAGGCTGGTTTCTTGGTGCTCTACCGGACCACCATGCCCGCCGTCCTTGTTGAAACAGGATTTCTCACCCATCAAGAGGAAGAGCAATTCATGCGCTCGGAACAAGGCCAAAACAAGCTTTCGCTGTCGATCGCTGAAGCCATTGAGCAATACCACCATCAGAACAATCCTTGACCGAGAAAATTTCCCCATAAAACCAACCTATGCGCAAGATACCCAAGGAAGTTTGGATCGGACTTTTTGCTACAATGGCCCTGACGCTCATGTTTATTGGAATTAACTTCCTAAAAGGCGATGATATATTCACGGGCCGTAACACCTATTATTCATTATTGGATGATGTCAAGGGGCTCAAGGCCGCAGCCCCCGTTTTGTACAAAGGCATCAAGACGGGCACTGTAACCGAGGTTGAACTTCTGCCCGAGCGGAACGCTGTCTTGGTGACTGTGGAGGTTTCCAAGCGAGTTAGCCTTCCGATGGGAACGAGGTTGAGGCTGGTCAGCACCGACCTCTTTGATACCAAAGCTTTGCAAATCGAAATAGGCCAGGAGGCCGGTCGCAACTACCGGCACCGGGATACCCTCCCAGCCGAGATCGCTCCCAGCCTCATTGAAAATTTGGTGGGGGACCTGACTCCCCTCAAGGACAAAGTCGAAATCAGTCTGTCCAACCTCAACCGCATCTTGGAAGCCGTGGAGGAAGCCAAAATTCGCCATAGCCTTGCCCAGTTGGACGAGGGAAGCAGCAACCTGAACGAACTCATTCGCGATAGCCGAGGCCCCATTCAAAAAACCCTCAGCGAGCTATCACGGCTTTCCGAAGATCTGCGACAAGATCAACCCCTTCTCAAAGCCTCCATCCAAAACTTCAAAACCTTCTCCGATTCGTTGTCTCATTTGCAACTTAAACAAACGGTAAACCAGGCAGCGTTGGCATTGTCTTCCACAAGGCAGCTCATGGAACGAATCCAAAGTGATCAAGGTACCTTGGGTAAGCTAATGAAAGACAGCTCTTTGTATTACAACTTGCAGCAAAGCACCCTATCCCTTAACCTCTTGCTCACCGACTTGCGGCAAAATCCTGGAAGGTATGTGCAGGTATCGGTCTTCGGACGCAAAGACAAAGAATCCAAAAAGAGCCTGAATTCTGACAAAAACAAATAGTTCAAGGGCAAACCTGAGGCTTCCCTCTTCGGTCCTGGACTCTTCTGGCGTCGTTTAGGGTATAACAATCCTACGGCTCACCCGTAATCCTGTAGGAAAAAGGGCTTGCAGGAAATAGGTACCCGATGGGAGGTTAAGGTCGAGTTGGTTCTTGCCCTCATGCCCATGATAGACGGTTATTGGTCTACCGCTTATATCGGATAGGAGCAAATCTGCAGAGGAATTTAAATCCACCTGCAAGAGACCCTGTACAGGATTGGGGTAAGGATTGAAATTCATGCCATTAAGCTCCTCGAAGCCAACCCCCAGCGTAGCTAACCTGGAAATGGAGGAAGCCGTTCCTTTGAGTATAGCATTCGAAGGATCCAGGGTAACGTTGGCCACCTGGCGAGGAATACGGATGCGCTGCAGGCCCAGGGCCGGTTCCACCTGGATGAGCGATGGGGCTTGGCCAGGTCCGGAAGTGATAAGCCCCAACGGCAATTTGTTGCGAAATACCGGGGTCGCTGTCGGTGCGGTCACCGTCTGACTCATTTGGAGCCATAACACCGAATCACGCCAATTCCATTGAATATTGTACGTAGGATGCCCCTCGCCGTAAACCCAGTCCTGGAAGAAGTTCTGAAGTGGGACCGAAGTCCTTTGTTCCATGATCTGACGGAATTCATCCGTGGTAGCCACGGAATGCCTTTTGGCTTGTAGATATTCTCTAACCGCCGGAAAAAACAAGGAATCGTCCCCGATTTCGTTGCGAAGCATGTGCAGTACCGCAGCCCCTTTCTTGTAGGTTAACGAGGATGAAAAAATCCTGTTCACGTTCGTCACCCCCGATGCAGGGACATAGACGGAGCCTGTGGTTGATGAACGCGCCGAGTTGTGGGTGCTGTTCATCCAATCGCTGGCTGATGTTTGAGAAACAACATATTGGCGGTGGAGGTATTCGCAATACGAAGCCCAACCCTCGTTCAACCAAATATCGTTCCACGTCGCGCAGGTTACCATATCCCCAAACCACTGATGCGCCAATTCATGGGCGATCAAATCCATCCCGAAGCTCCCCATGGTGCTCATGGTTTGGTGCTCCATCCCACCCCCTAAGGGGGCCATCATGTGACCGTATTTTTCGGTATGAAAGGGATACAGGACAAAGAGGTCCGAAAAATTCTCGATCATCGCCCCGGTACTGTTCAATGCAGTTCGGTTAAAATTGAGGCAGGAAGTCCCTGATGAATTGTTGGCATTGTAAATCCAATGTTGAATCAGCACCGAATCATTGGCCAGGGCGGTGGGGTGTGCCCAACTCAGATGCTCGGTATAATCGGTTACCGAAAAGGCCATCAAATAGAAAGCCATTGGAATACGGCTTCTCCATTGGTACTTGCGCCTGTTGTTGGGTAATGTATCGACCCCGATAAGCAAACCCGTTGAGGCCACTTTGTTAGGCGCAACGCTGGTACCGTCAAAGAAAACCGAGTCAATCTTGTCCCAAAGATCCTGTTTGCAGGGAAACCAATCTGGGGCTGAGAAAGGCTCCGAAAGAGTCCAGGTCACATTGACCCCCCAGGTCTGTGAAGCCGCAGAGCTTACCCCGCTGAAGAAACCACCGCTCGGCGGGGTCCCCTGGTAGAAGACTCGGCAGGTCACCTGCATTCCCGCATCCAAATTGCTGAGCAAAGGAACACGGACCACGTCATTCAGCCTGGATAGCGCAGAGGGCAGGTAACGTGTTCCGTTAATTTGCACCGAATCAATGTTCATGAAACTCCTCAGTTCAAACCAAAAGGTATCCATGACCGGCGAGGTCACGGTAGAACGAAACATCACATCCCCTGCAATCGCGGTGGAGGTATTGGTTAAGGCTAAGTTGAAATGGTAATGATGGATATCGTAGGTATCACCGCCCCGATTCATTGCCGATGCGGAGAGGCTCATACGGTTTCGCATTTCGATGCCAGCCCTCGCTCCCTTGAGGGTGGCGCAATTGGAGTGGCCCTCCACCTCAACCAAGGAGCGTGTTTCCCCATGCCCTTTGGTGATTGCCACGGCCGACAGGGGTAACCCAACCAAGGCCATCAACCCGAGGATGGTGGTCATTTGAAGCAAGGCAGTTCGAGAAAAAGAAAACATAGGCGAAAGAAATAGGTTAGGCTTCATGGGAATAGGTGGATTGATTGCTTATTGCGAAGTAACAAGCCAATCGCCCAAATGTTGACCTTGGCTCAGTTTAGAAAAGTGCCCATTCAGGGCCAATAGTTCGGCATGGGTTCCTTCTTCGACGATACGGCCATCCTTCATCACCAAAATTCGGTGGGCAAACCGCAAAGTGGACATTCGATGGGCGATGAGCAAGGCATTACGTCCTTGAACAAAGGCCTCAATCCCCCTTTGGACCTGAGCCTCCGTTGCCGAGTCCACCGAAGCGGTGGCTTCGTCCAGGATAAGGAGGTCCGGCTGCCTTACCAAAGCACGGATCAGGGCCACCAATTGCTTTTGACCGGCGGATAACCCAGCTCCCTTTTCCCCCACCGAGGTCAGAAAACCCAGCGGCAAGGACTCCACAAAATCAAGGAGATTGAATTCCTTGACCCTGAGCTCCACCAATTCCATGGTGATGCCGGAATCATGAAGAATAATGTTATCCAAAACGGTCCCGCTGAAAGAAAATAAGTTCTTGAGGGACGTAAACAATGCGCCTTCGAAGTTGCTTCAAGGTTAATTCCGTGTGAGGCAAACCGTCCAAGAGAATCCGCCCTGAATCGGGTTCATAAAATCTGACCAGCATTTGGGCCAAGGTCGATTTGCCACTTCCACTGCTCCCCACCACAGCCCAAACCTCTCCGGGCTTCATATGCAATTGAATATCGTGGAGGACCCGGACATCCTTTTGGTATCCAAAATTTAAGTTTTGAATTTGTATATCGATGCCCTGGGTGGGTTGATCCGCTACTGCATTGATTTCCGCAGGCCAAGCTTTCAAATCAATCAACTGAAAAACCCTTGACGATGCGATAATGCCCATCTGCAGGGAATTGAATTTGTCCGCTAATAACCTCAATGGCCTGAACAACTGGTTGATATAAACCAGAAAGGCCACCAAGACCCCCGTGGACAAGGCCCCGTCCTGCACCCTCACAGCCCCGTACCATACCATCAATCCCATGGCCAAGGCCGTAAGAACTTCAACCACAGGAAAATACACCGAATAATACCAAACTCCGTTCAGATGCGCTTCGGCCAAACCTTGATTTTCTTTTTGGAAGGCCAGTTTCTCCTCCTCTTCGCGATGAAACAGGGGAATGAGTTGCAAATTGCTAAGGCGTTCTTGGAGGAAGGAATTCAACGAAGAGGTTCGAGATCGAACTTCGGTGAATGAACTATGAACTTTTTCTTTGAACCACCAGGTTACCCATAACAACAGAGGCATAACCATCAAACTGACCAAGGTGAGTCGCCAATCGGTATAAAGCATCACCGATAAAATCACGATTAACTGCAAGACATCTCCCGCCATGGTCAAGAAGCCTTGGGCAAACAATTCGGCGATGGCCTCCAAATCGTTAATCACCCTGCTTCCCAAGGCGCCTACCGATCTGGATTCATAAAAACTTGGGCGATACCGTGTTAAATGCTCATAAAGCTTGCGTCGCAAATCTTTGACCACGGACTGTCCCAATTGCACACTCCACAAACCAAAGAGATACCTTAGACCGGATTCCCCCAGCAACAAAGCCAAAATAACCCAACCATATTGGGCCAAGCTGGCCAAATCCTTCCGGGTCATGGGCCCGTCCACCGCTTGTTGAATTAACCATGGTCTTAGCGGAGCTGTCCCTGCAAGAACGATGGCCAAGAGTAGGGTTCCGGTCAACAAGAAGCTGTACGGTTTCATTTCCCCGAACAAGCGCTTCAAGGCCTGTACGGTACCAGCTCTAGGCGCCTGGTATTCCTCGGTGGCTGCCTTCATGGGTTTGGTTGAATGATACCGTCCGGATATTCCACATGCACCAAACAAAGCCCATGAGCAGGAGCCGAAGTGCCAGCATCCGATCGGGTTCCTTCGTTCATAAGGTCGTTGATTTGATCATGGGATCGATAACCTCGTCCAACTTCCATCAACGTGCCCACAATCGCGCGGACCATGTTGCGCAGAAAGCGGTTGGCTCGGATTTCAAAAACGGCAGATTGATCTGCATTCAATATCCATTGGGCATGGGTTAGGTTGCACATGTCGTGTTGTTGCCCACCACCGGCTCTGGCGAAACAGCCGAAATCTCGGTTGCCCGGCAACAGTGCGGCGGCCTTAAGGACCGAATCCCAATCAGGGCAGGCTGGAATTTGCCAGGAATAACGCGCCCGGAACGGATCCTTCACCCAATGAACCCGGTAATGGTAGGTTCTGAACAAGGCTGAAAAGCGGGCATGCGCGGTTTCAGGAACTTGAAAGACCCGCTGGATCACCAAATCGTTGGGCAAGATCCGGTTAAGGACTCTGATCCCATCCTCCACCGGGCCCCGTAACAACGTACGAAGATCTTCCTCGGCATCCCAATGCGCAAAAAACTCCGATGCATGAACCCCCGTGTCGGTGCGGCCCTGACCGGTGAGCCAAACGGGTTTTCCTGTGTATTGAGTTAAGGCATTTTCGATAAGCTCCTGAACCGTTACGGCATTGGGTTGTCTTTGCCAACCGTGATAGGCCGTACCGTCATAGGCCAATTGAATGAAATAACGGTTCATGACCTGCTTTCGATCGCCATCATGAAGATCTTCTTAAGGCTTCCACCACCAGAGCGGCACCCTGACCCACCCCAACGCACATGGTGGCCAGACCGTAGGCTTTCTTGCCGGGGTATCGGTGCAGGGCATGCAACAGGGTCGTGGTGATGCGTGCCCCTGAGCAACCCAAGGGATGACCCAGGGCAATGGCTCCGCCGTGAACATTGATATCCTCCAGGGGCAAATTCAATTCACGTTGACAGGCCAAGGCCTGCGATGCAAAGGCCTCGTTCAATTCAATCAGGCCCAGGTCTTTGGCTTGGAGGCCCGCTCGGGCCAAGGCTTTGCGGACTGCCGGTACCGGACCAATGCCCATATACGCCGGGTCAACACCAGCCACTGCCATGGAGACCACACGGCCTATGGGTTCAAGTTGATGACGCTTGACAGCCGATGCGCTTGCCAACAGCAACAAGGCCGCACCATCGTTAATCCCGGAAGAGTTACCGGCGGTCACCGTTCCTCCCTCCCTGAACACCGGTTTCAATTGGCTGAGTTTGGCCCTGTCCCCCAAACGAGGATGCTCGTCTTGGGCTACCCACTGGGTTTGGCCCTTGGCGTCTTGGGTCGGGGTCGGTATTCGCTCGCGGTCAAAAGCGCCGGCCGCTTGAGCCGCTGCATATTTCTCCTGCGATGATTGCGCAAAGTCATCCTGATCCACGCGGCTAATTTGGTACTTCTCTGCCACATTTTCGGCCGTTTCACCCATGCTGTAGGGGTGATGCAACCCCTCCCAACGCGGATTCGTGAACCGCCATCCCAAAGTGGTGTCGTGGATCTCCGGTTGCCGGCCAAAGGGCTGCTCCGGCTTGGCCATAACCCAAGGGGCACGGCTCATGCTTTCCACCCCTCCTGCCAAATAAAAGTCACCATGGCCCATGGCCAATGCCCGGCTTGCATCCATGATGGCTTGCAGACCGCTGGCGCACAATCGGTTGACTGTCACACCGGCCACAGAGATCGGCAAACCGGCCAACAATGCACTCATGCGCCCCACGTTGCGATTATCCTCACCGGCCTGGTTGGCGGCTCCGAGGACGAGTTCTTCCAAATATCGCGGATCCAATTCAGGATGGCGATCCATCATGCTTCTTACCAAATGAGCGGCCATGTCATCGGGCCTTAAGCCGGACAATGCCCCGGCGTATTTCCCTATGGGAGTCCGTAGGGCGTCCAATATGAATACATCTTCCATGACACAAAACTGCGAACAATTCTACTCAAAACACCAAAAACTGCCAAGAATCGGACAAATTGACACCTTTAGGTCTCCCCTCTGCTTTGGCACAAGGTTTGAATGCCATTGGACAAATTCTTAACCCATGACCCAAACCACCACCAAAAAAGGCAATATATCGGTCCACACCGAGAACATTTTTCCCCTCATCAAAAAATCACTGTACTCCAATCAAGAAATTTTCTTGAGAGAATTGGTCAGCAACGGGGTTGATGCCTGCCAGAAGCTTGCTGCCCTCGCCGCTATGGGCGAAGTCCAAGGCGAAATTGGAGAAATGCAAGTCCAAGTTCGTTTGGACAAAGAGGCCAAAACCATCACTATTTCCGATAACGGATTGGGCCTGACGGAAGAAGAGATTGAGAAATACATCACCCAGGTTGCATTTTCGGGAGCCACCGAGTTTATCGAAAAATACAAAGACAAGTCCGACCTTAACCAAATCATCGGCGCCTTTGGATTAGGATTTTATTCCGCGTTTATGGTGGCCGACAGGGTGGACATCCATACCTTGAGTTACCAACAGGGATCCAAGGCAGCTCGCTGGTCCTGCGATGGTTCCACCGAATACGAAATTGGCCTCGGGGAGCGGAGCGAGCGGGGCACCGATATCGTGCTCCATGTTGCAGAAGATGCCTCCGAATACCTGGATGAATGGAGGCTCAAAGAAATACTTCGTAAATACGGGAAATTCTTGCCAGTCAAAGTGATGTTCGGCGATGAACATATCAACGCGACCAGCCCACTTTGGACCCGCAAGCCGACCGAGCTCCAGGATGAAGATTACCAGAATTTCTACAACGATTTGTACCCCATGGCCGAAAAGCCATTGTTTTGGATCCACCTGAATGTGGATTATCCCTTCAATTTGACAGGAATTCTGTACTTCCCCAAGTTAAAAGCGGATTTTGAACCGGCCAAAAACAAAATACAACTCTATAGCCGTCAGGTGTTTATCACCGATTCCGTCGAAGAAGTTGTTCCGGATTATTTACGCCTGCTTCATGGGGTCATTGACTCCCCGGATATACCGCTCAATGTTTCAAGATCTTTTCTTCAAACGGATTCCAACGTCAAGAAAATCAACGCCCATATCTCCAAAAAAGTAGCGGATAAATTAGCGGATATTGCCAAAAATCAAGAGGATTCCTTCAGGGAAAAATGGGATCAACTGGAACTCTTTGTGAAATACGGGATGATTTCGGACGAGAAATTCTATGACCGTGCCAAGGGGTTTTGTTTGTACAAAGATGCCGATCAACAGCTCAGGACATGGGAGGATACCGCAACCTTGTTGGAGGCGAATCATCGCAACAAGGATGGCCAATTGGTGGTCTTGTACACCAACCAAGCCAGTGCTCAGCATCAATTGATGGAAGGAGCGCGCAAGCGTGGCTTGACCGTCCTCCAAATGGGCAGTGTTATAGACGCTCATTTCATTGGGGCTTTGGAAAGCAAGCTTGACAAAACCACCTTCAAGCGAATCGATTCCGATACCTTGGACAAATTGGTGGACAAAGGGGAGTCCAAGACTTCCTTGCTTAACGAAGAACAGGAAAAACTGGCCGTAGAATGGGTCAGTGAGTGGGTCAAGTCCAAAGAGGAATTCAAAGTCAAAGCGGAGGCCATGTCCGCCGATGATCCACCGATCACCCTCACCCGTTCCGAGTTCATGCGTCGAATGAACGAGATGGCTGCTACAGGCGGAGGTTCACCTTTCTTCGGGGGGCCTATGAAGGAAACCATTGATATGGTAGTCAACACATCGCATCCCTTGGTGCAGAAGATGGTAGAAACCCAAGACATCGAGCCCAGACAGGCCCTGGGTCAACAACTCATCGATCTGGCCTTGCTCGCTCAGGGTATGCTCCAAGGCGCAGAACTTTCCGCCTTCATTGACCGAAATCTCCACAACGCCGGGCGCTAAGCCGGTCGATGGTTGACAGGATTGTTCATAATTTGAGGGGTTCGACCTTGGTGAACAAGGGGGCTGAATTTTAGTTTTGGATTTGATTAGTGCTCGAATCTCGAGGCTCTTCAGAGCCAACTAGATTCCTAACCAACCATCTTTTTTTGAAAATCGCCCATGTCCGATCTAAGCCCGGTCCGCACAGCTTTAGTTTCCGTTTACTCCAAAGAGGGTCTCGAGCCCTTGGCCAAAACGCTCTTTGAATCCGGGGTAGAAATCTGGTCCACCGGAGGCACCTGGGATTTTCTTCAAAATCTTGGTTGCCAACCTCGAAAGGTTGAGGACCTGACCGGTTATCCTTCCATCTTGGGAGGCCGAGTCAAAACACTGCATCCCAAGGTTTTTGGAGGGATCTTGCATCGAAACCACCAAATTGAGGACCTTAACGAGCTGGCCGGCTATGAGATTCCCCCAATAGACCTGGTCATTGTGGATCTGTACCCCTTTGAGGATACATTGCGCGCCGGCGGTACCCATCAAGAACTCATCGAGAAAATTGATATCGGCGGAGTCAGCCTTCTACGAGCCGCCGCCAAAAACCATCAGCAATGCACGGTCCTCTCCTCATCCAACCAATACGATCGTCTACGGCAACAAATCCTTGCCGGTGGGACCAATCATGAAGACCGACTTCGATACGCTGCCGAAGCTTTTGCGATGACTTCCCGGTACGATACCCTTATTTATGAGTACCTGAAACCCCAAACCGATACAACGAGCCTTCGCATCGCCTCGGATCAAGGTCATGGACTTCGCTACGGAGAGAATCCCCATCAGCAAGGGCATTTCTACGGGCCGTTGCACGAGTGTTTTAAGGTGCTTTCTGGCAAAGCCCTGAGCTACAACAATTTACTCGACGTTGATTCCGCCTTATCCCTCTTGGCTGAATTTGAGGAGCCCACCTTGGTCATCGTGAAACACAACAACGCCTGCGGGCTTGCAAGCCGTGATACCATGCTGGAGGCCTGGAAAGCCGCCCTCGCGGGGGATCCCGTTTCAGCATTTGGGGGCATCTTGGCTGCAAACAGGCCTCTTGATTTGGATTGTGCCAAAGAAATTGACGGGATATTTTACGAAGTGCTCATTGCTCCCTCGTTCAGCACCGAAGCCATCGATTTGCTGACTCGCAAAAAGAACCGCATACTCTTGCAACAATTAAAGCCCATTCCTTCTTCCTTGCAGGTTCGGTCAGCCCTTGGCGGATACCTGGTCCAGAGCCCGGACCGTTCCACCGAAACCTCGGATCAATTCAAAGTCGTCACCGCCAAGCAACCCAATGCCTCCGAAAAAACCGATATGGAATTTGCCGTGAAAGTGGTGAAGCATACCCGAAGCAATGCCATAGTTCTGGTCAAGAATCGTCAACTCATTGGATCCGGAACTGGCCAAACTTCTAGAATTGACGCCATGAGGCAGGCGGCTCACAAGGCCAGAACCTTTGACTTCGATGTCCAAGGGGCCATTATGGCCAGCGATGCTTTTTTTCCTTTTGCGGACAGCGTCGAAGTGGCCTGGCAAGAGGGTATTCGCGCCGTCATCCAACCCGGTGGCTCTGTCAAGGATCAGGACAGCATCGATTTCTGTGATCGAAACGGCATGTGCATGGTCATGACAGGGGTTCGACACTTCAAGCATTAGGCTGCTCAGGAGGGCTTGTTCTCCTCTGCGCCAAAGAAGTTCCCCACGCCAGCTTGCCATTTTTCAAAAAAAATCCTTAATTCCCCTTTTGGTTTTAGATTCGCTTTCTTATTCTGTTAACGTTCATCCATAGACTTGCATGGGACTCTTTGATTTATTTACCCAGGAAATTGCCATTGACCTTGGCACCGCCAACACCCTGATAATCCATCGGGACACCATCGTGGTTGATGAACCTTCCATCGTTGCCTTGGATCGCAATACCGGCAAAGTCATTGCCATCGGTAAGAAGGCCCAGCAGATGCATGGCAAAACGCACGAGAATATCAAGACCATTCGTCCACTTCGAGACGGGGTCATCGCCGACTTTCATGCCGCTGAACACATGATTCGTGGGATGATTGCCATGATCAATCCTGCCAAAAGATTCTTTGCCCCCTCCTTGCGCATGGTTGTTTGCATTCCCTCCGGCATCACGGAAGTCGAAAAGCGTGCGGTACGGGATTCCGCGGAGCATGCCGGCGCCAAAGAAGTTTACCTCATTCATGAGCCCATGGCGGCCGCGATCGGTATCGGGATTGATGTTGAAGAGCCCAAAGGAAACATGATTATTGATATCGGTGGCGGAACCTCGGAAATTGCGGTGATTGCCTTGGCCGGTATCGTTTGCGATGAATCCATCCGTGTTGCCGGTGACCAATTCACCGCCGATGTCCTGGAATATGTACGACGCCAACACAACATGTTGGTGGGAGAACGTACCGCGGAATTAATCAAAATCAATATAGGCTCGGCCTTAACCACCTTGGAAGATCCACCACCCCCTATGCCCGTGAGTGGACGAGATTTGATGACCGGTATTCCACGGGAAATCACTTTGACCTATTCGGAAATCGCGACTGCACTGGATAAGTCCATTTCCAAGGTGGAAGGCGCCATCCTCAAAGCCCTGGAGATCACTCCACCTGAGCTTGCATCCGATATCCATGAGACCGGGATTTACCTCACAGGAGGCGGAGCCTTAATTCGTGGGTTGGACAAAAGAATTAGTGCCAAAACCAAACTAAAAGTTATTGTCGCTGAGGATCCCCTGCGCGCCGTCGTTCGGGGTACTGGAATTGCCCTCAAGAATATCCATCGTTTCCAATTCCTGATGACCTGACCTCAAAATGGGTGGACTGGCGCTTTGGCTGTTCAAATACAGATTTCTTGGGCTATTTATTCTCCTAGAGTCCATTGGGGCTTGGATGACTTTTTCGGAGGTTTCGTACCATCGCAGCAGGTTGAACCAATTCCAAATTGAAATCGCTGGCAATTACCAATACCGAATCCACCGGATCACCAGATTTATGGGCCTTGATGAAGAAAATCTAAGGCTTAATCAAGAAATCACCGCACTGAAACTGCAATTCTCTACAAAGAATGTCACCAACGATTCTAGCGAGGGTCCTCTATCCGCATCCAACGGACAAGGATCCCTAAGCCCGTCCCAACGAAACACATTCTTGTGGCCGGATTCCGGTATCCTGCTGGATTTCGCCTCCCCTGCCAGGGTTGTTTTTTGCGGCATGGGGAGTCAACAAAACTATATGTTACTGGATCGGGGTTCCCTTCATGGTATTCAACCACGCATGGCTGTTTTGCAAGGCAACAAAATTGCGGGGCAAGTCCAAGCCGTCTCCGAACATTTTGCCCGTGTTGTGCCTTTGATTCACACCAAGATGAGAACCAGTGCCTTGCATCCCAAATCACAAACGGTTGCCTCCTTGGTCTGGGATGGCGTTTCGACCCGTTATGCAGAACTCCTCGATTTTCCTATTCACATTCCCATCAAAATTGGAGACTCTTTGGTAAGTAGCTCCTATTCCGCCGTCTATCCTCCCGGACTGCGCTTGGGACGGGTGGATCGGATCGATGTCATTCCGGGAGCAGTTACTTACAAAATTCGTGTGGTGTTGGCAACGGATTATCGCCAATTGGATCATGTACAAGTCATTCGTCCTGCGTTGCAAGGTGAACGCGAAAAACTCTTGCCTCAAGCCCTCAATTAACCACATCCTGGATCTTTGTTATGAACCGTCGTCCTTGGATTTTGTTTCTTTTGCTCATCTTCATGCAGGTTTCGGTTTTTAACCGTATCCAATGGCTTGGGGTATTCAACCCTATGGTCTATGCCATCGTTCTGCTGTGGCTACCCCTATCCTGGAACAGAGCATATACCATGCTGATTGGTTTTGCCGTCGGGTGGTGGATCGATAGCTCTTTCCAAAGCGGTGGCATTCATGCCATGGCATCGGTCTGGCTGATGTACTTTAAACCTTTTTGGGTGAAGTTTACGGTATCCTCAGTGCAACTCCAGGACAATCCTGATCCTGATTTACGTGATATCGAAATTCGATCCCTGGTCTCTTATGCAGGCGGGCTGTTGCTTTTGCATCACACCCTCCTTTATACCTTGGAGGCCTTCCGCTGGGCATCGCTCCCCAACTCCATCTTCAAAGGCAGCATCAATACCCTCCTTGTATCGGGACTCTTGTGGTCCCTCATTCAATGGACCCGTAGTCTGGATTCCCGAAAACTGCAAGACAATCGTTTTTGATCCCTATCGAATGCCTGAATAACCAAAAGAAGCCCAATTTTTCATTCGCAAATCGGTATGAACTTTAACGAAAAATCAGGTTCTGGGAAGGAAAATCGGCATGCCCTTATCTTGGGAATTGTCCTGGTGGTCTTGGTTTTGTTTTTGTTTCGCTTGTTAAGCATTCAAATTCTCGACAACGGGTACAGCGAACTTGCTCAACAAAATGCGATCCGCAGGGTGAATGCTTATGCGCCGCGTGGTGTCATCTTTGATCGTCAAGGTCGTAAAATCGTCGTGAACAGACCCATTTATGACCTTATGGTGGTCCCCGGAGAATTGCCCAAGCCCTTGGACACCTTGGAATTAGCAAGTCTCCTTCGAATTAATTATGATGAACTCGGTAAACGACTCCTCAAAGCAAAGAAATATTCCTTATTTAGACCCAGTCTTTTGCATGCTCAAATTCGTGTAGAAGACTTTGCACAGATTCAAGAAAGGCTGCACGATTTCAGTGGAATTTATGCAGAGACTCGAACGGTCCGGACGTATCTCTACCCCTATGCTGCCCACCTTCTAGGTTATGTTGGGGAGGCTTCTCCCGAACTCATTGCAAAATCCAATGGGGAATACAGAGCTGGTGATTATGTGGGGGTTAGTGGTTTGGAGAAAACTTACGAAAACTACCTCAAAGGCAAACGAGGAGTACAATACCGGTACGTTGATGTCCACAACCGAGAGGTCGGTCGGTACAAAGACGGAGCCTTTGATTCACTCCCTATCCCCGGCGAAGACTTGCATTTGGGCCTTGATATCGAGTTGCAAGTTTATGCCGAAAAACTCATGGCCAACAAAAGGGGGTCGGTGGTTGCCATTGAACCGTCCACCGGGGAGATCCTAACCATGGTATCGGCCCCTGGATACGACCCTGGCCTCTTGGTAGGCAATGTTAGAGGAAGAAATTACCGCAAACTCCAACAGGATCCCTTGAAGCCCCTCTTCAACAGGCCACTACAGGCCATGTATCCGCCAGGCTCCATTGTAAAATCCTTGCAAGCGCTCGTAGGCCAGGAACTGAATCTCATTCACCCTGAAACCCGTTTTCCTTGCGGCGGAGGATATGCCATTGCCGGCCACACCGTCAAGTGCACCCACAAACACATTGCCCTGAATTTGGAAGAATCGATCCAACATTCATGCAACCCGTATTATTGTTATGTGTTCAAAACCGTTGTAGACCAAAACCACGGAAGGAGGCCTCGAGAAGGTTATCGAATTTGGTATGAATACATGAAGAAATTTAATCTTGGCCGCAAATGCGAAGTGGATCTCCCTAACGAACGCAAAGGCATTGTTCCAAGTCCGGATTATTACGATAAGATTTACGGCAAAAACCGTTGGAAGTCTTCCACCATAATTTCCTTGGCCATCGGTCAGGGTGAATTTGGCATTACCCCCTTGCAAATGGCGCATACCATGGCCATTTTTGCCAACAAGGGGTATTACCATCGTCCTCACTTGGTTCGAAGCATTGGAGCCACCGGTCAGAAAAAAATGAAGTACCGGGAACAATTTCATATCCCTGTGAAGCCTGACCATTTTCGGGTTGTTCAAGACGCCATGCAGAAAGTGGTCGATCAAGGGACCGCAACGGCCTATGGCAAAATCGACAGCATCACCGTCTGCGGTAAAACCGGTACTGCTCAGAATCCCCATGGCAAAGACCATGCCGTGTTTGTTTGCTTTGCGCCACGAGAAAATCCAAGAATCGCCGTGGCAGTGCTCGTGGAGAATGCGGGATTCGGAGGGGTTTGGGCAGCTCCTGTCGCTAGCTTGATGATTGAGAAATACCTGAAGGGCACCACCAAACGCCGTGATCTCGAGGAGCGGCTTTTGAAGTCCCGCATACTCCCTTCGGGTTCAGACACAGTTCCAACACCGTTCCTATAACCGGCATGAGGGAGCAGAAAAACGTTTTTCAGTTCATTGACAAACCGTTGTTATGGACCTATGTGGCCCTAACCTTGATCGGTTGGATCGCCATTTATGCAGCGGTATACAATCCTCAGCATCAGCATCTTTGGGATATCCAACAAAATTACGGAAAGCAAATGATCTGGATCGTTAGCTCATGGCTGATTATGATGGTGCTCTTGTCGATTCATCCCCGCATATACCACCACAGCGGGCCTTTGGTTTATTTGATAAGCATGGCCCTCGGATTGGCGGTGGCTTTCTTGGGGAGAGAGGTCAACGGAGCACGAGCTTGGTTTGAACTGGGTTCCTTCCGATTACAACCCGCAGAATTCATGAAACTTAGTACCGCCATGATGGTGGCTTATTTCTTTGCCAACCGACCTATACGCATGGATCATTTTGGTTCACAAATCATGGCCGGTTTATGGCTTTTGATCCCAGCCGCCCTGTTGCTCTTGCAGAAGGACACCGGGAGCGCCTTGGTTTATGCGTCATTTGTGCTGGTCTATTATCGAGAAGGCTTGTCGGTCAATTATTTGATTTATGGATTGGCCATGGCCCTGTTATCCGTACTCACCTTGTGGCTAGGCTTGAACACCATGTGGGTTGCGATTCCTGTGGTGTTGATTTTATATGTGGTATTGGCCGCAGATAGCCGCAAGGCCTTCTTCAACGGCATCAAATTGACCATCCCCGCCATGGTCTTGGTTTCGGGGGTAGGGTATGCCTTTGATAATATTCTCCTTGCGCATCAGAAGCAACGCATCTTGGTTTTATTAGGCAAGGTCGATGATCTGCGGGGTGCAGGTTACAACGTGCACCAATCCCTGATTGCCATTGGTTCTGGCGGATTTTGGGGGAAAGGATTTCTGCAAGGAACCCAAACCAAATTTGATTTTGTACCCGAACAAAGCACTGATTTTATTTTTTGTACC
>RFMW01000096.1 GCA_009927485.1 Sphingobacteriia bacterium
ATCGCAGAAGAATACGGCTTTTGGGGATCGATGTTGCTGCTTTCCCTCTTCGGTTTCCTATTGTACAGAATTTTTTTGATTGCCGAAAGGCAACCCGGAACCTTTGGGAGAGTTTTTGGGTACAGTGTAGGTTGCATCATTTTCATTCACGTCACGATCAATATTGGAATGACCCTGGGGCTGTTGCCCGTCATTGGAATTCCCTTACCCATGATCAGCTACGGTGGATCCTCCCTATGGTCCTTCACGGCCATGATTGCCATCTTGCTTCGACTCGACAGTGGCCGTATGCTTGGCATTCGTTAAAGGAAACCGTAAAGAGAATTCGTACGGAATGCGAATCAAACCGCCCAAGAACCTTTTGCGCACCAAAGGGTTATAAAAATGGTATTTCTATTAAACCTACCAAACCATGCGTAAATTCTTAAACTACTTTGTAGAGGTCTTTAAACCCAAAGGCGCTCATCAAACCCGGAATTTCAACTTGAGAATGATGCACGGGATCAATCGAATCAGCATTTTGATGTTTGCCGCCGGACTTTTGGTCTTGATTTACCGGGCCTTTTTGAGGTAGAATGACCAAAGGGGTCCTCCGTAGGGACCTACCGTTACGATATTTTGCTCCAATTTTTGCCTTGACCATAAAACCTGGCGTAGGCATTCACCAATTTACCGCTTAGCTCGCCCGTTCCATGAGGATCAGCGGCCAAAATCTGTTCCGCGTGCAACCTCGCTTGGTGCATCAAGTAGCTGTCCTCCACCAAATCAGCAAATTTGAGCTCCATGCTGCCACTTTGTTGAGTGCCTGCCAGGTCCCCAGGACCACGCATTTTAAGGTCCATTTCGGCAATTTCAAAGCCATCGTTGGTCGATGCCAAAGCCTGCAAACGCTGAATGGCTTCCTCCGAAGGTTTGTCCCTGTGCATGAGGATGCAATACGACTGCTCCGAACCGCGGCCCACCCGACCACGCAATTGATGCAATTGGGCTAAACCAAACCTCTCTGCATTTTCAATCACCATCACGGAAGCGTTGGGAACGTTGACTCCAACCTCAATGACCGTAGTGGCCACCAACAGATTGGCAACGCCCTTCACGAAGCGCTGCATCTCTATATCTCGATCCGCGGATTTCATTTGCCCGTGGACCACCGCCAAATGAAAACGTGGCGGGGGAAACGCGCGAAGCATGGCCTCGTACCCGTCGTACAAAAATTTAAGCTCCGCCTGTTCAGTTTCCTTGATCGCTGGATAGACCACATAAACCTGGCGCCCAGCTTGCATTTGTTGTTCCAAGAAACGAAACATCTTGAGCCGTTTGGACTCTGCAGTCACCAAAGTCTGTACCGGCTTACGACCTGCAGGCAATTGATTCATGATGGAAACCTCCAAATCTCCGTAACGCGTCATCGCCAAAGTTCGAGGGATGGGTGTGGCCGTCATCACCAAAATATGGGGGGCAAGACCTGCCTTGGCCCAAAGTTTGGCCCGTTGCTCCACCCCAAAACGATGTTGTTCATCGATAACGGCCAAGCCCAGCTTTGCGAAATGCACATGCTCCTGTATCAAGGCATGCGTGCCCACCAAAAGATGAAGCCTTCCGTCAAACAATTCTTGCAACAATTCTTTACGCACCTTGCCCTTGACCTGACCGGTGAGCAACCCGCAACGAATCGGCAAATCACCCAGCATGACTTGGATGGTATCGTAATGCTGCCTGGAAAGTAACTCGGTAGGAGCCATCAAACATGCTTGATACCCGTTATCCGCAGCCAACAACATGCTCATCAACGCCACCATGGTCTTGCCACTGCCCACATCGCCCTGCAGTAAACGATTCATTTGCCGCCCTGTTCCAAGATCTGCTCTAATTTCTTTGATCACACGTTTCTGGGCATCGGTGAGTTCAAAAGGCAAACGCTCATGAAAAAAACGAAGGAACATTTCCCCAACCTTCCCGAAAACGGGACCTGGATTTTGAAATTTTCGGTTGCTTTTGAGTCGCAATACCCGAATTGCAAAAAAAACAATTCCTCAAATTTGAAACGGTGCAGGGCCTTGGCCAATTGGGCAGGATC
The DNA here is from genome assembly GCA_009927485.1 of Sphingobacteriia bacterium. Lineage (GTDB taxonomy): Bacteria > Bacteroidota > Bacteroidia > UBA7662 > UBA7662 > SYHX01. The sequence goes on from RFMW01000096.1 coordinate 2,078, forward strand.
ATCCGGAAAATGAACCTGCACCAAAGCTTCCCAACGATTCATCAAAGACGCTGCCTCCACGACATAGGCCGGCAAAATTTCAGAAACATTGCCCAAAACTTGATCAAGCGCTTGACGGACAACACCCATCCACCAACGGTTGTTCAAATTCCTTTGCCGTAGTTTATCGGTCAAGGAATACATAGGACTGAGGGATGGTCCGGATTTCTTATTCCATTCGTCCCACAAGGTCAGCTCAGGATGTGCCATTTGAACCTGCCCCTTGTATTGACTCACTTTTCCAAACACAAGGTACTCTTCTCCTTGACGAAGACTGGATTCCGCCCACTGAACAGATTGAAACCAAATTAATTCCAAATAATGTTGACCATCGGTAAGAATCGCCACCAAACGTGTTGCTTTGCCTACTCCTACCCTTTCGATCCGTAGAATTTTGCCTCGGGTTTGCACAAATGCGGGACCTTCAACCAGCGCCCCCAAGGAATGAACCTCAGATCGGTCGAGGTAACGGTATGGGAAATAGGTTAACAAGTCATAGTAAGTCTTCAAACCCAATTCCGATTCGAGCCAAGCAGCGCGTTGCGGACCAATCCCTTTGAGGTAAGCTAAATCATAAAACAAAGGATGTTCCGGCATAGGGCAACTGAATTGACACTTAAGCCCCCATCCCTTACCAACGCAGTGTCTCCAAAATACGTCGCATATCTTTCAGCAAATAGGCGATGTAAGGCTGCAAAGAATCACCGTTGGGGCTTACTTCAAAATAGAGTGAACCGCGCAAATAATGACGAACACTGTCCGTTACATAAAATTGGGTTTGACTTGCAGCATCACCGCCAACTACGTACAAGGTTCCATATACCTTGTGTTCCGGGTAACTGATAATTTCCTCTTCAATCGCAGTTGCCTTGAGGGTATGCTTGAAGGTCATGCGCTGGGTTTCAGCCATCAATACCGCCAAAGCATCCCTCCGTTCAACCTGACGCCCATCCTCGTAGCGAACACCCTCGATGGGATGATAGGATAGATGCCACTGAGCGCCCAAGGAGGGATAGGATAAATTCATCCATTGGGGATCGTTGGAGGATGACTTCGACGAGTGTTGAGGCAGCTCTGAAGGATCCAGACAGACAGGATTGGCCGCGGCATTGTATTCAAAGGTCACCGGAATGCAATTCCCTCGGTATTGAGCCGGCTGAACCCGCGGGAGAATGGCGCGCGCATAGGCATAGGGCCTGGCCACAGGTTCATCGGATTGACATGCGACGAAAATATGCGGTCCGCCCAGCATCATGAACATGGCCATGATAATACGTACACGCTCGGCCTTAATTCGAAGGAATTGAGAAAGCACTTGCCTCATTATACCGATTTGGAGGGCATTTGGTACGTCAGGTGCATGGCCATGATCCTGCGATGATCCGCTTGAATGACTTTGAATTCAAAGCCGTGATGACGAAGGACCTCCCCTTGCAGAGGAATTCTCCCCTCCAATTCCAAGACCAAGCCCGCCAAGGTCTCCACCCCTTCCAAACTAGCCTGAAACGGCGAAAAATCCCAACCGGTCTCTCTGGACAAATCCTGCAATAGCATTTTGCCGGCTACCCAATAGGAATCTCGATCCAGGCGCCTGCACAGCCGTTGTTCATCCGTATCGAATTCATCCTGGATTTCACCGACAATTTGTTCCAAAGTATCTTCCAAAGTCACCAATCCCGAAACGCCTCCGTATTCATCAATCGCCAAGGCCATGTGAATCCTTCTGGCCTTGAATTCTGTAAAAAGCTCATCAAGATGCTTGGTGTCGGGGACAATATACGGTTTACGCAACAATTCCTGCCAGCGAAAACTCTTGTTCTGATTGAGCCTGGAAAACAAATCTTTAAGGTACAAGATACCCACCACTTGATCCAAGCTCTCGCGGTAAACGGGAACTCTGGAATACCCCCAGTCGCGTAATTGAGGCAGAATCTCCTCCAATGTTGCCTGGTAATCAATTGCTTGAATATCCTGGCGTGGGACCATGATTTGCCTGACCTCGAGTTCTCCAAATTTAACAATACCTTTGAGCAGGTCCTTCTCGGATCCGCCACGATTGCTCTCCGCCCCAAAAGTCAAGTCAATGGCCTGGTTAATTTCGTCCTTGGAGACTTGCACATGTTTGGACACCATCCAACGATCCATGAAGCCAGAACTTTGCATCAACAGCCAAATGACCGGTTTGAAGAGAAACTCCGAAACTTGCAAGGGCCAACTGAACCATCGGGCAACACCCATAGGGTTTCGGGACGCGTAAACCTTGGGCAAAACCTCTCCTGCAAAAACAATGATTGCGGTGACCCCGAAGGTTTGAAGCAAAGCCGGAAGCCAAGGCAGCCCCGGAAAAGTCAATACCTTAAATAACAAATAATAAAATAAGAGTATGATCGTGAGATTCACTACATTATTTCCAATAAGCAAATTCGCCAAGAGACGCTTAGGATTGGAAAGATGGCGCAAGACCCTGCGATCAGAAGGCAATCCGGAATTTCTTAATTGATCCAAATTCAATCGGCTCAGAGAAAAGTATGCTGTTTCACTCGCGGAAAACATCGCGGAGCATATTACAAAAAAAACAATGAGCAGGGGCCAAGTACCTAGGCCCAAATCAAAAGCCAAAAAAAGTTCTTCCGGGGGGTCATCCATAGGTTGTGGGGTCGTCAATATCCTAGGGCGAAGCTAGGGTTCAATAAGGGAGATCCGACGAAGGCTCAGGCGATGAGCCCGAGGGGTTGGTGGTGTTACCCTGAACATCCGCCCTGGACAAGAGCACCATTTGATCGCCGATGATTTCCGTGGTGTACCGGGTGTGCCCATCCTTATCGTCCCATTTACGGGTCGACAGCCTCCCTTCGATGTAGATCTGCCCCCCCTTGCGGCAATAAAGTTCAGCGACATCCGCCAAACCACGCCACAAAACAATATTGTGCCATTCGGTCCGAGTTTGTTTATTGCCTTCTCTATCCTTGTAGGTTTCTGATGTTGCTAAAGGAAAGGTGGCAATTTTGGCCCCATTGTCCAAAACTTTAACTTCGGGGTCCTTGCCGAGGTTGCCGATGAGCATGGCTTTGTTGAGTCCTCCCATATTCCAAAGTTAATTCCCGGGCATACAATTCCAAAGGCCTGGGCATGGGAAATTCATGCAGCTGATCCAACTTAACCCATACGGCATGGGGAATCTTCGGTCGGCTTTGGGTTACGGTTACCGCCAAATGTATGGTCAGCGCCCGATGCGATAAGGCATGCTTGATAACCCGGACGGTCTGTCCCCTTGAAAACAGATTGTGGTCCTGCGGCGGCTTCTGCTGCAAACCCTCCACCCTGTAAAACTCATACAGTCCTGCCCATATCCCCTCATCTGGTCTTTTGATCAGTGCTACATAGCCCTTGCACAGGATTACGAAATAATAAAGGCTCTCTTTGACAACCATCGTTCGTCGCGATTTGGCCGGCAAATCCGCAATACGTCCTTCCAACTTGGCGATGCAGTGATCTGACCAAAAACAGGCATTGCATACAGGGTTTTGGGGCTTGCACAAAACGGCTCCCATGTCCATCATGGCTTGGTTATAATCCCCGGGTCTGCTTGTGGAGAGCAAATGGGTTGCTGCATCCTGTATCCACCGCATGCCTTCCGGACGATCGTAGGGAACATTGGCCCCAAAGGCCCTGGACAAAACCCGGATGACATTGCCATCAATGACCGGTACAGGTCGTTCAAAAGCAATAGAGGCAATGGCCGACGAGGTGTACGCCCCAATTCCAGGTAAACGCCTCAGCGCCTCAACATCTTGAGGCCATTGACCGATTTGAGCGATGATGATGGCGGTTTGATGCATCAAATGCGCTCTTCGGTAGTAACCCAATCCTTGCCATAAGCGAAGAACATCCTCCAAAGGTGCCCTTGCAAGGGCATCCACGGTGGGGTATGCCTTCAAAAAGCGCAGAAAATAAGGAGTTCCTTGCTCCACCCTGGTCTGCTGCAAAAGCACCTCAGAGAGCCAAATCACATACGGATCCCTGCTCCCCCTCCATGGCATTACCCGCTTTTCGGTATCATACCACTTCATCAAGCGCCTAATCCACAACGATTTGTGATTCTTTTGCAATGTAAAATAATTTTGGTTCCGTTGCCAAAGGATTGGTTAAACCTCAAGGTTGTGCGTTATATTTGCCCTCCTTTTGAGAAAAAGGAGGCCTATTTCCAACCAAAATAACGCTTATTTCACCAAATACCCTTTCTGATTTTTCTTATCCATCTATTTTTTTTACACTTTTCAAACCTTTAAAAACTAAATCATGACCAAAGCTGATTTGATCCGCCAGATTGCAGACGAAACCGGAGTCGAAAGAGTCGATGTAGCCCAAAGTGTGGAAGCCTTCATCGCCGTAGTCAAGAAATCCCTCAAAGGCGGGCAGAGTATTTATATGCGCGGCTTTGGTAGTTTCATCGTCAAGAAAAGGGCCAAAAAATTAGCCCGGAATATCTCTCGCGGAACCACGGTGGAAATCCCTGAGCATTTTGTGCCCAGCTTCAAGCCCAGCAAGCAATTTGTGGATTTGGTCCGTAAAGGCCCCAAGAAAGGCCGCTAAGCCATGAACCCAAGACCCCTGCTCCTGCTAACCCTCTGCCTTTTGGTGGGGACGACGTTGTGGGTATGGGGTAAGCGCAGTGCCCTTCAACCCGGCGGGAGAAGCGATGCCAATCAATCCGCCCAAACCACCGGGGTTCCTTTGGATGTCAGGTCTGTCTTGGCCTCCAAAATCGAAGCACTGGACCCCAACGATCGTCAAAAGTTTCTTCAGGTTCAAGCCTCCTTGGACAGCCTGGGGGATCGACCCGTGCAGAGTGCAGGTGTTTGGAAGAGCCTATCGTCGTTTTGGCTTACCCGAGATGATTTACTCGGGGCTGCGCTTTGTTTGGATAAGGCAACCGAGCTCCAACCGGCCTCCGATAATTTCAGGGATGCTGGCCTTTACTACGGCTCTGCAATTCATTCTCTACCGGAGGAGGATACTGCCACTGCCGCTTTCTGCCGGAACAAGTCCACGGCAATGCTAGCCAAAGCTCTGGAAAGCAAACCTGATGATTTGGACCTCAAAGCCGATTGGGCCAATGCCTTGGTGCAATCCAGCCCAGCCCCCATGCAGGGCGTTCAAGTCCTCTTGGAAATTATTCGTACCGAACCCAAACACCTCAAAGCTCACTCGCATCTTGCCAAATTGGCCATCGAGAGCGGGCAATTTCCCAAAGCCATAGCTCGCTTCAAGAACTTACTCGCTTGGTATCCGGGCCTTGGCTCGGCCTACCTCGGACTAGGGGAAGCCTATTTCCGAAACGGAAACAAAGACAGCGCCGTCATCTACCTCCAACAATACCGAGGTCTGGTCCAAGACCCCGAAACTCAACAACAGATAGACAACTATCTACGTCAAATTAATCCTTAAACCAAAACCCTTATGCCTTGCGGTAAAAAAAGAAAACGTCATAAAATGGCAACTCACAAACGCAAAAAACGTTTGAGAAAAAATCGCCATAAGAAAAAATAATTCCGGCGTAGCCCCATTCGGCTTTACCCCCAACCTTCCTTGGTTTGATTCGAAGTCCGCATAGCCCATGGTATTCCCAATGGGCTTTTGGGCTTTGCGTATCCTTTGTTTTGCCCATAGGGCTTAAGTCGGATTTCCTTTGTCGTTCTGAGCCGTTAGGTCAAGAACAAAAAACCTATTATTTTGAGTAAATCACTTTTTGTCAGCCATTCGAGTCAAGGCTTTGTTTTTGCCATGACCGAGAACCGCCGTCTTATCGAATACGGCGAGGAAACCAACGAGAAAGCCTTCCAGGTTGGGGATATTTATTGGGGCGAGGTTCGGAAAATCAACCCTTCACTCAATGCTTGCTTTGTGGATGTGGGCGATGAAAAAGATGGATTCCTGCATTACTTGGATTTGGGAGAACAATTCGGAACCATGCGCAAATACCTGGCCGAATTAAGTTCAGGCAAGCGTAAGCCCGGAATGCTTCAACACTTCGACAGGGTAGAGGCTTTGCCCAAAGATGGGCAAATCGGAACATACCTCCAAAAAGGCGACCGCATCCCTGTCCAGATTACCAAGGAACCCATCAACTCCAAAGGTCCCAGGGTCACCGCATCCTTGTCCCTCGCTGGAAGGTTTTGTGTGGTACTCCCCATGGACAGCGGCGTTTCCGTCTCCAGAAAGATATCCGATGCCGAAGAGAAAAAACGCCTGAAACAAATCGCAGCTCAAGGTCTGCCACGCAATTTTGGGGTCATCATTCGTACGGCTGCTGTAGGTGCCGGTGCAGACGAAATTCAGAGCGATATCCGTGACTTGGTGGACAAGTGGAAAGAAATTAGCCGCAAGTTGGTTGCCGCCAAACCCAGGGACCTCATTAACAAAGAAATAACGAGAGTAACCGGATTGCTTAGGGATTTACTCAGCGACCAATTTGACCAAATTCAAGTGGATCACCCCGGAATGGCCGAACAACTCAAAGAATATATCCAAGGCATTGCTCCCGATAAGGTTAATTTGGTTCAGGTTTACAAGGGTAAAGTGAATATGTTCGAGCACTACGGTCTCGACAAACAAATCAAAGGTTCCTTTGGCACCACCGTGACTATGCCGGGGGGAATCTACCTGGTGATCGAACACACGGAGGCCCTGCATGTCATCGATGTCAACAGCGGGAACCGATCTAAGAAAGATACGGACCAGCAAGAACATGCCCTGCAAACCAACCTTGACGCAGCCGAAGAAATCGCAAGGCAGCTCCGATTGCGGGACATGGGCGGGATCATCGTCATCGATTTTATTGATTTACGATCGGCTGAACAGCGCAAGGCCCTCCTGGACAAAATGATTCAACTCATGTCCACGGACCGGGCGAAACATCATATTTTGCCAATGTCGAAATTCGGCCTGATGGAAATTACCCGGCAAAGGGTAAGACCTGCTGTTCAAATTTCAACCCAAGAACATTGCCCAGCTTGCAACGGGACCGGTAAAACAGGGCCAAGCCTGCTGATCACCGACCAAATGGAAAGCCGATTGGATTATTTGTTGCAGAAAAACGGTGAATCCAAAGTCACCGTCGTCGCCCACCCCCATTTGGCCGCCTATTGCAAGGCTGGTTGGCCTTCTCTTCAAATGAAATGGTGGTTGAAATACCGCAAATGGATTCGCATTCAGGCTGATAACCAAAGGCTCATGGGGGAATATCGCTTACTCAACAGCAAAGGCGAAAATATACCCCTTTAACAAGAACATCTCCCTCCAGCGAGAACATCGCCCACTAGCGAGAACCTCTCCCTCTAGCAAGAACTCCCCCTTCGAGATGTTCACACCAAGGATCTCCTCCACCCTCTCCCGAAACTTCTGGAGCTCACCCGCAGGACCGGAGGCATTTGGTGTCGTTTGAATTCGCTGCGCTTCATCATTTCCATAACACGACGAACCAAATCGGGGTCGTGACCCTTCAGCATCAAACCCTCTTCATCCAGGCCACCTTCAATGCGATCCATCAAGATTGCATCCAACATAGGGTAAGGCGGCAAAGAGTCTGAATCCAATTGACCAGGCCGAAGCTCCGCACTGGGGGCGGCCTCAAGGATACTCGAAGGAATCCATTCCCTGTGGGAATTCCAGGAATTTGCCAACGCATAAACCTGTGTTTTGTACAAATCCCCAATCACGGACAGGCCCCCTCCCATGTCTCCGTACAAGGTGCTGTATCCCACAGCGGCCTCACTTTTGTTACTTGAATTCAACCACATCGCGCCGTATTGGTTGGAATACGCCATCAGTAACAAGGCCCTCAGCCTGGGCTGTATATTTTCTTCCGTCAATCCCGTAGGCGGCGTTTCCCATTGCGCATGGAGTGTCCCCATAACGGCTCTAAAACCTTCTTCAATGGGCAAAATTTGATAAGCGACTTCGTGAAGACGGCATAAGGCAACACTATCCTCCACCGAGCGCTCCGATGAATAGCCCGAAGGCATCAACAATGCCGTAACATTTTCGGAACCAAGCGCCATCACCGCCAAACAAAGAACTACTGCCGAATCCACACCCCCCGAAAGGCCGATCACCACCTTCTTTCCACCCGTCATGGCCAAATAATCCCGGATGCCTAGGCACAGGGCCTTGGTGATTTCATTCGCATCAAAATGATCCCCCAAGATGATGGCGTTGGAGCCTGGAAGTGGATTCAACAAATCCATTTTCATCCTTAAATCCTTGCCGAAGCGGTCTCCAACAAGCGTTTCAAGATGCTGATGGGTGTTGGCATCCCACAGAGCAAAACCCTGCTCAAATTTGGGACAAAGCTCTTGGACCGCCTTGTTGGGATAGGCCACGGATGTTCCCCCATCAAAGATGAGGTCAGCACGGGCACCAACCTGATTCACGTAAACCACCGGAATACCGCAACGAGTGGACGTGGACTGCAAGACATGAGCTCTGCGCGGGTTGCCTTGAATGGAATAAGGCGATGCGGCTATGTTCAATATCAAATCAACCGATGAATCGGCATTGTCTATTGCCAATTGGATAGGATCCTTGGGGTATTGAACGTCAGCATCCCGCGCCCACAAATCCTCGCAAATACTCAGCAAGAATTTCTTTCCATCATGCTCCAAAACCCTGCATTGATCCCCTGACTGGAAATAACGTGATTCATCAAAAACGTCGTAATTGGGCAATAACACTTTACGCCCAACCACCGACCATCCCTGATCGGATACCCAATACGCTGCATTATAAACCTTCCCATCTTCCCACGAAGGTGCACCCACCAATGCGGGGATTTTTAAGCGCTTGGCCATCTCGTCCAAAGCAATGCGACACGTTTCTCGCAGTGCCTCATCCCGTAACAAATCCATAGGTGGGTATCCAATCAGACTTAGCTCCGGGAAAACCGCCAAGGTTGCCCCATATTCGGCCGCAGCGTTCGCCGCCTCCAGCATACAATCCGCATTGAACCGCACCTCTCCTATCCTGGGCGCAAATTGAACCAAGCCTAAACGCATCTCAGAAGGTTAGATACGCTGAAAACTGCATGGACTGCAATCTCCCTTTGAAATAATCACCACGAAAAACTTGGGATAAAGGATAATCGTATCGAAACCCCGTACTCAACCGCATAGGCGATGACAAAGGGAATTCCCAACCCAGACCAATACCCAGCCATGCAGAAAACAAAGCCAATCGATCATCTTGATCTACCGGTGACCCTGGTAGGTTGGTCACACGGTACGTTTCTGTGGAAGGATCAAAAAATTCACCTGCCTCATATCCAATAAGTTCTTGTCCTTCAAAGCAAGCCCTTACCCTCGTATTCCACATCGTGGTTAAGCCAAATAGCGCATAGGGTGCCGATTGCGTTGAGCCCTGAGTGCCGCCCAACCGTAACATCAACGGAATTTCCAAGCCTTGGGTCCTGTATTGGTAAGCAAAATCCCGCAATACGGTATCCATTCCCGGAATTTGGTAACGGAAAGAATCCACCATCACGTTGAATACATTTCCTCGCAACAACACACCGGTCAGGAAGGCATAACGAGGGGCGAAAGTATGTGCCGCATTCATCCCGATGGACCAACCCAATCCCGCCTGCCCAGGCTGAATTTGCCGATTATCCGAGGAAATCCAACCAGGCTGCAAAGCCAATTGAAGTCCCATTCTCAAGGAAGACCCTCCAAGATCCGACTTGGTCTGCGCCAAGATCCGATCAGGTCCTAAGCCAACACCCAGGAAGAACAAAGCGAATAAACAATGACTCCATGACCTATGCCAAGCACTGCGAACGAATGAAAAGCCTTGCAAGAATATGTAGATTAGAAACTTCATTAATTTTGGAATTAAGATGAAACATGACACAGAACTACCGAAGCCCAATTCTTGGAACAAAATTAAACCCTTTGCCCTACTAATCGCCGCCACCTTCCTCTTGGCTGTCATAGGATGGGTCTGGACCCAAGGCCTTCCCTGGTTAGGCAAGAACCATAGCCATCTACTCCCTCTATGTAAGCCTTTGGAGACTCCTTGGAGAGCATTTTACGCCGAGCAACGTATCGGTGCGGAAGAATCATTCGATGATTGGGCACAACGCACTCAACGACCCCTATTCGGCGACTGGACCTTTTGGTTAACACAGCTTCAAGGTCTGGACCCGGAGGTGGCTTACCCGTTGCTGAAAAGCCCCCATGTGGACAGTCTAGTTCAGGATGTCACGAAATTTTGGGACTCGGATCGTTCCGAAATCAAAAGCGCAAAAACCACCCTCTTCGAAGTCCTATCGAGGTACCAGTCCCTACAGAAATTTACAGATAGCTTATTGCTTACGAACAAATCCAACGTCAGGAAACCACTTACAATCATCGGGATGGTCGGACTTTTTCAGTATCAAACGGCATTAACCGACTCCTCTATTTGGTTAGGCCTTGACATGTTCATGAATGAGGATTACCGGTATTATCCCAGCGTTGAGCACCTTTATGAATACCAAAGAAGGCGCACCGCGCCTCGATACATGCCCGTATCGGTGGCGCGAACCCTTGCCGAGGACTGGGTCCGTGAAAACCTGAACGTAGCCTCCAAGAATGAAGCTACGTTGCTCGATCAAATCCTACGAGAGGGCCAAACCTTGGCCTGTATGCGGTGGTTACTTCCCGAAACTCATGACACTTTGCTGTTGGGTTACGGTGCTGCACAATGGAAGTGGATCAAGAACCATCAAGGTCAAGTTTGGCGAGATTTGGTGAGCCAAGATTTGTTGTTTACAGGAGACCCCGCCGTCATTTCACGCTACCTTAATGATGGCCCATTCAGCTCGGGCTACCCCCAACAAAGCCCCCCAGCCTTGGGCTTGTTCATTGGGGATGCGGTTATCCAAAAATGGATACAAAACGATGGTAAAGCGGGAGCCCTCCCACCTTGGACCATGCTTATGAAAAACAGGGATCTCCCATCAACCCAAATTTTGAAAAAATCCGGGTACAAAGGGCGATGAACGGGATCTAACGATTCACTTCCACGAATCGTTCAATATCCTCTCGCTTCCCGAGAAGTACCATAAAATCAGAGGCATATAACATGGTATCGGCCCCCGGAACCCCCAAAATATGGTACTCCACTTTGTGCGATCCATCCTCCACGGCGATTTCGTAAGCTCTTCTTAGGGTAATCAAATTGAGTTTGTACTTGGAACGTAGTTCGATTTCCAAAACCGTTTTGTTGCATATACCCGCTGGCGTCTTGACCTCTACAATCTGGTAGTCATCCGGGAGCTGAAACACGTTGACCAGGTTAGGATTGAGCAAACGGCCGGCCACCGAAATTCCTACTTCATCCTCAGGGGATAGGATTTCGGTAACACCGAGTTTCTCCAAAACTCTGCGCTGCTGCTCGGTAGAAGCCCTGGCAATGATGCGCTTGACGCCTAATTCAATCAGTGTTACAGTGGTGAGCAAAAGGCCTTCAAAGTCCTGTCCAATGGCCACAACCACAGCGTCCAAATCCTGAACACTTTGTTCGCGAAGCAGTTTGATGTTGGTTGCATCCATATGCACAGCATACGCCACATCATCCCGAAGGGCGTCAATTGCATGGGCATCGTTATCCATTACAATGACCTCGGCACCACGCTGTGCCAAAGTACGGGCGATGGTCGTCCCAAAACGACCGAGGCCAATTACGCCGAAACGGTTTTCCATGATAAAATATTTTCGATATGAGAAGCGATTACGTTAAGGGCCCTTTCAAAGCCATGAATATTGGTGATGATCAAATCGCTGGAATCACGGTACGGTTCCAGATAGGCTTTGTAAGCCGGGGCCACATGATGATCCCATTGGTAGCGAACCACCTCTTCGGGATAACCACGCTCGCGGTAATCCCTTTCGATGCGTCTGGATAGCATGAGATCCTGAGGAGCATCGATGAAAATACGCAAATCCAACATTTCGGCAATTTCCCTGTAATGAAAAACGAATAAACCCTCCATGATAATCACCGGCGCCGGCTCCAAAATATGCTCCTCAGGCTCAGCATCCGGACGGTTGAAGGTGTACTCCCTGATCCTGACGGGCCGGCCCTCGATCAAGGACCTCAAATCGGCCAAACAACGCTGACGATCCAAGGAGGTGGGCAAGTCAAAATTGACTTCCCCCTGCTCGTCCCTGGCCTGCAGGTGAAGGGGATGGTAATAATGGTCTTGGGAAATCACACAAAGCTGTTGCATGGAAAACCTAGCGGCCAGCTCCTTAATCAAGGTTGTTTTGCCTGAGGCCGAGCCACCTACAATTCCGATGAGGTAGGGAAATTGGGGGGTTTGACCGCGAATCATGCGACAAAACTAAACTACGCAGACCCAATTCAACCCTTGGCCTTCAGGCCAGGGGGTCATTCATGGCCTGGGCTTGAAGACCCCAAAGGGAACAATGCATTCTTCCATGGAAATCCCGCCGTGCTGGAAACTGTTTCGGTACAATCCCGCGTAGTGATGAAAATTGTTTGGATAGCAGAAAAATTGGTCCGAACCGGCCAATGCATAGGTGGAATTCAAGTGTTTGCGCGGCAATTGCACTTTCTCGGGATTGCGGATACTGAAGATGGAATCCTCTTGAACCTGAAGGTTCCGTCCTTCTTTGTAACGGAGATTGGTGGACATTTCCCTGTCCCCGCTGATGCGCACGGGATCTTCCACTTTGACCATTCCATGATCCGTGGTCAGCACCATCGTATAACCCCTTGATGCTGCAATTTCCAAGTACTCGAGCAAGGGGGAATGTTCCAACCAAGATCGCGTAATGGAACGATAAGCGGCCTCGTCCTCCGCCAGCTCTTTGATGATGTTCATTTCCGAACGAGCATGGCTTAACATATCCACAAAATTATAGACAACGACCTCAAGGGGATTGTTCATTGCCGAACCCACGCCGTCCAACATCGCCTTGGCTTGGTTGAGGGATGTTATTTTCTGATAATGGAATGAAATATTGCGGCCATTCCGCTTCAACCATTCCCCTAAGAAGAAGGCTTCGTGCATGTTATGACTACCTTCCTCCTCCTCCGACCACCATCGATCCGGGTAGCGCCGAACAATTTCTGCCGGCGGCATTCCAGCGAACAATGCATTTCTTGCGTATTCCGTGCTGGTCGGCAAAATGGAATAATAGGTTGAGGTGTCCGTGTTTTTGTAGAAGGGTGAGAGGATGGACTCAATGACCTTGTACTGATCCAATCGAAAATTATCAATGAGGAGGAACAAAACTTTGGGGTTCTGGTCCAGCAACGGGAGCAGTTTTTTTTGCAACAATTGATGGGAAAGTATCGGGGAAGTGGTCGCTCCTGCTTGGTACCAGGCTTCGTACTTTGATTTGATGAAACGCACAAACAACCTGTTGGCCTCAGCTTTTTGCAATGCAAACACCTCTTTCATCCCCGCATCACCCGACTCTTCCAGATTCAAATCCCATTTGACCAATCGCTCATAAAGTTCCGCCCATTGCTCGGCAGTCAATGGATCGGACATGCTTATGCCCAAGGCCCCAAAATCTTCCCGGTAGGCCGCCGTGGTCTTCTCAGCGATAAGCCGTTTATGGTCTGTGATTTTGATGATGGCCGAAAGCAATTGCTTGGGGTGAACCGGCTTGATGAGGTAATCGGCAATTTTGGATCCTATAGCCTCTTGCATCAGCATTTCCTCTTCGCTTTTGGTCACCATAACCACCGGCAAGAGGGGATACTGGTCTTTGAGCCTAGAAAGCACCTCCAATCCACTCAAACCGGGCATGTTCTCATCCAGCAAGACGACGTCATAGTCGCTCAGTCCGGCCTGTCGGATCGCTTCGGCCCCGTGATTGACCGGTGTAACTTTGTAGCCCTTACCTTCCAAAAATGAAACATGCGGCGCCAAAAGATCGATTTCATCGTCTGCCCACAAGATTGAAATGCCGTTCATCGCGTTGATTTATTTCTCCTAACGTACAATACCGTAATTGTAGTCTAAATTACCCTCTTTTCTATGGGCCATTCCCACCTTACTAACAAAATCCTCAACGACCCCCTCTACGGGTTCATTCGGTTGGAGTCGCCGTTGATTCTGAACTTGCTTGACCATCCCTTGCTTCAAAGATTACGGTATATCCGACAATTGGGGATGACCTATTTGGTGTATCCCGGAGCCACGCATTCCAGATTGGCCCATGCGCTCGGAGCCATGCATCTGATGCAGAACGCCTTGGACATTCTTCAACACAAGGGCTACGGCTTGAGCCCGGATGATCGCTTGGGGGCCTTGGGCGCCATCTTGCTGCACGACCTCGGGCATGCACCATTTTCCCACGCCCTGGAAGGATTTCTTATCCAAGACATGCCCCACGAAGAAATTTCTTTGCTCCTGATGCAGGATCTCAATCAAGCGTTGGACGGAGCTTTGGACACGGCCATAGACATCTTCACGAACCGGCATGAATTGCCGTTCTTGCATGAATTGGTGAGCTCACAATTGGATATGGACCGATTGGACTACCTAAGCCGGGATAGTTTTTTCACGGGGGTTACGGAAGGTGTGATTGGGGTGGACCGAATTCTTCAAATGTTGGACGTTCAACAGGGGAAATTGGTGGTCGAGCGCAAAGGCGTTTACAGCATAGAGAAATATTTGATGGCCAGGAATTTGATGTACTGGCAGGTCTATCTGCACAAAACCGTGCTCTCCGCCGAATACCTGATGGGGCATATTATCCGTCGGGCAAGAGAATGTCGATTAGCAGGCCTGCCCATTCAAATTTCGGAAGATCTTGCGATGTTTCTGGACAGTCCGCCTAATGCGGATGATTTTCGCAATAATCCAGAGCTTCGAACTGCCTATGCGCGTTTGGACGATGCCGAAATCATGGTTCATTTGAAGGCATGGGCCAGGTCATCTGAACCCTTGTTGCAACACCTCTGCGGGCAATTGATGCAACGAAGGCTTTCCCGGGTAACCTTCAGTACCGACAAGCCTGACCCGCAACGAATTCAAATGGCGGGACAGGCCGAGGCCGCCGTTTGGGTCTTGAGGATGAAGCCATCCCCTATTTGGCCCATACAGGCATAGTACAAAATGCGGTTTACAACCCAGAACATCAACCCATCCTCATCCAAGACCGCCAAGGCAGAACCCAAGGCCTGGAGGCCCTCAAAGACCATGCCTACTGCGTGGATTTGTTGGCTGAGCGAACGCAATTCACCCAATATCTTCCCAAATAGACCTAAACCGCCTTTCAACCGCTTTATAAGGCTCAACCCTGGACAAGGTGCCTTGGCATCCTTTATGGGAGGCCCAACCTAGAGTAATTATGTTGATATTTGCGGGATTATGATGGAATTGCAATGCAAGGAAATCGCTGCCATGGTGGGCGGGGTATGCCTTGGGGATGAGAGCCGCGTGATCCACAGCCCGGCCAAGATTGAAGATGCCGGAGCCCACCAGATTTCTTTTCTTGCCAATCCCAAATACTTGGTTCACTTGGATCAATGCCAAGCTGGAGCGCTAATCGTGGACCAACGCTTGGAATTGCCCTTTATGCCCTCCCAAACCACCATCATCAAGGTTTCTGATGCCTATTCTTCCTTTGGCCTCATCCTCCAGGCCTTTCAAAGCGAACCCGTTTACCATTCCGGAATCCATCCCCATTCCACGGTGGATCCTACCGCCGTCCTTGGAGACCATGTAGGCATAGGCCCATACTCGGTTGTTTCCCCCAAAGCCCAGATTGGTGCAGGATGCCGAATTGCATCACAAGTCTACCTTGGTTCCGGGGTCCGCATCGGTGAAAATTGCATTTTGCATCCCGGGGTTCGCATTTTGGATGGCTGCCAAATCGGCGACCGCTGCATCCTTTATGCCAATGCCGTTATCGGATCCGATGGATTCGGCTATGCACCCGACAAAGACCATGTTTACGCCAAGATTCCTCAAACAGGCATCGTGATTTTGGGCAATGACGTCGAGGTCGGCGCCAATGCAACGATAGACCGGGCCACCATGGGCGCTACCGTTGTTGGTGATGGTTGCAAAATTGACAACCTTGTTCACCTGGCTCATAACGTTGAAGTGGGAGCCCATTCGGTAATTGCGGCACAAACTGGGATTTCAGGCAGCACCAAAATTGGAGAAAAATGTGTTTTCGGAGGGCAAGTTGGTGTTGCAGGCCATATCCAAATCGCCACCGGTTCACAAATTGGAGGTCAAACCGGGGTTACGCACAGCATCGAAGATGCCAACCGTAAGTGGAACGGGACCCCGATAATGCCCTACATGGACAATCAAAGGTCCAACGCTTTGTTTCGGAAACTTCCCCAACTGGAATCTGACCTCCTCGCCGAAATTCAATCCTTGAAAGAGGCCTACTCAAGCCTAGCCCGAGAATTCGAAAAGGCCAAAGCTCAACAAGCCTAACGGCTTCTCCTTCATGAAAAATTCTGAAACCATCTTTCAAAAGACGATTGCTCATCCTGTTTCGATGGAGGGCGTGGGGTTGCATAGCGGATCGCCGGTTATCCTGCGTTTTATTCCTGCCCCTGAAGATACCGGATTCGTTTTTAGAAGAACCGACTTGAACCCCGCCGTGGACATTCCCGCTTTGGCAGAGTATGTTGTCGAAACCAGCCGAGGAACCACCCTAGGATTGGGAGAGGCCAAAGTCCTGACGGTAGAACATGCCCTTGCCGCCCTCACCGCCATGGACTTGGATAATGTTATTGTGGAACTCAATTCGCCTGAACTCCCCATTGCCGATGGCAGCGCCTTGCCCTTCATGGAAACCCTGCAGAAAGCAGGACTAATTGAGCAAAAAGCACCTAGGCAATATTTTGAGCTGACGGAGCATTTTCACTTTGAAGATGAGCTCAAAGGTACCGAAATAGACCTCTTACCGGATTCAGATTATCGTGTCTCCGTACTTATTGATTTTGACTCCAAAGCCCTCGGCAGGCAACATGCCAGGATGGACTCTCTATCAACCTTTGCCAAAGAAATTGCCCCGTGCAGAACATTTTGTTTCCTGCATGAACTTGAGACCATGTACAACCACAAGCTCATTCAGGGCGGGGATCTTAACAATGCCCTTGTTTTTATCGAAAACCCTGTAGCTGAGGAACATTGGGATAATCTTCGCACCATGTTTGGGCATCCGAATCTGCAATTTCAAAATGCCGGGGTGCTCAACCATAAAGATCTGTATTTCGACAATGAACCGGCGCGCCATAAACTCCTTGATGTGATTGGCGATTTCACGCTGATTGGACGCAGGTTGAAAGCCCATGCCATTGCTCACAAGCCCGGTCATAGCTCCAACGCAGCATTTGCTTTGGCCTTCCGAAAATTCGTCCTTGCTCAGGAGAAGACCAAGCCCAGTAAGCCCACGTCCAAACCCAATAATTTACCTACCGAAACTGTTTTTGACGCCACTCAAATCATGCAGTTTCTGCCGCATCGCTACCCCTTCCTTTTGGTGGACAAAATCGTTGAAATTTCAGATCAACACGTCGTCGGCATCAAAAACGTTAGTATCAACGAAAGTTTCTTCCAAGGTCATTTCCCAGGCAATCCGGTCATGCCCGGTGTGCTGACCATTGAAGCCTTGGCCCAAGCGGGTGGGGTTTTGTGCCTTAACCTTATGGATGACCCGGGGGGTTATTGGACCTATTTCACCCGCATTGACAAAGTAAAATTCAAGGGAAAAGTCCTCCCCGGAGATACTTTGGTGCTCCGACTAAAACTCATTGAACCCATTAGGCGTGGAATTTGCCGAATGGAGGCACAAGCCTACGTACAAGACCAAAAGGTTGTTGAAGCGGAATTGATGGCCCAATTGGTTAAGAAATCATGAGCAAACTCGCCAACATAGACCCCAAAGCGCGAATTGGTCAGGGCACCGTCGTTTCTCCTTTTGTGACCATCGAAGAAGATGTGATCATTGGCGACCGTTGTTGGTTAGGACCTGGATGCACCATCATGAAAGGAGCTCGGATTGGAGATGCTGTTCAAATTTTTCCAGGAGCTGTCATTTCAGCCCCTCCACAGGACCTGAAATACCGTGGCGAACCCACCTTAACCGGATCGGCGATCGCAGCGTCATCCGAGAATGTGTGACCATCAACCGAGGCACCACTGATCGCAACGAAACCGTGGTGGGTCGAGACTGCCTGCTCATGGCCTATACCCACGTTGCCCACGATTGCTTGCTCGGTGACCATGTCATTATGGCTAATTTGGCCACCCTGGCGGGGCATATTACCGTCCATAATTGGGCTATTTTGGAGGGACTGGTTGCAGTGCAGCAGTTTCTAACCATCGGTGAACACAGTTTTGTGGGAGGTGGATCGCTGGTCCGCAAAGATGTTCCGCCCTTTGTAAAATGCGCCAAAGATCCCTTATCCTTTGCCGGGGTCAATGTGATTGGACTCCGTCGCAGGGGTTTCAAAGAAGACGAAATTCGGTTGATTGAAGACGTTTATCGCGTAATTTATGTTCGAGGTTATAACATTACCCGAGCCATTGAACAAGTCGAAGTGGATATCGCGCCTTCCAAACTTAGAGATCGAATTTTGCAATTCATTCGGCATTCCAGTGCAGGAGTGATTCGCGGAATGATCGAATAATACAACGTTCGTTTTTCATGCCTGTTTGTCAGCTTGAATCCATAGGCAAGCAATTCCGTGGCCAATGGCTCTTCCAAAATCTAAACACAAGAATTGAGCCGGGTACCGGTCTTGCCATCACCGGACCCAACGGAAGCGGGAAATCGACCTTGATGCTTTGCCTCGCCGAGCTGGTACGTCCTGATTTGGGACAGGTGCAATGGAGCGAACCGCCCAAAGGCCGACCTGCCCTGGCCGCTCCGGGCATGGAGCTTCCCGGTGAATTTACGTTGAGGGAATTGCTTGATTTTCATTTTGGTCTTAACCCTATCCTTGCAGGCTTCGATCCGTTCCTAGAACTTGAAGCATCGGGCCTTAGAGCCTCTTCATCGCTGCAAATTCGGCATTTCAGTTCCGGAATGACCCAGAAATTGCGATTGGTACTGGCCCTGCTTAGCGATTCCTCCCTACTGCTCCTGGACGAACCCCACAGTCATCTCGATACGCATGGCCAAACCTGGTTTCAAGCCCTTTTGCCCAAGGTTTCCCATAATCGATGTTTGGTCATCGCTTCCAATGACCCAGCGGAATATTCCCGCTGTGGAACTGTCTTGGTCTTGCAAGGCCACAACGGTTAATTCGTTTTGTTTTCAGCGAATTCGAACCAAGGCTCCCGTTGAATTTCTTGTGATCCAGCCTTTGGTTTCCAATTCAAAGATTGCGCATACAAATCCCGGATAATCCCCGGGATACAACTCCCAAAGCAAATCGGCAGCAAGGGACTCGTGCAATTCCATGGACGAAATCAATTGAGCAGCGCCGATGCCCAAATGTTGAATAGTGATATTGGACTCAAGGTCACCGGGGGTCAAGGGTATGTCTTGAGCCGTTTGGGTAGATCCCTGCATTCGGATATCTTCAAGAACGGGTTCCCTAACAGGCCAATTCATTAAGGTTGCTAAATCATACGGTGAACAGGTCATCAAGGCTTGGCCTTCCATGATCATTTGCAAACATCCGCGGGAATTTTGGTCGGTCACCCTGCCCGGAAAGGCCAAAACATGGCGTCCGTATTCCTGAGCATAACGGGCCGTAATCAGGGCTCCACCGCGGGCTGCTGCCTCTGCAACCAAAGTCCCTGAACATATCCCGGCGATGATACGATTCCTGCTCGCGAACAAACGAGCATCGGCGGATTGGTATGCCGGAGACTCGCTGATTAAGGCTCCGTCCCGCAATATCCTGGAGGCCAGACCCCGATTTTGGGCGGGGTATACCGAAGCCAATCCGTTGGCCATAACACCCAAGGTCACCATACCGCATTCAAGGGCCAATTGGTGGGCATGGGTATCCACACCTCGAGCCAATCCACTGACCACTATAAGCTTATGAGCCGAATCTTGCCAACCTTTCGAGAGCTCCTCCATGAACTGCCGCAGGATATAGGCCCCGTACGAGCTCATGTTACGGGTACCCACCACCGCCAGACTGTAGTCGTATTGGGTTGGCAATGAACCCTTCACATAGAGCAAAAGCGGCGCATTGGTGCAGCCCTTGAGTTGAGTTGGGTAATCTTCAGCATGCAAGTCCACCCATCGTATGCCTTCACCCTGGCTAATCTCCCATTCTCTTCGGAAGAAAGCCAGGTTGTTTTGCAAAATTCGGCCGTCTTTGTCTTTGTTAATGGCCGAGGCCAATCGCTTCCCCCAAGGCCCCATGGCAGCCAAATGATCAGCTTCAGCCCCCAACATCAACTCTATCCAATTCGGTGATGTAGGCTGTGCTTTCTCATGTGAATTCTGTGACCCATGAGCTGTTTCCCAAGGATCTTGAACCGAGGCCATATCCGCCAGCACCTTACGAACGGTGACCGGTCCAACCCCGGGCAGAGAGGCCTTTGCCATGAGTTCAATGACCGTTTCCTTTTTCATGCCTTTTATGGCTAAATTCGGTTTTTCAAGACCGGCTTTGTTTGCGTTAATTCGACATTCCTTTGGGGTGATCCTCTTTGCCTTGATGGTTCATCCCGTCCCTATGCAGGGACAGGCAAGTACCCCCCCAAATTCGGTCAACCTGCCCACCCGCGATACCGTCTGGAATGCCAACCTCAAGGTTTTGCAACCGGTGGTGGTGACCACATCCCGCATGGTCCAACGACTGGAACGATCGACCGCCAGTTTGGGGCTCCTCACCCGCCAAGATGCCGAAACCTTTAACAGCCTCACCCCCGAAGATGCCTTGAATCGGATGTCCGGGGTTTACAGCCTTCGGGGCCAATTGAGTATCCGGGGTAGCGGGGGATTTACCCTCAATGCCGGCAGCCGGGCCTTGATGCTTTTGGACGGGTTACCTCTCCTATCCGCCGATGCAGCCGAAGTCCACTGGAAATTACTACCCACCGAACAACTGGAACAAATCGAAGTCCTCAAGACCGCAGGTTCTGCCCTCTACGGTTCATCGGCCCTGGGCGGGGTGGTCCATTTTCGTACCCGCCGTCCGGGCCCGGAGCCCTTGCATGTCATTAGCGGTTTCAGCGGTATCTACGCCGAGCCACCGACCTTTCATCGGAACCCCTGGGGGCGTTCCAATTACCCGACCATGAACGGCTTATCGTATTTGCACAGCGCTCGCTACGGAAATACCGAGGTGTCGGGGAGCTTTCAAGCCGTTGCAGACCAAGGCTTTAGGATAGGCGAAACCAGCAAAAGGCTGCGAGGAGGCGTGAACCTTCGACAATACTTAGGGCGCGGTTGGTCGGCCGGTTTAGCCGGTCATTTTTTGATTGATTCCATGCGCTTGTTTTCCATTTGGAAAAGCGATACGGATGCCTTCGTTCCTGCAGTCGGCTCTACCAATCCACAACTCAACCGACGTTGGCTCGTTGATCCATCCATCACTTACCTCGGAACACGCTTTCAATTCCGGTGGTTGAACCGGTATTATTATTCCTACAATAATTTCAACAACGAAGATTTTGCTTTGGCCCTAATGGCCTACAGCGAACCTACGCTGCGTTGGATAATTCCTTCCCAGAACATTTCTTTGATGGTGGGTGCCGTTATTCAGCAGAATTCCATCGATTCCAAGAACCTTTACCGCCAACAAGGATCTTCGCAGCAAGCCATCTACGCCCAAGCCGATTATCAGGAGAATCGCTGGACATGGGGAGCCGGCATGCGCATGGAGCGTTATGTTACGAATGGGCTGGAACGCCTTACCCTTCCTCAAATCCGAACTTCCCTGAATTACCACCTCGTTGTACCTTCAACTTCTTCGGATACCTCGGTGGTGGAAATCATGCCGTTGCGGGTGGACCCCTTGCCCTATGCAGCCCGGGGTGGATTTCTGCGGGCCTCTATCGGCCAAGGCTTTCGTTTACCAAGCATTGCTGAACTTTATTCCAATTCCAAAATCGGCGGGGTACGAATTCTGGGGGATAGCACCTTGAACGCCGAAGAAAGTTGGTCTGCCGAAGTAGGTTATCTGCACCGATTTGGACGTAGTGCTTGGCAACCCGAACTGGACCTGGCCCTATTCCACTCCTTTTACCGTAACCTGGTCGAATTTAATTTTGAAGTTTCCCTGCCCGCAGTTTACGATGCCCAAGACTCAGCGTGGTTCAATGACCCCAACCTCAGTACCGAGGAAAAAAATTCGCGATTATTTCAAAAATACGCCCGTTTCAAGCCCATGGGGGTTCCCGAAGCATTAATCCAAGGCGTTGAGGCTCAATTAAGTGGAAGCCTCCCCTGGTCCAAGGGCCTGTTCCAATACCGTTTGGGGTACACCTTCAGCAATCCGCTCAACTTGCGCCCGCCGGCCTTTGATTCCACCTACAATTCAACCCTAACGGACCTGATGCGCTTTCTCAAGTACCGTTATCGTCATTTGTTACGGGCTGAATTTTCTGTCCATAAGGGATCCTGGACCTGGACAACCCAAGTTCGTTACAATTCCATTCCCTTGAATATTGACAAGGACTATTACCGTTTTATACCGGGACTGCTGGACCACCGCATCCGAACCCGGCGCGGGGATTGGATGGTGGATCTAAGGCTTGGTTGGACCGGGTATCAGGGACGCTACCGTTTTAATTTCATCGTCCGCAATGCCCTCAACAGGAGTTGGATGCCTGTACCGGGCAATATCGGGGAACAACGTAATTTCCAAATTCAATGGACCGTGCAACTCTAAATACGCTTGGCCCATGGGGCGGCGAATCGCTGCGGCGTAACCTGCTGGCGGTCTTGTTTTTGGGATTGGCATCCTTGGCAACCCAGGCCCAAGAACCGGGGCGCGTACTTCGTGGCCAAGTCATGGATCGCGTGTTGAAAAGCCCCCTGCCCGGTGCCAATCTGCAATGGATGTGCCCCGCCAAGGACTTTACGACCCCACCAACCACCGCGGGCACTGCCAGTATGGTCGACGGGACCTATGAACTGCGGGTCCTCCCGGGTTGTTCGCTGAGGGTTAGTGCCATCGGTTACCAAACCAGATGGATTTGGGTGCCGCACTCACCGTCGAACGAAACCATCAAGCAATTGGATATTGTGTTAGAACCGGTTACGCTGGATCTGGATGCTGTTGTCATCAGCGCCGGCCGCTTTGAACAACGGCTCAGCGAAGTTTCGGTGTCCATGCAGATTCTCAAACCGGAACTCCTCCAACAAAACAATTTAACCCGCTTGGACGATGCCATGGATCGAGTACCCGGGGTCAGCATCGTGAATGGTCAGGCCAATATTCGAGGGACTTCCGGGTTTAGCTATGGTGCAGGTAGCCGGGTTCAGGTTCTTTTGGACGAAATGCCTTTGCTGAGTGCCGATGCCAACGATGTCCGATGGGCCTTCATGCCCATGGAAATCCTTTCCCAGATCGAAGTGATCAAGGGCGCCTCTTCGGTTCTGTTTGGTAGCGGGGCCTTGGGTGGTGCCATTCATTTAAGAAGCCAATGGCCGGGGACTCAACCCAGCGGCATGCTTCAAACCTATGTCTTGGGTTACGACCATCCCCCGTCGCGCTACACCGACCCCTACCCCGGCCGCATGCCCCTCCAAAGTGGCATCAATGGTTATTACCAAAAAAATTCAGGTCGCCTTGACTGGACCGTCGGCGCCATGGCCCTCACAGACCCTGGCTTCAGGGTTGGCGAATTCAGCAACCGAATCCGAGCCAATACCGCCCTTCGTTACCGACTCAGCCCCCAACTCATGCTAAGCGTGGCTGGCAATTTCATGACCGAAAAAATCGGAAATTTTCTTTTTTGGAACAACCTCGATTCCGCGCATTTTCCAGCCTCCGGGACCAACGATACCCTGCTCAGCCGTCGAGCGATGCTGGATCCGGTTTTGCGTTACACCGACCCCTGGGGCAACAACCATACCCTCAAAAATCGCTGGTACCTCACCCAAAACATGGGTGACAGCGATCGCAATGTACGCGGTTTGATGCGTTACCACGAATATCAATTTCAAAGACGCTTTGTAGGCCCCCGCAAATCGACCTGGGTTAGCAACAGCGGTGTTACTTATCTCCATAACAATGTCCAAAGCCAAGGCCTGTACGGGGATCGCAACAGCCGATCCGTCGCCCTCTACACCCAAATGGATGTACAGGCCGGGCGTTTGGGCCTCTCCCTTGGAGGCCGATTTGAATCGACCCGTATCGAAGCCGATCCCTTGATTCGATTCCCCGTTTTTCGGTCGGGCATGACCTACGCCCTGGCCAAGGCCACCCATCTCCGGGCCTCGGTAGGTCAGGGTTTTCGTGCGCCATCGGTGGCCGAACGCTACGTGCGGGCGGTGGGCGGAGCCGTCGAGGTCCTACCCAACCCCACTTTGCAACCGGAACAGGGCTGGAGTGGCGAAATGGGTCTACGTCAAGGCTTCCGATTCGGTGCGATCCAAGGCGGTTTGGACTTTGCCACATTCTATACCCGCTACACCGACATGATCGAATTTAGTTTCAAATTCTGGCCCGATGGCGCAGGATTCAAGGCGGTTAATCTGCTAAACACCACGGCCGTGATGTGGGGTATGGAATTCGGAACCGAAGGTCAAGCCCGTGCAGGCACCCACATGCTCCGCTGGATGATGGGCTATACCTTCACCCAACCGACCCAATACGCGATGCCCATTCCGTCGGAACCGGACTATGTGGTGGAAGACACCCTCAAATACCGCAGCCGACACTTGTGGCGTTCCGATTTGTTATGGGAAAGAGGGCGAATGCAGGCGGGGATCAACCTTCGGTACAACAGCTTTATGCTCAAAATCGACGATATATTTTATTCGTTTATTCCCGGAACCCAGGCCTTTCGAGACGAAAACAACCAGGGCGATTGGATCGTCGATCTGCGCATGGCTTTCCAACTTCAAAAACAATTCAAAATCTCGGCCCTTGTGCGCAATGCCTTCAACCGGGCCTATGCCGTGGTCCCCGGCAATCTAGGCCCACCCCGCGCCTTCCTCCTCCAGGCCCAATGGAATCTTTGACCTCCCCTCGCTTTTCACCTAATCCCTACGCCTTGAACCCATTTCTTCGTTTCACGTTCTTCTCTTACTACCTAATCCTATCCCTGGGGCTATCATCGGATCCCGCTTGGGCTCAATCCCGACGTGCCTCCAGTGGAGCAGGCAAAAATAGCATCCCTGATGCCCCGGCCGCGGAAGACCAACTGAGTCTGGAATCCATCTTTGCATCCGGCAAATACGCCCAACGAGGTGCCGGGGTTATGGAATCTCTCAAGGATGGTATTCATTACTATAACAATCAACGCATTGGGGATTCATTGAACGAAAACGCCTTGCTTATCTATGCTTACGAAGACGGGAAAGTCACCGATACCCTGCTCCGAGAATCCTGGTTACGCAGCCCTGAATACCCGCAGGGTTTGGCCTGGGAAGACGTGGAACTCTCCCCGGATGAATCGGTGCTTTTGCTGGCGACCGATGCAGAATCCGTTTATCGGTACTCTTCCAAAGCCGTTTACTACGTATGGAGCCGATCAAACCGAAGCCTGGTTCCTTTGATGGACGGTGCCAAAATCATGGCTCCCGCCTTTTCCCCCAACGGCCGTTACTTGGCCTTTGTCTATTCCAACGATTTGTATATCCAAGACCTTCAACACCAGCAATTGCGACGAATCACCCGG
The DNA here is from genome assembly GCA_009927485.1 of Sphingobacteriia bacterium. Classification (GTDB taxonomy): domain Bacteria; phylum Bacteroidota; class Bacteroidia; order UBA7662; family UBA7662; genus SYHX01. The sequence goes on from RFMW01000096.1 coordinate 27,924, forward strand.
GATGGTCTAGTCAATCAGATCATCAACGGACACGGAGACTGGGTGTACGAAGAGGAATTGGAATTAACCCGGGCTTTTGCCTGGTCACCCGACAGCAAAGCCCTCCTTTACTTGCGCTTTGACGAATCCAAGGTTCCTCAAATGAGCATCCCACTCTACGAAGGGAACCTATACCCCCAAGAAATGAAATTCAAATACCCCAAAGCAGGGGAGCCCAATGCGGCGGTTAGCTTGTGGTTGTTTGAAATGGACCAACCCAAACCTCGCTGCGTCCTTGCGGAGGATGCAAGGACCGGGGAGGATGCCGACCATTACTTGGCCCGCATCGGCTGGACCCAAGATGCCGGTTTGGCCTGGGTTCAAACCATGAACAGGGCCCAAAACCGGCTGGATCTCTCCTTGATCGACCGCGAAACAGGGGAACGCCGTTTGCTAAGAAGGGAACAATCCCAAACCTGGGTGGACCTTCACGATCATTTGGTCTTTTTGGAGAATGGAAGTTATTTCATTCATTCGAGCGAACACAGTGGATTTCAGCGCCTCTACCTCTACGATATGCAGGGCCGAGAAGTGGCGCCCCTAACACCCGATGGCCAAGAACTCACCGAATTCTACGGAGTCGATCCCCAACGCAATGAATTCTACTACGGATTGGCGGCTCCAACCCCCATGGAAAGGCAAGTCTTTCGGGCCAAGCTCCCCGATTTGCAGCCAACCACAACAGCCCCAACCCAACCGGTACCCGTTGCAACCCCGCTAGGCCCAGTACGCGGTAAAACGACCGCACGCTTTAGCCCAACCTACGATTACCATGTGTTGCAACACACCCAAATAGACCAACCCCTTCGCGTCAGCCTTCATCGAAGGGACGAAGAAATACGGGTCCTTCAAGACAACCAAGCCCTTGTTTTGAAGCTACGCAGCGCCCCGCTCGGCAAAAAAACCCTGCTGCAGGTGCCCGGGGCCGATTCCACCCTGCTTAATGCCTATGTAATTCATCCTCAAAATTTTAATCCCAAAAAGCGCTACCCACTCCTGATGTTTGTTTACGGTGGCCCGGGTAGCCAAACCGTGGATGCCTCTTTGGGACAATACCACCTGTGGTTTCAATACCTGACCACCCTGGGTTATGTCGTCGCTTCGGTGGACGGCAGAGGAACAGGGTACCGAGGTGCAGCTTTCGAAAAGGCCACCTACCGTCAATTGGGCAAATTGGAATGCGATGATCAAATTGCGGCTGCCCGGTATTTTGGGAAACTTCCGTGGGTGGATGCTCAACGGATTGGCATCTTTGGTTGGTCGTTTGGCGGATACCTGAGTTCGCTGGCAATTACCCGTGGTGCTGATGTATTCAAGGCCGCCGTGGCTGTGGCTCCGGTTATTAACTGGCGCTTTTACGATTCAATTTATACCGAACGCTTTTTGGGAAGTCCGGCAGAGAATCCCGATGGTTACGACCAGAACTCACCGGAAAATCACGCTTCCAAACTGGTTGGGAATTACCTGTTAATCCATGGCACCGCCGACGACAACGTGCACTACCAAAACGCGGCTGTCATGGCCAAGCGATTGGTGGACCTCAACAAGGACTTTGAGTTCATCACCTACACCGACAAAAACCACGGCATTAGCGGGGGCAAAACCCGCCTCC
>RFMW01000131.1 GCA_009927485.1 Sphingobacteriia bacterium
CCCAGTTAACCCTGCGTACCTTCCACGTGGGGGGTGTTGCGGGGAACATAGCTACCGAGTCTCAATTGGTCGCCAAATTTGACGGATTGGTGGAATTTGACGAAGTACGTACGGTAACGACCTCTTCCTCCGAAAATGAAAATCAAGGCGGCGCCGTGGAGATTGTGGTTTCGCGTTCGGGTGAAATCAAAATCATGGATCCCAAAACAAGGCTCCCCTTGATGACCAATGTCTTACCTTACGGCGCAACCTTGTTTACCAAGGCAGGTGCCAAGATCAAGAAAGGTGACCTCATTTGTTCATGGGACCCCTACAATGCTTTGATCATTTCTGAATTCAAGGGTAAGGCGGATTTTGAACACATTGCAGAGGGTGTTACCTACCGCGAAGAATCGGACGAACAAACCGGTCACAAAGAGAAGGTGATCATCGACACCAAAGACAAAACCAGGAATCCAGCGGTTCAAATCGTGGATTCCAAGAAAAATCTACTCAGAACCTACAACCTTCCTGTGGGTGCACACCTTCAGGTGAACGAAGGCGATGTGATTCTTCCCGGAACTATTCTTGCCAAGATTCCTCGCTCAACGACCAAGACCAGGGATATTACCGGTGGTCTACCACGTGTAACCGAACTCTTCGAAGCAAGGAACCCATCCAATCCTGCGGTTGTTTCTGAAATAGATGGTGTGGTCACTTTCGGAGGCGTCAAAAGAGGAAACCGGGAGATTCAAATTGAATCCAGGGACGGCCAAATCAAGAAGTATTTGGTTCCCTTGAGCAAACATATCTTGGTCCAAGACAAAGATTTTGTCAAAGCAGGAGATCCGCTATCCGATGGGGCTATAACCCCGGCTGCAATTTTGTCGATCAAAGGACCTGGAGCTGTTCAAGAATATTTGGTGAACAATATTCAAGAAGTATACCGCTTGCAAGGTGTGAAAATCAACGACAAGCATTTTGAGGTCATCGTTCGTCAAATGATGCAAAAGGTTGTCATAATTGATCCGGGTAATACCACATTCTTGGAACAAGAGGTCGTGAATAAGCAAGATTTCATGCGAGAGAATGATGATATTTTTGACAAGCAAATCATTCTCGATCCAGGCGATTCCAATGTGTTCCGACCTGGGCAAATTGTGCCTATGCGCAAGGTTCGCGATGAGAATTCTGCACTCAAGCGCAGGGACATGAAACTCGTAGTATTTGAGCGTGCTGTGCCAGCCACCTCACAGCCTCTTCTCCAAGGAATTACCAGGGCTTCGCTGGGCACCAAGAGCTTTGTGTCTGCAGCTTCCTTCCAAGAAACCACCAAGGTTCTCAACGAAGCGGCCATTGCTGGTAAGGTTGACGAATTATTGGGTCTAAAGGAAAATGTGATTGTGGGTCACTTAATTCCGGCAGGAACAGGAATACGCGCCTACGAAAAGATTGTGGTTGGATCCATGGAAGAGTATCAGCGCTTGATGGCTTCCAAAGAAGAATTTGAAACGGAAGAATC
>RFMW01000100.1 GCA_009927485.1 Sphingobacteriia bacterium
TCAGGTGGAGGTTAAGTAACCTTCCCTTGGCATTGTGGGCTGTGAGGACGAAAACCGAGTTTTCGCTCTCACAGCCGTTTGCGTTTTGTTCAGGTACATTTCTTAAACCCCATCCCCTTGACCACCAAAACCACCCCCGAAGGACGTATTACCTTTTCGTCGGTTCTAAATCCCTTAGATTACCCTGATTTTCTTGATATTCAGCTGAAATCCTTCAAGGATTTTTTTCAGTTGGAAACACTGCCCGAGAATCGTAAGTACGATGGTCTCTACAGGGTATTCGCTGAAAACTTCCCGATATCGGACACGAGGAACAATTTTGTCCTCGAGTTTCTGGATTACTTCGTGGATCCACCCCGGTACAGCATCGAAGAATGTATCGAAAGAGGGTTGACCTACAATGTGCCTTTGAAGGCCAAGGTACGTTTGTCCTGTAACGATAAGGACCACGAGGATTTTGAAACCATCGAGCAAGAAGTTTACTTGGGTCTTATTCCTTACATGACGCCCAAGGGAACCTTTGTCATCAATGGCTCTGAAAGGGTCATCGTTTCACAACTTCATCGTTCACCCGGGGTCTTCTTTGGCCAGACCTTGCACAGCAACGGCTCCAAACTGTACTCTGCTCGAATTATTCCGTTCAAGGGGTCTTGGATTGAGTTTGCGACGGATGTGAACAATGTTATGTATGCCTACATTGACCGGAAAAAGAAATTCCCGGTCACCACCTTGTTGAGGGCCATAGGCTTCAACGCAGACAAAGATATTTTGAATATTTTTGACTTGGCAGACGAGGTTAAGGTTAGCAAGGCTGCCTTGAAAAAGGCTGTGGGTCGGAGATTTGCCGCCAGGGTTCTCAAAAGTTGGGTTGAAGATTTTGTGGATGAATCAACAGGCGAGGTATCCAATATCTCCAGAAATGAAATTCTGATTGAGAGGGATGTGGTGATGGAGGATGGGATGATTGATATTATCGTTGATTCGGGAGTTAAGTCTGTAATTTTCCACAAAGAAGATGTAATTGCAGGAGATTACTCTATCATTTTCAATACGTTGAACAAAGACACCTCCAATTCCGAAAAGGAGGCCTTGGATCATATTTACCGACAATTAAGGAACGCTGATCCGCCGGATGATGAGTCCGCCAGACAGATCATCGAAAAGTTATTCTTTTCGGATAAGCGTTACGATTTAGGAGAGGTTGGTCGTTACCGTATTAACAGGAAATTGGGAATGCAGACCTCGACCGATGTTCGAGTTCTCACTCGGGATGATATTGTGGCGATTGTGAAATACCTCATCCAACTCTCCAATTCCAAAGCGGATGTGGATGATATTGACCACTTGAGTAATCGTCGCGTGCGCACGGTGGGTGAGCAGTTGTTTGCCCAGTTTGGAGTCGGTTTGGCAAGGATGGCCAGAACCATCCGTGAAAGGATGAACATTCGTGATAACGAAGTTTTTGCGCCAACAGATTTGATCAATGCCAGAACATTGAGTTCGGTGATTAATTCCTTTTTTGGGACCAATCAGCTGAGTCAGTTTATGGATCAAACCAATCCTCTGGCAGAAATCACGCACAAGCGTCGTTTATCAGCCCTGGGGCCCGGTGGTTTATCGCGCGAGCGTGCGGGGTTTGAAGTAAGGGACGTCCACTACACGCACTATGGACGCCTTTGCACCATTGAGACCCCCGAAGGTCCTAACATTGGTTTGATTTCGTCGTTGTGTACCCATGCCAAGGTCAACAACATGGGTTTCATTGAGACCCCTTATTGGAAAGTAAACGGTGGTAAGGTCGCCTTGGAAAAGGGAGAAGGAAACTTACCCGATTCCGGATGGACAGCGACATTCCTTAGTGCTGAAGATGAGGATAATCGCACCATTGCCCAAGCCAGCTCCGATGTGGATCTAAAGGGTAATTTCAAAACCAATCAAGTGAAGGCCCGCCTCATGGGAGACTTCCCAACGGTTGACCCCAAAGAGATTGAATACATGGACGTGGCCCCCAATCAAATTGTGGGTATTGCCGCTTCCCTCATTCCTTTCTTGGAGCACGATGACGCCAACCGTGCGTTGATGGGTTCGAACATGCAGCGCCAAGCGGTACCTCTACTTCGGCCTCAGGCTCCTATTGTGGGGACTGGTTTGGAAGGCAGAGTTGCCAGAGACTCTCGCGCAATGATTAACGCGGAGGGGGAAGGCGTGGTGGAATATGTCGATGCAAATTCAATAGTTGTGCGTTATGAGCGTTCCGCCGAGGAACGTCTTGTTTCTTTCCAATCCGATGTTCGCACCTACAACCTCATCAAGTTCCGCAAGACCAACCAATATACCTGTGTTAATCACATTCCGTTGGTGCGTGTGGGCGATAAGGTTTCCAAGGGAGATGTGTTGGTGGAGGGCTATGCGACCCAACAAGGCGAACTTGCTCTGGGCCGTAACCTCAAAGTTGCCTTCATGCCATGGCAGGGGTACAATTTTGAAGATGCGATCGTGATTTCTGAGCGTGTTGTCCGTGAAGATTGGTTTACGTCGGTCCACATTGAGGAATTTGAATTGCAGGTTCGCGACACCAAGCGTGGCGAAGAAGAACTCACTGCGGATATTCCCAATGTCTCCGAAGAAGCGACCAAAGACCTCGACGAAAACGGATTGATCCGCATTGGTGCGGAAGTACGGGAAGGAGATATTCTTATTGGTAAAATCACACCCAAAGGAGAAAGCGATCCTTCGCCTGAAGAAAAATTGTTGCGAGCCATTTTTGGTGACAAGGCCGGCGATGTCAAAGACGCTTCCTTGCGGGTTCCACCGTCCATGACGGGTGTGGTCATCGACAAGAAATTGTTCACCCGTGTTCGTCGCGACAAATCCGGCAAGGACCAAGAAAAGATGTTGATTGAAAGAATCGACAAAGAATTTGAACGGGAGTCTGCAGCCCTTAGGACTTTGCTTGTTGACAAGCTCATGGAAGTGGCCGAAGGCAAAGTGTCTCAGGGGGTCTTCAACAAATTGGGAGAAGAAATTATTCCCAAAGGCGTGAAATTCACACGCAAAGGATTCAATGAGATTGATTACGACAAGGTCAATGCCAAAGGGTGGTTGCTGGACAAAGAGAAAAGCGAACTTATCGAGCGTCTCCACAAAAATTACATGCTCAGGCTTTCTGAATTAAGCGGGGAGTCCAAAAGGCGTAAATTCAGTATCCAAGTTGGGGATGAATTGCCATCCGGCATCAATCAATTGGCCAAGGTTTATGTTGCCCAAAAGCGCAAACTCAAGGTTGGTGATAAGATGGCCGGTCGTCACGGTAACAAAGGAATCGTGGCCAGAATTGTTCGTGATGAAGATATGCCGTTCACGGCGGATGGTAAACCGGTGGATATTGTCTTGAATCCCTTGGGTGTACCCTCCAGGATGAACCTTGGGCAGATTTACGAATCTGTATTGGCATGGGCCGGACAAGAATTAGGTGTCAAGTTTGCGACCCCCATTTTTGACGGAGCCAGTTACGACGAAGTAAAGGATTACACCATCAAAGCGGGTATCCCGGAACTTGGAGGAACCCAGTTGTACGATGGGCAGACCGGTATGGCCTTTGACCAGAAGACCACGGTCGGGGTCATCTACATGCTTAAGTTGGGCCACATGGTGGACGACAAAATGCACGCCCGTTCGATTGGGCCATATTCGCTGATTACCCAACAACCGTTGGGCGGTAAAGCGCAGTTTGGTGGTCAGCGTTTCGGGGAGATGGAGGTTTGGGCCCTCGAAGCCTTTGGGGCGTCCAATATTCTTCAAGAAATCCTAACCTACAAATCCGATGACATTGTGGGCAGAGCCAAGGCTTATGAGGCTATCGTGAAAGGCGATCCTCTGCCTCCGGCCAACATCCCGGAATCGTTCAATGTGTTATTGCATGAGCTTCGTGGCTTGTGTTTGGATGTCCAACTCGATTAAAACCATACCATGTCGTTTAGAAAAGATTTGAAGGTCAAAAGCAATTTTACCAAGATTCGTATCGGGCTATCCTCGCCGGAGGCCATCCTTGAGCGCAGCCAAGGAGAGGTCATCAAACCTGAAACCATCAATTACCGAACCTACAAGCCCGAAATGGGAGGTTTGTTTTGTGAAAGAATCTTTGGGCCCGTAAAGGATTAC
>RFMW01000202.1 GCA_009927485.1 Sphingobacteriia bacterium
TCATATCAAGTTGGTGGTGCCGGTTGCTCATATTTGGTATTTCCGATCCTTGCCCAACAAAATTGGCTATTTGCTGGGTTTGCCCAGCAAGAAATTGGATATGATCATTTACTACGAACGGTATGTGGTCATTCAAGCCGGGGTCAAAGAGGGTCAGCTCCAAAAGATGGATTTCCTAACGGAGGAAGAATACCTTGACCATTTGGACTCTTTGCCAAGAGATAATCACCATTTGGATGACAGGGATCCCCAGAAGTTCATTGCCAAAATGGGAGCCGAGGCCATCAGTGATTTGCTGGAGCGAATTGATCTTGACGAACTGTCAGCACAACTACGCTATCAGGCGGCGACAGAAACATCTCAGCAACGCAAAACCGACGCTTTGAAGCGCCTCAAAATTGTAGAGGCTTTTCGTTCATCGAATCAAGGCGGTCACATCAATCGTCCGGAGTGGATGGTGGTCCGGATGGTGCCTGTCATTCCGCCTGAATTGCGTCCGCTGGTGCCCCTGGAGGGTGGTCGTTTTGCGACTTCTGATTTGAATGATTTGTACCGTCGTGTGATCATACGGAATAACCGCCTCAAGCGATTGATGGACATCAAAGCGCCGGACGTCATTCTGCGGAATGAAAAACGTATGTTACAAGAGTCGGTAGATTCCTTGTTTGATAACAGCCGTAAAGTAAACGCCGTCAAAGCCGATGGCAACCGGGCCCTTAAATCCTTGAGTGATATGCTCAAAGGAAAGCAGGGGCGCTTCCGTCAAAATTTGTTAGGAAAGCGTGTTGACTATTCCGGTCGTTCGGTGATTGTGGTTGGTCCTGAACTCAAACTGCACGAGTGCGGTTTGCCCAAAGACATGGCCGCGGAATTATTCAAGCCCTTTGTCATTCGCAAGTTAATCGAAAGAGGGATTGTCAAAACAGTGAAGTCCGCCAAGAAGTTGGTGGATCGCAAAGAGGCGGTCGTTTGGGATATTTTGGAGAATGTTTTGAAAGGCCATCCGGTTTTGTTAAACCGAGCCCCAACCTTGCACCGATTGGGAATTCAGTCTTTTCAGCCTAAATTGATCGAAGGGAAAGCAATTCAATTGCATCCATTGGTTTGTACGGCCTTTAACGCTGACTTTGACGGTGACCAAATGGCGGTTCACGTACCACTCGGTAATGCAGCAATTTTGGAGGCTCAGCTTCTGATGTTGGCGTCCCATAACATCTTGAATCCAGCGAACGGATCACCGATCACGGTGCCTTCGCAGGACATGGTCCTTGGATTGTATTACATCACCAAGGGTCGTAAATCGACTGAAACCGAAAAAATCAAAGGTGAAGGACTCGCCTTTTATTCTGAGGAGGAAGCCATCATCGCGCACAACGAGGGTAGAGTAGCCCTTCACGCATGGGTAAAGGTTCGGGTGAATGTTCGCAATGAATCCGGTGAGTTGGTTCGCAAAATTGTGGATACGACCATGGGTCGTATTCTTTTCAACGTGGCTATTCCTGAAGCTGTTGGGTATGTGAATGAATTGATGACCAAGAAATCCCTGAGGGATTTGATTGGGGTCATTGTTCGCGAGACGGATATTCCTACCACGGCCGCTTTCTTGGATCAAATCAAAGAGATTGGGTTCAAAATGGCCTTCAAAGGTGGATTGTCTTTCAACCTAAACGATGTGATGGTTCCGGACAACAAGGTGACCCTGATTGACGCGGCTCACAAAGAGGTAGAGGAGGTGACCGGGAACTACAACATGGGTTTCATTACCAACAACGAACGTTACAACCAGGTTATTGATATCTGGACCCGTACCAACTCAAGGATTACTGATACCTTGATGAAGGAAATTGCCGCAGACAAGCAGGGCTTCAATTCGGTTTACATGATGTTGGATAGCGGTGCTCGTGGTTCCAAGGAGCAGATTCGTCAGCTCGGTGGAATGAGGGGCTTGATGGCCAAGCCCCAAAAAAGCGGGGGTGCCGGTGAAATCATCGAGAACCCCATCTTATCCAACTTCAAAGAGGGCCTCAACGTGTTGGAGTATTTCATCTCCACCCACGGTGCACGGAAAGGTCTCGCCGATACCGCCCTCAAAACGGCGGATGCCGGTTACTTGACTCGTCGTCT
>RFMW01000198.1 GCA_009927485.1 Sphingobacteriia bacterium
ATGGGATAAGCCAGCTTGCGTAGGCCCCAATGGGCCTGATGCACCAGCTCGGCGCCGTTTTCGTTCAGCACCTTTTCGAACTTCATGACCGCCTCGCGGACCATCTCCTCGGTAAGCACCGGGTTCAGGATGAGTACGGTTTCATATTGATTCATAGATCAACGGGGTTAAGACCGAAGTTTTCTTCGGGGTCGCAAATATAGGAAGAATATTTCCGAAATCGCCCACCCCGCTTAACTTTGGGCAAATGCAAGATTATCAGGTTTCCGCCCGCAAATACCGCCCCCCACGCTTTGAGGAGCTGGTCGGTCAGGACCATATCACCACCACCCTGCGTAATGCCATTGCCAAGGGCCAATTGGCCCAGGCCTACCTGTTTTGTGGGCCCCGAGGCGTCGGCAAGACATCCTGTGCTCGCATTTTGGCCAAAACCATCAATTGCTCCTTCCGAGACAGCCATCAAGAGGCTTGCGGAGAATGCCCCTCCTGCCAGTCCTTTGACCAAGGCAGATCCCTTGCCATCCATGAATTGGATGCCGCCTCCAACAATTCGGTGGACGATATTCGCTCCCTCGTTGAGCAAGTCCGTTATCCACCCCAGGGAAGCGACTACAAAGTCTATATCATCGATGAGGTCCACATGCTCAGCACCGCAGCATTCAATGCCTTGCTCAAGACCCTCGAAGAACCCCCTACCTACGCCAAGTTTATTTTGGCCACAACGGAAAAACACAAAATACTTCCCACCATTTTGTCCCGTTGTCAAGTTTTTGATTTCAAAAGAATTCGACTCCAAGATATCGCTGAACGATTAGCCTTGGTTTGCCGTTCCGAAGGATTTGAGTATGAGAACGATGCCCTTCTGACCATTGCATCGCGCGCTGACGGAGCATTGAGGGATGCTTTAACCATGTTGGATCAATTGGCCGGCTTCAGCGGGGGCAAACTCACAAACAGCCTGGTTTGCGATCAACTGGGTGTGCTCGACAAAGCCTTTTTGTGGACTGCGCCAGAACAATGTTCCAAGGGGATCCGACCCTGACCCTGCAAGCATTGGACAGTATGGTTGCTCGTGGATACGACCCCATGCTCTGGGTACTTGGCATGGCCTCCCATTTTCGTAACATACTGATGGCCAAGACACCAAGAACCACTGAACTCATCGATTCCGGCCAGGAATACAGGCAACGGCTTATCATTCAATCTCAAGAAACGAGCACCGAAATGCTCCTGGCGGGATTGCACCTACTCAATCAGGTCGAACTGCAATACCGACAGTCCAGACAACCACGGCTCCTCGTAGAAACAGCTGTGATGAAAATTTGTTATTTGGCCCAAAGAAGGCAAAAGAATACAAATCCTGAACCGATTCAAGAGCCAAAAATTCCCGCTGAATCCGAGACCCATCCCCTGAAAGGCATCACAACCCGGTTGCCGGTTGCCGATTTTAAAACACCAGCTCAAGTCAAAATTCAAGTCAAAGTACCGTCTGAGTCGAGCCCTAACAACTTGCAAGAATTAAGGGTACAAGAATCTAGCGAACGAGCATTACAGGATTTCTCTGACCAAAAATCAATCCCTGAAACCCCAGGCGGTGCCAACTTTCAAAAAGAGCATTCTTCTAAGCCGATTTCTTCGAACACCCAAAACACCGGCACAGCCACCACCGTAGATTTCCTTCAAACATTGCGGGGACATTTGGGTAAAACCCAAGGAAATACCAAACCAATCCCCAAAGAAAGCAGTCACCAGTGGTCCCCCCCACCCCCATCGTCCTGTCAAAATCTGAACAAGCTATGGCAACACCTAGTCCAAGAATGTAGAGACCATAACCTGGGCGGTTTGGAGGGTATTTTGAGCAGAAATATGCCCCTTGAAGAGAACCAGGATCGCCCATCCGGGTTCACTGCTAAGGCCTCCAATGAGCCTCTATTCCTTTCTGTAATATTGTATTCAGATACTGAAAAATCATTGTTTGATGGCGAAAAGCAGGGCATTTTGGACTTTTTGGTGGAATTTGGGGGCTTCGGAACACGTCCGCAATGGGCCATTCAACAGCAAGAAAACAATACTCAAAGAGAAAAATTCCTCACTGAACCCGAAAGATTCAATCGTTTAAATGCTGAAAATGAAGACTTTAAGGATTTGAGTACGAGGTTAAAATTATTTTTAATCTAAAAAGTGACAATTTAGTACAAAATTTATTTTACCTTTGGCCTTCTTAAATATTCGTTAAATTAAACCATAACACGATGTCAGTTAAACTCAAGCTCAAAAACTCCAAGGAAACTGCCCTAGTAGACGACAAAGTCGCCAAGTTCCTCAACGAAAACCCGTATCTGGTCAAAGTCGGCTTCTTAGCCAATCTACGCCGCCATTCCAGAGGGTATGCCTTCTTTCAGAAGAACTGGCCTTTGGGCGATGGCACCTACAAAAACGAAACCATTTACCTGCACAAGCTTGTTGCCGAAATTTTCTGCAAGAAAAAGGCTACCAAAGAGCGTTTATTTGTAAACGTTATTAACAACAATCCCCTGGATTGCCGTTTGGAAAACCTGGAATTTGCTACGCGTTCCGTGGTCGTTCGCAATGTGAACAAAACCGAAAATAAATTCGGCTACAAAGGCGTGATCAAAAGCGGCAACAAATTCAAGGCCGTTCTCTTCAACAATCGTGTCCGCCTTGATTTAGGCTCCTTCAATACCGCTGCAGAAGCCTCTGCAGCTTACAAAAAGAAGACTGCCGAACTGTTTGGCAAAGGCAAAAAATAATTGTTAACTTGCTTTTGAGGGCTCAACGCCTTCACCAAAATCATACCCTCCGAATCCTCGGGGGGTATTTTTTTTTGAGGAGCCGCAGGGTTGGCCGGAAAGAGGTTGATGCCCAGATTCTGATTAAACCTCAACAATTTTGTCCATGGACTTTGCCCCCATCCATCGATCAACCAAAACGGCCGTCATGGCATCACCCGTCACATTGACGACAGTTCGCATCATGTCCAAGATTCGGTCCACAGCCACTATCAAAGCGATCCCAGCCGTTTCCAAGCCCACCGATTGAAGGACGATAACCAACATCACCATACCCGCACCCGGCACTCCGGCAGAACCAATAGACGCAAGGGTTGCTGTTAAAACAATAGTTAATTGATCAGCCCACCCTAAATTATGACCAAAAGCCTGGGCAATAAAGACCGTCGCAACGGCTTGGTACAAACTGGTTCCATCCATATTGACGGTGGCTCCTAATGGCAAAACGAAGGTCCTCACTTCTTCTCGAACACCCAACTTTTCGGCACATTCCAAATTAACCGGCAGCGTTGCATTGGAGGAGGAAGTTGAAAATGCCAAGAGCTGTGCAGGGCTCATAATACCAAAAAATTTAAGGGGATTGTAATTCCCGAAAAGCCTTAACAATGTTGCGTAAACCATCACCATCATCACGATCAGGCCTACAACCACCGTAAGAGCATAAACCGATAAAGCACCCAACAATTCCACCGCTTCGCCAGGATCATCACCGGCAAAATCTGCGATCAACGAAGAAATTAAGGCAAATACTCCGGCAGGGGCAATCACCATGATCATATCCACCATCTGCAGGATGACACGATTAAGTTGTCCAAACAAATCCCGAACCATGTTGGTCTGGGAGGCAGGAAGAGCCATGATCGCAATACCCATAAACAAGGCAAAGAACACCACCTGCAGCATGGAGCCGTTGTGAGACAGCGCATGGAAGATGTTCTCAGGCACCATATTGATGACCGCGGCCAATGGCCCTTCTTCCTTGAAGGCTTCAGCCTTGTCCAATCCTCCAGAACCCGCGGATGCGAAACGTTCTCGCAATTCATCTCTTTTGGTTTCGGATAAATAATCCCCGGGCCGTAGCAGGTTCACGGTCACGAGCCCTATACTCACTGCGCAGACGGTGGTCATCAAAAAAATCAGCAGGGTGCGTCCTCCCATGCTGGACAGCTTTCGGAGGTCCTTGAGGCCTGTAACACCATCCACCAACGAAACCAAAACCAAAGGTATAGCCACTAATTTCAAAAGATTTACAAACACGGTCCCCACAGGTTTCACCCAATCCAAGACCCAAGATGACCAGCCTGCTGCCGAAAAACAAAGACCAAAGGCCAATCCTAACCCTATGCCGATCAAGATGCGAAGGTGCATAGGCCACTGCTTGGCCTTGGGTTGGGTTTGTTCCGATCGCGATGGGCCATCTCCATCCTGAGCAGGGTATTGCGTCACTGGGTCTTTGGTCATGGTGGGATCTTGTTACAGGGGAGATAAAGGCAGAAAATCTAATATCAAGGTCGCGCAATGGATTTTAAAAGCACAGAAAGTTGAGCGGCGGGCCAACCAAGCACATGATCCGCAACCACCAACGCCATCATGGCCTCCACAACGGGTACAGCACGCGGTACAACACAGGGGTCATGGCGACCATGAGCCTGCAATTTTACTGAATTACCCTGAAAATCAACTGATTGCTGAGGTATAGCTACCGTGGCTGTGGCCTTGAAACCCGCCTTAAACCACAAGGGCTGCCCGTTGCTGATTCCCCCTTGAATTCCCCCCGAATGGTTGCTCAAGGTTTCCACGGAAGACCATTCCTTGGTATCCGCTGCAAGGATGGCGTCGTTGAAGTCCGAAGCCCTTCCCGCGCTCATCGCAAATCCGCTCCCCAATTCAAAGGCTTTGACCGCATTGATGGATAAAATCGCTTTGGCCAAATCGGCTTCCAAGCGGTCGTACACTGGATCTCCCAATCCGGGGGGTAATCCCTGACACCAGCCCACCACCGTACCCCCTGTACTGTCCCCCGCTGAGCGAACCTCATCGATATAGGCCTCCATCAAAGAAGATGCCTTTGGATCAGGGCACCTAAGAGGGGATGCCTCAATCTGCTCCAAGGTGAAAGGGCAACGGCGATGATGTTCATAGCCCGAAGCCGTGCCCTTGGAGGCAAGGCCTGAGGGCAAAGGAACGGTTAAGGCATGGGGCCCCACGGAATGAACCCAAGCATAACAATGAACGCCCATGCACTCCAGCAAGGTTGCGGCGACTGCTCCTGCCATCACACGGGCAGCAGTTTCCCTTGCGCTGCTCCGTCCCCCGCCCCGATGATCCCGGTAACCGTACCTCGCCATCACGGTGAAATCCGCATGCGATGGCCTGATTTGATCCCGAAGATGCTCATAATCTTCTGGTTTGGCATCCCGGTTCGGGATGACCAAGGCAAGGGGGGCCCCCGTGCAACGTCCTTCAAACATACCGGAAAGACATTGCACGCGATCCTCTTCGTTACGGGCAGTGGTCATACGGCTTTGTCCAGGTCGACGCCGATCAAGCTGGACTTGTACCTTGTTCAAATCAAGGGCTAATCCCGCGGGGATACCGTCCACCACCACACCGATCACCGGGCCGTGTGATTCTCCAAAAGAGGTTATCCTAAAATTTCTTCCAAAACTATTTCCGGGCATGCGCTAATTTAAGGCCTTCAGGGCATATCCAAATTTGGCCCAATCCTCCCAAAACCCGGGATAAGACTTGCGAACGGTATAGGGTTCATCCAAGAGTATAGGCAAATCCGGTAATGCCAACATGCTCAATGCCATCGCCAACCGATGATCCCCAAAACACCGAAGCAAAGGAGCAGGGTCAACCGAATAGTCCTTCGATAAGTGTGTAGCAACAAAACGACGGGAATACACAGCCCACGAAGCAAGGGGGCGGATCAGCAGGCCATCTGGACCGTGCTTTTCAATCGGTACTCCCAATAGCTCCAAATTGACCATCAAGGCCTGAATTCGATCACTTTCTTTGTAGCGGAGTTGCCCAATCCCGACAAACTCCACCGCATTACCGGACAAAATCGCCCACATGGCCAATGCCGGCACCATATCCGGGAAATCCGTGGCTTTAATTCGCCAAAGGCCTTGATCGCAATTCACTACTGTTTGTCCTAGATCAGAAGGTCGTTCCTCTGTATTGTTGGTGGGCATCGCCCCGCTGCCCAGAGAAACGAAGGTCCAAGTGCAAGTTTCCGGCCTGAAGACCGCAGAAACCTGAGGAGCAAGCTTTGCTAACAAATCCAAGATTACGGAATCTGCTTGATGGCTATCGCCTGTCAAAATCTTTAGTTCCAATCGCTGACAAAGAGGAATCACGGCATGCCGCCAAATCCAAAAAGAAGCCGCACTCCAATCGCCTTCGACCGGCTTTGGATCTTGTCCCAATGCCCCGTCGCCAGGATGCGAGTCCTGAACCGTCACAGCAGGGATATAATGAAGGGAATGTTCGTAATAGTCAAAGGAATATCCAAAGCTCGACATTTCTTGGACAGTCAAAGCCAAATAAGGCCTCGATGCAACGTATCGTGGTGACCATGCAATCTTCCAAGGCGCATTTTCTTGCAACGCATCAAGCGGTCGCAAGAGCGGTGCAACCATCGCCATGGCCGAGATAAATTGCGAACTCGTACCTGCTTCCATAAACAAATCCCTTCGCCTCAGGGATGAAGGATGAATCTTCAAGGGAGGATAACCCGTTTCACCCAGGTATTCAATGTTGGCGCCGCATTGAATCAGGGCATTAACCAAATCTCCTATAGGCCGTTCATGCGACCTGCCATTGCCTCGGAGGATTCCCCCACAGCCTTGCGCTACCAGAAAGGCAAGCCCAAAACGCATCACCGTTCCTGCTTCTCCAGCCTCCCACAATTGGTCAACGGATTGGTGTTGACCTTGTTGACGACGAGTAAGGACGCAGTGAACCATCGACCAAGCATCCATAACATCCTGAGGCCAAGTGGAATCCCATTCAAGGAACGGACGGTCCAAGCCTTGAACGGCGCCTATGAAAATTCTCCGAATAAGCTGACTTTTGGAAGGCGGTAGATTCAACGAGACCGCCGAGGGTAGCCGGGATGGACTACCATGAAAGACTAACTCGCTTGGACGATGCAATGAATTTGGAGAGACCAACGGAAAGGCTGTAGTAAAGAAAAATTATTCTAAAAAGGATTCAATGACCAAATTTCGTACAATTTCTTGACGGTCTGAACATCGACTTCAATCCCGGTTTGGCCTTGGCCAACTTTGACAGGGAGTGACCAAGTTATTTGACCAAAGCGAACCTTTTTGTCTTGTTCCAAATAACCCCATAACCTGTTCCATTCCGGAAGGACGTTCGAGGGAACAACATCAGCATATCCACTGAACGGTGTCAACAGGCTCAGAAATTCTAAAATATGACGCGCCTCAGGCTCTGCTAACAAATCGCATTGAACCGCTAATTGCAATTCAAAAAGCATGCCCAGCCAAACGGCCTGCCCATGGCTGAAAAGGTTTGATGAGGATTCCAAAGCATGGGCCAGGGTATGTCCATAATTAAGCAATCGACGCAGGTCCCTCTCGAAGGGGTCTTCCTGAACAATGCGGATTTTGACCCTCAATGCAGATTCGATGAGTTCTTGGGTAGGCAGCGGCATAGCTCGTGTTGACTCAGCGGCGCTTGCGTCATACTCCACCCAATAGGCTTTGATTGCATCCAATAAGGCAAAATCTCCGATGATTGCATGTTTGAACATTTCCACCCATCCATCAAATCGTTGCCGTTCATTCAA
>RFMW01000250.1 GCA_009927485.1 Sphingobacteriia bacterium
CCCCAAATACCCCAATTCAGGATCTTTGAGCGAACACCACCCCTCCCTAAAGGCCTTCATTTGATAGAAATCCGAGAGCCAATGCGACTCCACCCGGGCATCCCAGTAGGCGCGATTAATGGCCACATAATCTTCCATAATTCAAACTGAACGTTCAGTGGCAACCATGAGGCGCCTGGGCCTGCTGATTACTCAATAACCGTTAGCTTGATGAAATTAGCGCGGTGCACACTGCGCAGCGGCATGACCCCGGTATTGACGACCGTGTCCCCGGATTTCAGCCAAGCGTTGGCTTTGAGAATTCGAGCCACATCATCGATGGTTTCATCCGTCGAGGTGAGTTTGTCATAATACAAGGCACGCACACCCCACACCAAAGAAAGCCTGGTCAGCAAAGGAAGGTTGGGCGTGAAGATAATGATCCCCGATTTGGGGCGGTACGATGAAACCTGAAAGGCCGTGTATCCTGATTTGGTGAAGCCCACGATCGCTTTGGCATCCACACGCAAGGCCGCTCTGGAGGCCAAATAACACAATTGATCGGAAATAAAGGTGGTGGAGTCTTGGGAAAGACGATGATCGCGGTAATAAATTTCCGATTGATCTTCCACCGTCCGGATAATACGGACCATGTATTCCACCACCTGGGATGGATGCGAGCCCATCGAGGTTTCACCGGAAAGCATCAGGGCATCGGCTCCATCCAGAACAGCGTTCGCTACGTCGTTGGCTTCGGCCCGTGTGGGCATGAAATTGGTAATCATGGATTCCATCATCTGCGTTGCCACCACCACAGGCTTGCACAAATCCATGCACAACCGGACAATACGCTTTTGGATCAACGGTAGTTGCTCAATGGGGAACTCCACGCCGAGGTCGCCGCGGGCGATCATCACGGCATCCGATGCATTGATAATGTTCTCGAGGTCAGCGACCGCCGCGGGTTTCTCGATTTTGGCCATCACGGGGATATCCTGACCACTGGATCGAATGATCTCCCGAAGGGCGACAATATCCGCCGCCTTGCGGACAAAGGACAAGGCAACCCAATCCAATTTGTGTTCCAATATAAAATCCAAATCCTTGCGGTCCTTCTCGGTTAAGCTGGGGAGGGCAACTTCGGTGTCCGGCAGGTTGACCCCTTTGCGAGAACTAAGCAACCCTCCAGAGACAACCTCCATTTCGATACGGTCTTTGGCGTTGCTGGACAAAGCCTTGAATTTCAATTTACCATCGTCCAAAAGCAACAAATCACCGGGTCGGATATCCTGAGGCAATTGGGTGTAATTGATATAGATCTCATCTTTGCTGCCAAGGCAAGGTTGGGTCACCAAGGCTAATCGATCACCCGGCTCAAAGAGCAGGCCGCCTTGGGGCATTTCCCCTATTCGAATCTTGGGGCCTTGCAAGTCACCCAGAATACCGACTGTGGTGCCTAACTCTTCATTAAGCGCCCGGATGTCCACAATAACCCTGCGCAGAATATCATAATCGGCATGCGAAAAATTTAATCGTAACACATTAGCGCCGGCCAGAATCAAGCTTTTGAGTTGGGCCTTTTCGAAACTCGCTGGCCCCAAGGTGGCAATGATTTTGGTTTGCCTAACTGCCTTTTCCAACTCCTCCGGGGATTTCATATTCATGGTATCTTTTTTCTTGGGGTTCTTGTAAACTGGGCGCAAATTGAAGCGAAATCATAGCCTGGGAACCTAGGCGCGATGTAATATCAGCCGCAAAATTCACTCCCTCCAAATTTCCAATTTTCCGATGCAAAAGTACGTCGCTGTATTCCTCGGCCTCCTTGGGCCAGGTCAATAAATAATTAAAATTTCTCATGGCAGGCAGCAGGAGCCCCAAGGAGCCCCTGTTGGCCACCAGGCACAATGGAGCCGTATAGAGCTCAAGCTCCTGAAAAAATAGCTGGAAATATGAAATATCGGAGGAGTCCTGGTTGGATTGCTCGTCGTTCTCCACCGGGTTCGATGGAGTTAAATTGCCTTGGGAGGGGAATGCCAGTTCGGCATCTCTTCGGCTTCGGACCAAATTCCAGCCAAGACCCTTGTTCAGGCCTCCGGCCAAGGCATAGGGGGCAAGGGTGCTGTCCAAGCCCAAAACGGCTAAATCAGCCTCTAAACTCAATTTGTGGACCTTGCGAGCCATTGCGCAAAAGTACTAAGGCCTCTTGGTTAGGATGAATGATGAAGTTCACGGAATTTCATGTAATATTGCAGTCCAAATTAACCCAGAACCACATGTCTGATATTGCCAGTAAAGTCCGTTCCATCATCGT
>RFMW01000098.1 GCA_009927485.1 Sphingobacteriia bacterium
GGAACCTCAAGGTTCCCCAAAACATCGTAACCCACATCGAGAAACGTTCCCTTTTGGCAGGAAAGCGCATATTTGTTGATGTTGTCCTGGTTCGCGAAGTATTTACGTGTACTGAAGGCACCGGCCACCCATTGCCAGCTCAAGGCATTGCTCGCCCAGTCTGCATCCAACAAATGATAGAACATCCATCGGGCCGCTTGTAACCAGTGCGATCCTCCGACATTGCAAGCAAGAGCCGCGGTGTACATCCGAAGATGGTTGTGCATATAACCGGTCCTGTACAATTCCCTCACCCCGGCATCAAGGGCCTCAATACCCGTCTCTGCCCTCACCAAAGCCGCGGGCACCCGATGGTGACGAACTCCAACCTGGGGGTAACGCAGGTCCTGGTCAAGGGCATCCCCCTGGTGTTTCCAAACCAACTGAAAATAATCCCGCCAAGCCAATTCTTTGACCAACGACTCGCAGTCCTCCCACGAAAATCCACGTTCGACCAACGAATCAGCCACCAAGCTGGTGCTCAGCACCCCCCGGGATAGGTAAGGGGACAAACGAGTCACCGCTCCGTCCACATAATTACGGGTTCGACCATAGGCCACCGGATCGATCCTTGCTACCTGGGCCAGAGCCTCCTCCAAGCGGGGCGAGATCACGACCGCTTCGAAATTTTGTTCCCCGAAATACTGCGCTGGCGACTGCATCGAAATCGTTCGATTGCCTCGGCCCGTTTGTAAAGATGTTTGTGACTAACCTTCTGATGAACCCGCTCCCGCCAAAGTTTGAAACTAGAGGCCTTGAGCTCTCGCCGCATCAACGCCACCACATCCGCTTCGGCGAGTCCGAATTGATGGAAAATTGCCTCAAAAGGGGTTCGATCTTCCCACGCCATTTCAATGATTCGGTCGACCTGCGCTAAACTTAACATGCTAGGACCAACAACAAAACCAAGTTCGCTTGGTTTGGTCTAAGGTCATAGAAGTTTACGAATCTCCAATCCGCGAATACAGACCTTGCCGGGATCGAGAAGCGAAACCTCCATGCGGAGGTGTTGGTCTTGTTTGACCGAAACATTCCAAGCCTGTCGAACCCAGGCCTCACCAGACACCGAACGCTGTGGGTAATCACGCATATCGCCTTCGCTTGCCGATACCGATCCCAAACGTAGCAGCCATCGGGGACTGCTGTTGCGCGCATACACCACCACTTGGTAAACAGCCGGTCCAGGATAGGTTCCTCGGTGCATGAATTCCGAAGAAAAACCGGGGACCTGGTTTCCCCTGCCCTCCCAGACTTGGGAAGACTCTACACAAATCGGAGAGGCCACCGAATCCACCCCCTGTCCTCCGGCCCAACGTCGCGTGGAATCCAAATAGATCCGCGTCGAAGAGGTAGCATCCGGATTTTGAATATCCCAATCCACCTTGGTAGGGGATGGGCTCTGGCAGGCCGCCAAAAAAAAGAAAAGAAACAACCTAACTTTCATAAACCTTGGTCGCTTTGATACCGTATAACATAGGTAATTTACCCTCCAATCCTGGTATTTGGAAGCGCCCTGGTCCCACTTCAATTTGACGAGCAAAACAAGGGTAAGGAGAATAGTCCCATTCGTCCAAAGCATCCACGCGCAGTCCCTTTGATAACAATGCTTGAACAATTTCGGACAAGCTGTGATTCCACGAAATACAAGAAGCCTTAATCGGCGCATTGCGGTCCGCATAGGTTCCCTCCAAATCTTCGTGCAACGGACCAAAATTAAAATAAGGGTACGTGATCTCTCGAAAATCGTTATCCAACATCCAAACCACCGGGTGAAAATCGACCAAAACCAAGGATCCACCGGGTCGCAAGGCAGCGGCAACGGTTGAAGCCCAAGTTTGGAGTTCCGGCAACCAGCCCAAGGTGCCGTAGGTGCACATGACCCGGTCAAAGGTCCCTGTTGTTGGCAGATCCTCCATCAAAGAGGCGATATCCCTGCAAATAAATTCCGCCTTCAGGTTCATTTCAACCGCCAAAGCACGGGCCTTTTGGATAGCAAGGCTCGAAAAATCCACCCCGGTCACCTGGGCCCCGCGACGAGCTAACGACAAGGTATCTTGACCAAAATGACATTGCAAATGCAAAA
>RFMW01000038.1 GCA_009927485.1 Sphingobacteriia bacterium
CTGGGCAGCCATGCCTACTGGTGGTCCTCCACCGGCCTCACCTTAACCCCCGCCAACGCCTATTTTCGACGAGTCTCCTTCAACGCTTCAAACCTTTTTAGAGACAACAACCTCAAACGTCTGGGACTATCTATCCGTTGTTTGCGGGACTAACCTTGAGTGTTTCAAAAGTATTGGCAAGGTAGAGCATCACCACGCCAAAGGCCACACCTGCCAAGATAAACAACTGGACCATACCTCCTTCGGCCGAAAAAGAAAGCTTGAGCATGATGGTGGAAATCACAAAACTGCTGTTACGGATAATGGTAGGGAATTCTTCGGTATAAAGCAAAGAGAAAAGTAAAATAAACACATCGCTGAGGATCAAAACCGTAAAGAAATGATCAAAAAATACAGTGTTAGGATCAACCATTGGCATTAAATGGATGGAATCCAGCTGAACCGATCGTGAATCGGATACCCATTGTATCAAACTTTGGCTTGATAAAACCACAAAAACACCCAATAAAAGGAGGGACAAAACCTTCTTGGCCCGAATAAATCGGCGCAAGGGATCGCCCAATCCACTTTCATCCAGAGTTTCCAGCGCTTTCCCGCTTTGAATACCGCTAATTCGGTAAAAAAGATAAATCAACGCAAAAACCAAAACAACGGCCCCCAAATCCCTGGCCAACTCCACATTGTTCACCGAAGCAATGGATCCTGCATGCAAATCCAAATGGGTCATATCCTTGAAGACTCCCCGGATAAGGATCAAGGCAATAATTTCGTACTGCTTTCCGATATAGAACGTGGTGGATTGACGAAGGTAAAAAATCAGCAAATACGACTCAAAGAACAGCAGAATCGAGAAGGGGGTGTAGATGGCATTAATAGGATGGGCCAAAAAATTGGAACTAATTGCAGCAGGAAAAACCGATTTGAGCCCAATCAATCCCAGATGAATCAAAAAACCGGATATCGCGGCGTAAGCGTATAACGCCTATCGGGCCCGAAAAGCGGGCTCAAAAGGCAAATTCCAGGCTGTATTCATCTAAAATTCAGAAAATCAATGCTTTATTAACATACCAGGTCCTCGAATGTTTGAGGAAGGGCTCAAAGAAACCTAGCCCGCGCCCTCGCTTCGCAGCGTTTCCAAAACGAAGAGAAGGAAGGATAATAGCCATCCACCTCCGGAAACAACCAATCCCGAGGGTGGGAATGACCCCGGTAATGGGCGGTGATGGGGTGTTCTTTGTAGTGCAAGCGCTGTGGATCTATACCGCCAAAAACGGCGTCAAAAGGAGCGGAACCCAGAGAATATCCGGGATTTGGTCCGCCAAAGCCTTAACCCAGGCCATGACCCGCGGAGACACAGGGGTTCGTTGTTGATATTCGGGTTCCCATAACAATATACGAATTGGAGGCACGTCCGTTACCACCGGCGACCATTGGGCATCCAAATGGTAAAAATTATACAGAAAAACCGATCGCTGGGGGTTCTCCTTGAGCAATCCTTGCAAA
>RFMW01000113.1 GCA_009927485.1 Sphingobacteriia bacterium
TGACAAATTGGGAGTGGATGAGAACGAAGTGACCCCGGAAGCAAGCTTTACCAATGATTTGGGGGCTGATTCTCTCGATACCGTTGAATTGATCATGGAATTCGAGAAAGAATTCAATCTTTCCATTCCGGACGACCAAGCGGAAAACATTCAAACCGTGGGCCAGGCGATCACCTACCTGGAAGCCAACGCCAAATAAGCCTATTTTCCAAACCGTGGAACACTTAAGCCACGGAAATCCATTGGTTATGCGTAGAGTCGTTGTCACAGGCCTAGGGGCCCTTACGCCTCTGGGTAATTCCGTACAAGATTATTGGAATGGGCTTTTGCAAGGCCGCAGCGGTGCGGCCCCATTACCCGTTTCGACGCTTCCAAATTCCGTACGCAATTTGCGGCCGAGGTCAAAGGGTTCGACCCAGAAAACCATATGGACCGCAAAGAAGCCCGCAAAATGGACCCCTATACCCAGTACGCGATGGTTACTGCGGAGGAGGCCTTCAACGACGCTGGCCTGCACCAATTCAAAATCGATGGGGAAAGAGCCGGAGTCATTTGGGGCTCAGGAATCGGGGGCTTATACACCGTATTCCATGAATTCAAAAACTACTTTGAAGGCGATGGAACACCCAAATTCAACCCATTTTTTGTTCCCAAAATGATTTCGGACATTGCTGCTGGCTACCTGTCCATTCGATACGGCTTTCACGGGCCCAACTACACCACGGTTTCCGCCTGCGCTTCCTCCAACAACGCGATCATCGACGCCTTCAACTATATCCGTTGGGGGGTGGCCGATCTGTTTATCACTGGAGGGTCCGAAGCCGCAGTCAACGAGCCGGGGGTCGCAGGCTTCAATGCCATGAAAGCCCTGTCAGAGCGCAACGATGATCCGGCCACGGCCAGCCGGCCCTTTGATTTGAACCGAGACGGGTTTGTCTTGGGCGAAGGAGGCGCCGCCCTCATTCTCGAGTCCCTCGACCACGCATTGGCAAGGGGTGCCCGTATTTATGCCGAAATAGGCGGGGCCGGCTTGTCCGCAGATGCCCACCACATTACTGCCCCGCATCCCGAAGGTCTGGGAGCAACCCTGGTCATGCGCAATGCGTTGCGCGATGCCGGTCTTGTGCCCTCGGAGATCGATTACATCAATGTCCACGGGACTTCCACCCCGTTGGGCGACCTCTCCGAAATCAAAGCCATCCAAAACGTTTTCGGAGAAGATGCTTACCGCCTCAACGTTTCCTCCACCAAATCAATGACCGGGCATCTGCTGGGAGCGGCCGGAGCGGCCGAGGCCGTGGCCTCCATTCTCGCGATCGTGCACGGCACGTACCACCGACCATCAA
>RFMW01000150.1 GCA_009927485.1 Sphingobacteriia bacterium
GGTGGCTACCTGATTCAATACCGTCATGCTGCTTAGGGGGATTCGATGGAGGTCATCGCGTCAAAGGACTTGCGCTTAAACTCAAAGTTTCGCCCCAGGTAAAGGCGACGGACTTCCGGATCGGCGGCCATGAGCTCTGCGGGTCCCTGACGCAGGATACTCCCTTCAAAGAGAAGGGTGGCTTCGTCGGTGATGGAGAGGGTCTCCTGCACATTGTGGTCCGTAATCAGGACACCGATATTGCGGCGCTTCAGGGAATAAATGATATGTTGAATATCCTCGACCGCAATAGGGTCGACACCGGCAAAAGGCTCATCCAACAAGATGAAGGCCGGGTCGGTGGCAAGTGCCCTGGCCATCTCCGTACGGCGGCGCTCACCTCCGGATAACAAATCCCCTCGGTTATGGCGTACCCTGCCCAGGTTGAATTCCTCGATGAGGCTGTTGGCTTTGGCACGCTGATCGGCTGCGCTGAGTTTGGTGGTCTCCAAGACGGCGCGAAGGTTTTCTTCCACTGTTAATTTTCTGAATATGGAGGATTCTTGGGGCAGGTAGCCAATGCCAATGCGGGCCCGTTGGTACATGGGAAGGTTAGTGATATCGCGTTGATCCACCCATACACGGCCACCATCGGCTTTGATTAGGCCCACCAGCATGTAGAAGCAGGTGGTTTTGCCCGCCCCGTTCGGTCCAAGCAATCCAACGATTTGACCCCGTTGCACCGATAGGCTCACGGACTTGACTACCTCGCGGCGTCCGTACTTTTTGCAGAGGAGTTCGGCGCGTAATTCCATTGTTTGTTATGGGGCCATATGTAAATCCACAATTCGAGCCTGCATGGTCGCGATGCCTCGGTGGAAATTTTCTTCGAGATGAAAGGCAATGTCCAATGGCAGGCCCTTGGCAAGCAAGGGCAGCATACTGCCTTGGCCAAAAGCGATGGCCTGAATCCGGGGGCTCCCCTCCTGCTGAATTTGAAGACTGAGGTGGTTTTGCCCTACGATACGGCTGCTCCCCGGGCTGGCAAACACATTTCGTGCACAGAACAAGGGAGGCTTATTCCCGGTCCCGAAGGGCGCAAACTGCAGAAGGATTCGGAAAAATTTCGGGGTAATTTGATTCAAATTCAACTCAAGGTCAATGTCAAGCGAAGGACGCAATTGCCAAGGCTCGATAGTACGGGCAACGGCTTCTTCAAACTTATTGACAAAGGCAGGATAATTCTGCGGTAACAAGGTGAGCCCGGCGGCGTACTTGTGGCCACCAAATTGTTCAATGGTCTCCGAACATTGGCTGAGGGCATGGTACAAATCGAAGCCTTGCACCGAACGGGCGGACCCCGTCATTTTGCCGTCTTCTTCGCAGAAAACAACGGTGGGTTTGTAGAACCTCTCGACCAAACGGGAGGCTGCAATGCCAATCACTCCTTTGTGCCAGTCACGGCCACAGACCACGGTTGTGCATTGGGGCTTCATCTGATGTTGCAACGTGGCTTGCTCAATGGCCGCAGTCGTTATTTCGGAGTCGGTATCTCTGCGCAA
>RFMW01000201.1 GCA_009927485.1 Sphingobacteriia bacterium
GGGGAGGCCGGAGCCGGAACCCAGCATCAGCCCCATCATGATTACGGTCCAAACCAGAGGCGGAACAAAATAAAATCCTGTGGAGGCACCTCTTGAACGCATAGGATGGGAGTTTAATGCCCTGTGGTTTAATGCCCGGTATGGGCTTGGTAGGTGGAGCTATCCATTAATTGCTCCCATTGGTCGGGATTGGAGATTTGAATGCGAATCATCCAACCATCACCGTATGCGTCGCGGTTGACGAGTTCGGGTTGGGATTGAAGAAGCGGATTAACCTCAATAATTTCCCCGCTGAGGGGCATATACAGGTCGGAAACGGTCTTGACGGCCTCAACTGTGCCAAAAACCTCTTGGCTATCCAGGCTTTTGCCGTGGCAATCCAGTTCGATAAAAACGATATCTCCCAATTCTCCTTGGGCAAAATCGGTGATCCCTACGGTGGCGATATTGCCATTCAAGGCAACCCATTCGTGTTCGGCGGTGTATCGGAGATCAGAGGGAAATTTCATTGTTGGATAAAGTTTAGAATTTTATATGAATTAATTGCCAAAAAATGATAAAAAAATGCAGCGAGGCCACCCAATATCTCAATTTGCCAAGGTGAAACGGATACTAACACCTCCGCTGGTTTGGGAATTGGGAAAGGAGGTGGAAATATAGGGCGTGGACAATTGGTAATCCACAAAGAATCGAACATTAATCATGTCGTTCAGGACATAATCGGCACTTGGTTTGACCGAAACCGTTCGCCCGCCCCCGGAGGGTTGAGGTTCCACCCCGTCCAAGTCCCTCATTAGCATGAAATTATCCCGAATATTCAAATCAAAGCGCAGATTGAGATCGTTCTTGAGCTCGCGGAGTTCACCGTTGATCAGGAAAGGCAAACGCGGGTTGTTCCAGCGGTAGCCCCCCCCGATGGTAAGCTCTCGGGTGGTGTTCTCGTTCAGACGGTTGTTCACCAGCGTGAGGGTTAGGTTTCGGGAGGTTTTGTATTCAAGCCTCAAGGTGAGGTTGTTTTTAAGGGTAGCGTCCAGGCCGATTAGCGGGGTTAATTGTTCGGCGATGCTGATTTGAGCGATTTGGTAACGGGGATAAAAGTCTTTGGTGTTGATGCTGTCCCGCCTGAATGCGGCACCATTCCTCTCTTGGTACACAAGATTCGTCGAAAAATTACCCACCGAATAAACCGAGCGGTAGCCATGGCTGATCATGATGTTCTGGAATCTTTCCTTGAACCAAGGAATTTGGGTAAGCCCTGAATAATTGAGCCGCCAATTGGGCATGGGCAGGACGGGGAAATAAGAGGTGGATGTTTTACCGGGGTTTTGACCCGTATAGGCGGCCAGGAAAGATGGGATAAGGACATCGATGGATTTGCGGCTGTAGCCATCCGGGAAAAGGCTGTCAATAGCTCCACGACCCGAAGAGTTGGGGTTGGATCGCGCAAGGCGTTCCGCGATTTCCAATCGATTCTCTTCGAAGCGACGGAAATTCCCGGAACTTAGGTAGTCGGCTTGGCCGGGATTGGTCGGTATTTTCTCAAGGAACCCGCGAAGACTGATGATCGAAATGCTAAAGTCCCCGGATTCCATGCCGTTGAATTGGGTGATTTCGCCCAGTCGATTGGCCCTGAAATTTTGCTGAAAACGCATCACGTCGTTTTTATTGGCGGTGACCGTAATGCGGAATTCTTTGAAAGGTTCCAGCGTGGCCTGGAGCTGGGCATTGAGGTTGCGGTTGGTTACGTACAAAGCGGTCAGGTTGGTGTCCGTACTCAACCAGTTTTTGGTGATGATGGCGGGGCGAAGATCCCTTTGATCCCCGAACACAAAAGGAAAACCGGGTGCATTGATGTCGGTGTTGTTGCCCAAAAGATTGGGCTCCTGATTAAAACCAGGGATGACCGTCCCTTCGGTCAAACTAATGT
Organism: Sphingobacteriia bacterium; assembly: GCA_009927485.1. GTDB lineage: Bacteria > Bacteroidota > Bacteroidia > UBA7662 > UBA7662 > SYHX01. The sequence goes on from RFMW01000201.1 coordinate 1,928, forward strand.
TAGCCGAAACATTTTTGAGCATAGCAATGGCCTTGATCCCGTTGCGCCACAGGCTCAGCGAATAATCCTCTTCGGGCTCTTGGGGAGGTTTCTTGCCTACAGGCTTGGAGCCCGCGGCTCCCTTGGCTTTAGGATCCTTTGCTTTAGGGTCTTCAGTTTTGCCGCCTTTGGCCTTGGGGTCCTTGGCTTTGGAGCCCGGCGCGGCAGGGACAGGATCTTTGAGCGGTTGATCGGCAAGGACTTTGCGCAGAAAAGCCCATTTGTTGTACAGCGTATTCATGGTGATGTTGGTGTTGATCCGCTGTGTCCTGGAATTTTGAATGGTATTTCCCAGATTGACCGCGGCCAATGGGGCGGCAATCCATTCATAATTCGCTTGGTATTGGTAAGCGATGTTCATGAAATCCATCAGGGGTAATTTGTTGATGGGCACCTGGTAATTGGCGCTCATGGTATGCGTAAAGCGGGTTGGTCTTCCACCGTTGCGCAAATTGTTAAGAACAGTGTCCCGTTTGGCTTCGGTATCCAGGAGCCCGAAAGGCTCGTCAATTCTTGCGGCCGCCGTGGCATCGTATTCCAGGCGTAGGCCTTGGGTCAAATCGTGCCGGAAACCATAGACTCGGTTCATTAAGAAATTCTTGTTGACCGTCGGGGCAATGCCCTTGCCCCCATCGGCATTGTTCCGAAGTTGGGTATGCTGGTACAGACGATCTACATCCACCCTCAGGGTAAGGCTGGTCGGCAAAAGGTTGAAGTTAAAATCACGGATCAACGTCAAGGCTTTGGGTTTAAGCCAAGACACGGCACTCAGGGGCCGAATAGGATTGGATCGTCCGGAATACTGGTAACCCAGGCTTCCTCGGTAAGTTTCGGTGCTGTTGAATGCCGTGAAGGGATTTCGTTGAAAAAGTTCCGAATAGGCCAAGGTCAAATTGAAATTAGCCAGGTCCCAAGGTTTGGGCATCCCGCTCCCTTGGCGGGTCAATTGCAAATTTGTTAAATTGAAGGCTCTGCGACGGCTGTAGGTTTCGGCAGCATAAACAATGGAATCCCGTTGAGCGCCTTTTTCGTAGCCATCCAAAATATTTTTGAGTAAAACATCCCCATCCAAGGGGTTGAATTCGGGAGTGCTGAAGGTTTCGCCGTAGGCCGCATAGATTGGAATGCGCAAATTGGATTTGGAGCCCAGGAATTTGCCCAAATCAAGGTTGGTCGATGCATCGTATTGCACCAATTCTTCCCGGGATCGTTCGCTCACCTTGCTCTCAAGACCCCCGAAGCCGATTCCCTTGTAAAGACCCGTGGCGCTTAAGGTGCCCAGATCAGCCAATTTCATGTTCAGGTTGCCGGTAGCTGCGGTGCCGGATCGGTTATCAAATTCCGTCAATCTTAATTCGTTGAACCAAATTTCTCCGCATTTTTCAAGGCCGTCATCCGAAGAACCGGAGGTTTTACGCGGATTCCGCACCCCCAACATGATGGTCTGTACCTGACTGAGGTTTGGATTTCCGAGAACCGTGATGCGTTGCCCCGTGGCGGTCTGTGTTCTGAACGGAATATTCAAAGGCCAATTTTGTTTGTTCCTTTCTTTTTTGGCGTCGTTGAGATCCGCAAAGAGGATGGACAAATTGTTACCCGCCGGCCATATGCTTTCCGGTGTTCCGGTACCCGGCGCCGTGATGACCAAGGC
>RFMW01000212.1 GCA_009927485.1 Sphingobacteriia bacterium
CCTTCGTTGAGCCTTCGTTGAAGCTTGCAAATTTAACGCCTGATCAGAAGGGCGATGTTTTCGATATGGGCCGTCTGCGGAAACAAATCCACCGGACGAAAGCGCTCCAAGCGGTACAACTCGTTCAGGGACTGCAAATCCCGCGCTTGAGTTGCAGCATTGCATGATACGTACACAATGCGCTCGGCATTGCTCTTCAGCAGCATTTGAACTACATCGGCATGCATGCCGGCACGGGGTGGGTCCACCACCACGACATTGGGGCGACCATGGGCGCTGTAAAAATCCTCGTTCAAAAGACGGGCCATATCTCCCGCATAAAATTCGGTGTTACGGATACCGTTGGCTTCCGCATTGCGCCGCGCATCTTCGATAGCGGATTCTACGTATTCAATACCAATTACTTTGGCTGCATGTCGGGCCAAGAACAAGGCAATGCTGCCCGTTCCTGTGTAAAGGTCGTACACCAGTTCATCCCCTTGCAAGGCACACCAATCCAAGGCCAAACGATACAAAGCCAAGGCCTGCCTGGGGTTGGTTTGAAAAAAAGAAGTGGCGGAGATGCCAAATCGCAAACCGTCCAGGGTTTCGGTCAAGCGGTTTTGGCCTTGATGCACCTGTATTTCAAGGCCTTCCAAACTATCATTGGCCTTGGTATTGACAGTATAGAGCCACTGATCTACTTGGGGCAGCTGGGGCCTCAAGGCCTCCAGGTATGGAAGCAGGATCTCGGGTTTATCCTCTGATACCGAAAGCAAAACCATCCATTGTCCATCGACAGTGTTTCGTAACATCAAATTGCGAAGGTATCCCTGCCGCGATCGAAGGCTGTAGAAGGATAGATTCATGGCCACTGCCTGACGGTAAAAGGTATTGCGAATCAAGTCCGCCACCTCGTCCATCAAATAACAAGTTTCGATATGCAGGATTCGCTCAAAACGACCGCTCAAATGAAAACCCAGTCCCATACCGGGAAAGCCATGGGTTGGAGCATCGATAGTAGCGGACTGCTCTTGGGATTGTAGCAGTTCTTCCCTGGTCAACCAACGGCGGTCGGTGAAGGTGAACTCAAGTTTGTTGCGGAATCGATAGATCGCAGGGGCAGGTAAAGCGGGCTCAGCCTGCACGCCCTCCAGGGATAAACCGCCGATGCGGGTGAGAGCATCGTGCACCTGTTTGGTTTTGTACACCAATTGCGTAGGGTAATCCATGTTTTGCCATTTGCAACCCCCGCAGGTACCAAAATGCTGACAAACCGGGCTGACCCGATGGGATGAGGGTTCCAACAATTCCACAACCCTGCCTTGCGCGTAGCGGCCTTTGTTTCGGTAAATTTGGACCTGCGCGCGGTCCCCCGGCATGCCGCCTTCCACAAAAACCACCTTTTCGTCAACCCTAGCCACGCCCAAGCCATCGACCCCCATATCGGTCACGTGGCATTCCACAACAGGCATTGGCTTGGGATGGGGTCGTGGCATCGTTTTGTTTTTGAAACTCAGGATTAAGACCGGGGTTGGTTCATGGATGGAGCCGAATGTTGGTCCAGGAATTGAAGCAATATCGACAACAAGATATCGGGGGCATCGGCGTGGACCCAATGGCCCGCCCCGGGAACGGTATGAAATTCAGCGTGAGGAAAACGTTCGAGGAAGGCTTGCCAATCCGCTTCTGTAACATAATTTGATTTCTCCCCTCGCACCAACAAAGCTGGAAGGTCCAAAGGGGATTGAGGTGGAAGTGCACTACCGATGGAAGACAAGGATAGGCTGAGCGGGCCCAAGGCAATTCTCCATCGAAAACGTCCTTGCTCATCGCGCTCTATGTTCTTGAGCACAAACATTCTAGTGGAAAGCTCGGGGATATCGTCCCTCAAGGCTGCATCCAGATCTCCTCGGCTTTGACAAGCCGACAGGTCCAGGTTTTGCATCGCGGCGAGCATTTTGGCATGATGATCCAAGGCATAGGCCTTGGGGGCAATGTCCACGACCGTCAGGGAAAAAAGTCGCTTTGGATACAACGCTGCAAAACGCATGGCCGCCTTGCCGCCCATGGAATGGCCGACGAGGTGAATCTTGTCCAGGCCGATCCGATCCATCCACTGCCTCAAATCCTCGGCCAACAAATCATAACCAAAATCATCCGAATGAAATGATTTGCCATGATTGCGCTGATCGGGAAGAAAAACCCTGTAGCGATGGTCCAATCGCCGGGCCAAGGTCAGCCAATTATCCCCTGAACCAAATACACCGTGCAGGATCACCACATTCGGGCCTTGGCCACTTTCCCAAACATGCCATACCGGAACTGGAGAGGATAGGTTAGGAGAGAGAGGGGCGGGAGAAGATGGGGCGGGAGAAGATGAGGAGCTTTCCATGGGGAAGTGGCAAAGGTAAGGCTATCTTTTTGTTGGGATTCCCAAAACCTTTTGGGCAGACTTTGGTCATTATAGAAGACCGTTTGCCGCTCATGACGCCTCGCTACCCCTTTGTCCCCTCCTGGGAGCCTCAAACCAGCATTTGCGATATCCTCAAGGTGTTTCCAACTGTAGGAGTCGAGCTGGAGCGCTTGGGGGTCCCCCCCGCTGCGGTCCATGATTGCATCACGGTAGGCGAAGTCGCCAACCATGTCGGCTGGAACCCCTATACTTTGCTTAGTTTCTTGATTCCCACGGCGGATCCTCATGCCCCAACCGATTCCAGACCCTCATCCCAAGTTGATCAGCGGGAATCCTGTGTCGCGATTGTTCAGGCCCTGAGGGCTGACCATGTACGGCTTTTGGGCGCCTACATAGGTCCTATCCGTGAGCAGTGGGAACATTGGGAAAGCAAGGGTTATCCTCCAGATTACCCTCAACTTGGCCTCCTGAGGGACGAGTTCGAAACCCTCTGTGCAGAAATTTCCTGCCATTTTCTTTTGGAAGAGGAGGAATTGTTCCCGTATGCCATCGAGCTTCACGAGGCCTGTACGGCCCAGGTTTCCGCCCAGGATGCGCTCAAAATTTTGGAAAACAAATCCCTCACCGACGATGGAGAAATTATCGCCTTGGCGGATTTGCTTGAACATTTGTTATCCCGATTTCCGGAAGGATACAAAACCCCTTCCGATGCGGCAGCCAAGAGTTTGAAGGCGGAGAACACCCAGGATACAGGACGGCATTTATGGGCCAATTTGGTGGCCTTCCGTGATAGCTGGTTGCTGCACGAGGCCAAGGAAACCACCGGGCTTTTTCCCCGCATCCTGGAGCTTGAAAATCATTTGCTTCGCAAAAACTAATTGAACTATCTTTGAGCATCCCGGCACTTTAGCGCAGGGCATTCTTTATGTCTGATAGTCAAGTTATTGAAAGGCTTCAAGCCTTTGAGCGGCAAGCTCCCGAAATTGTCTTTGAATGGAACGACGCAAGCACCGGAGCAAGGGGTTGGGCGGTCCTTAATTCCCTAAGAGGGGGAGCTGCAGGTGGCGGAACGCGGATGCGCATAGGATTGGACCGTCGGGAGGTAGAATCCCTGGCCAAAACCATGGAAATCAAATTTACCGTTTCGGGGCCGGCCATTGGCGGTGCCAAATCAGGAATCGACTTTGACCCATCCGACCCCCGCAAAGAAGAAGTCTTGAGGCGTTGGTACAAAGCCCTTGACCCGCTGCTCAAAAATTATTACGGCACCGGAGGAGATTTGAACGTGGATGAATTCACGAGGTTATTCCCTATACCCTGGTTAACGACCTCCAACACCCCCAGCAAGGGGTTGTTCAGGGTCATTTTGGACGTTCGCTACGCGAAATGCGCATTGCCCAACTCAGGGAGGGGGTAAGCCTGCCGGTCCATGATCGTGAATTAAGCCCGTTGCATCCCATGGCCCCCCAGGGGACCTATACCGTGGCGGATTTGATCACCGGGTGGGGGGTGGCGGAGTCCATACTTTCCTATTATGCCCACCGAGCAGGCGCAGTACTCCCCGCAGACAGCGAGGGGTCTTGGATTCTGCAGGGTCACCCGGCCTTCGAGGGCCGCAAGGTATTGATCCAAGGTTGGGGAAACGTCGCTGCAACCACTGCCTATTATTTGTGTTATGCAGGGATGCGGATACAGGGCATTTTGGACCGGGATCACGGTTGGTTGGCCCCAAGCGGGGAGCCTATGGATTTGACCCAATGCCTGAGCATGCTTCAAGGCCGTTTAGGGAACGCCATGAACCCTGACCAAAAAGGTGTTGAACCGCGTCATGCCATGGAAGCGCGATTTTGGCAACAAAAGGCCGATGTCTTTGTCCCGGCAGCCGCATCACGCTTGGTAACCCTTGACCAGATTAATTCGTTAATGGACCAAGGATTAGAACTCGTTGCCTCCGGGGCAAACGTGCCCTTTGCCGACCCTGAAATTTTCATGGGACCCATTTCCAAGGCCGTAGATGACCGCATCGCCTTGATTCCTGATTTTGTGGCGAATTGCGGAATGGCCAGAGTTTTTGGTTACCTAATGCAAGAAAATATACCGGTGAATGCGCGGGCCATATTCAAAGATGTAGCAACCATTGTCCGTGATGCCGTTGGATCCTGCATGCCCGCGGCTCCTTCCCTTTCTTCGATAGGCGGGGTGACCGGTCTAAGCGTTCGTGCTTATGCCAAGGCTTTGGATCAACTCATGCCCTCTTTCAAATCCTGAACACAAGATCATGCTTGCATTCCTTCATTCGCAGTCCTGGGCCGGCCAAACCTATTTCCAATGGCTCATGGCCTTGGGCCTGGTATTGGGGACGATTCTGCTGCGCAGGCCCCTGGCTAATTCGCTGAACTGGTTGTTTTACAGAGCCTTTAGCGAAAGAAACCTTGAGAAACGTAAACGATTTCATGACCTTACAGGCCAAAACTTGAGGCGTTTGTTGGTGCTGTTGGCTTTATACATGGCTCTCAGCATTCTGAGCATACCCACGCATTTTCAATGGTTTGGGAAGCCCTACCGCCTTGCTTTTTATTTGGATATTCTCTTGCAATTGGGCTTGGTTTGGACCGCTTCCAAAATATTGTTACGAATTGCAGATTTTGTCGCGGGTGTTTGGCAGGACAAGAGCGAAATTAACAGCGATCCCGCCAGAGCCCAATGGGTTCCGTACATCAAGGACGGCATCAAGGTCGCCGTTATTTTGTCAGCATTTCTCTTTGTCATCGGTATCGTATTCCAAGCCAATATCGCGGCCTTGGTGGGCGGTTTGGGGATAGGAGGACTTGCGGTGGCATTGGCCGCGCAGGAGAGTCTTGCCAACCTCTTGGGGTCCTTCACCATCTTCCTCGACAAACCCTTTACGGTGGGGGATACCATTGAATTCAAGGGAATTACCGGAACGGTTGAACATGTGGGCTTTCGTTCAACCCGCATGAGGACCCTGGACAAAAGTTATGTTACCGTGCCCAACAAGGCCTTGGTCACCGAGCCCCTGAACAACATCACGGAAAGCACCCATCGCAGGGCCGCCTTCAAGTTGGGTCTCGTTTACCAAACCAAGCCCGAAACCCTTCAAGCGATTATTCGGTCCATACGGGAAATTCTGGAAGCCAATCCCTTGATTGAAGAAAATCCTACCGTGACTTTTTTTGGCTATGGCGAAAGTTCCCTTGATCTTCAAATTATTTATTTGGTCAAAACATCGGATTATAACGAATACCTTCAGGTGAGAGAAATCGTGAATTTCGAGATTTATCGCATTGTCGATGAGCATGAAACTGATTTTGCTTTCCCTACGCGCACCATGGTAACGGTCCACGAAGATGGGTCCAAAACTTAATTTCCAAAAGGTAAGCTGGGGGAGTGCCGCCTATGCCCTCACGGTGGCTCTTCGTTACGATATGTTACGGGAGCCTCTGGGTTTGCATTTTAACTTGAACGATTTGGATTACGAACAGGACTCGGTGCACTGGGCGGGATTTAGCGAAGAAGGCGAGGTCTTGGCCTGTTTGGTCCTGCGGCCTGCCTCCACGACTTCGGTTCTTCCCGAGGGCTATTCCATGGAAGAAGCCTACCAAATGCGCCAAGTGGCCGTTAAACCCAGCTACCAAGGCCTCGGATTGGGCCGCGCATTGGTCCTTCATTCCCAAAATTGGCTTCGTGATCAGTCAAGGCCCGCCTTGTTTTTTTGCATAGCAGGCCCCAAGCCGTGGGTTTTTACCAAAGGCTGGGTTACCAGGCCTATCACGAACCTGTCATGGAAGTGGGGCTTCTGCATTCCAGGATGTTCATGGATCTCCAATCCCCCGTCTAAATCCCAATGAACGCAATCGCCCTTATCCCTGCGCGTTTGGAGTCTTCCCGTCTCTCCCGCAAAATGCTTGCCGACCTGGGCGGGAAGCCCTTGGTCGTTCGCACCCTGGAGGCGGTTCGTCGCGCTTCGTGTTTGGATGATGTCATCGTTGTTACGGATTCCACGGAAATACTGGAGGTCGTCCAAGACCACGGGGGGTCGGCGGTTCTTTCGTCTCCCAATCACTGCAGCGGAAGCGATCGCCTGGCCGAAGCCTTGCAATCCCTTTCCCTAAGCAACCGTTACGATGTGGTGATCAATGTTCAGGGTGATGAGCCCCTGGTCCCGGCCTCGGCTTTGGATGGTTTGGTGGCCTTGTTCCAAGACCCTGCGGTTCAGGTGGCTTCGGCTTGTTGCCCATGGCCCGAAAACGAAAATGCCCACAACCCTGATCGAGTCAAGGTGGTCCTGGACGCCCAAGACCGTGCCCTCTATTTTTCGAGGGCGGCCATTCCGGTCCAACGCTCGGATTCCGACCGACCCGCCGAGCGATTCCTGCATGCGGGCCTCTATGCCTATCGACCTGCCCGGCTTTTGGAATTTACACACCTGAAGCCGGCCCCTTCCGAAGAATCCGAAAAACTGGAGCAATTGCGCTTTTTGCACCATGGGATTCCGATCCACATGCTCCGACTGAACGAGCCTCTGCCATCGGGGGTGGATAATCCCGATGACCTCGAACGAGTGCGTGCTCTTTACGGAAGACCCAGCTCTTTGCGCTGAACTGGGTCGATACCCGATGGAGCATCAATCATCACATCACGACCGGCGTTGTTTTTGGGGAAGGCAATAAAATCCCGGATGCTTTCCTGACCTCCAAACAAAGCGCAGAGCCTATCGAAACCAAAGGCAATGCCCCCATGCGGTGGTGCGCCGTATTCAAAGGCTTTGAGCAAAAAGCCGAATTTGGCTTGGGCGTCGTCGGCCTCAAAACCAAGGAGTTCGAACAACCTGGCCTGCAGGTTTTTGTCGTGTATACGAATGGAGCCTCCGCCTATTTCTGTGCCGTTCAACACCATATCGTAGGCATTGGCCCGCACCTTGCCAGGCTCGCTTTGCATCAAGCCCATGTCTTCGGGCAATGGCGATGTAAAAGGATGGTGCATCGCGACCCATCGCCCACTTTCGTCATCCCAATCCAACAAAGGAAAATCCACCACCCACAAGGCTTTGTACGTATCAGGCGATCGCAGCCCGAGTCGCTGCCCAATTTCAAGGCGTAGTTCTGCAGCGGCTTTGCGGGTCAATGCCTCGGGGCCCGCCAAGACCAACATCAAATCCCCGGAGCCCAGGCCCGCCCTTGTCATCCAATCCTTCAAATACGCTGCTCCATAAAATTTGTCCACCGACGAACGGTACGCCCCGTCTGCGCTTTCGCAGCGTACCCAAACCATGCCTTTCATGCCCATTTGCGGCCTTTTGACCCAGTCGGTTAAGGCATCCAATTCTTTGCGGGTCCATGAGGCACCCCCGGGTACCGGAACGGCAATCACCGCTTCCGCCTCCTCAAAAACGCCAAACCCTACCCCCTCTACCCCCAAACCAACCCCGGGAACCGCCCCATACGCCTGACCCCCTTTGAGGGTCAACAGGGGAGCGGTCCAACGCAAATCCGGTTTGTCGTTGCCGTAGAGCAGCATCGCATCGGCATAGGTCATCACCGGAATTTCGCCGATGTCCAAGCCTTTGACTTGCAAAAACAAATGGCGAAAAAGGCCTTCGAACATGGCCAAAATATCCGAACGCTCAACAAAAGACATTTCGCAGTCAATCTGGGTGAATTCGGGTTGGCGATCGGCGCGTAAATCTTCGTCACGAAAACATTTGACGATCTGAAAATACCGATCCAGACCCCCAACCATCAAGAGTTGTTTGAAGGTTTGGGGCGATTGGGGTAAAGCATAAAACTGCCCGGGGTGCATCCGCGATGGGACCACAAAATCACGGGCCCCTTCGGGGGTTGTTTTGATCAAAACGGGGGTTTCTACTTCAATAAACGACTGGCTATCAAGGTATTTACGCACCTCTTGGGCCATGCGGTGACGTAATTCCAGCTTGGAGCGCACCGGGTTGCGCCGGATATCCAGATAACGAAACTGCATGCGCAAATCTTCACCGCCATCGGTTTCGTCTTCAATCAAAAATGGAGGTAAAGCCGACGCGTTGAGAATCTCGAGGGAATTCACACGGATTTCAATTTCACCGGTTCGTAGGTTGGGGTTTTTGTTATGACGCTCCACCACCAGACCGCTGGCCCGCACCACAAATTCCCGACCCAAGGATCGCATGGTCTCCAAAACGTCCTGCGCTGTCTGCCCTTCTTCGGCAACCAATTGGGTGAGCCCATAGCGGTCCCTCAAATCCACCCAGATCAAGCCCCCTTTGTCCCTGATCTTGCTTACCCATCCGCAGAGGGTTACGTTATGGCCCGTATGGGCCAGGTTCAATTCATCGCAGCGGTGGGTTCGTAGCATAAATTAGGAGTATAGCCCACAAAAATAGAACTTTCGCCCTTACAGCGCTTCGCTGAGGGCAGGGCTCAAGCCTATCTTTGAAAATGCTCGGTCACGAAGGCGACGAATATTACATGGAACAAGCTTTGCGCTTGGCGCGGCAGGCCTATCGCATGGGCGAAATTCCCGTCGGGGCAGTCATTGTCCACGGAGGCAAAATTATCGGGCGGGGTCATAATCGTTGTGAACAACTCAACGACCCCACGGCTCATGCCGAAATGGAGGCGATCACCGCGGCTACCCACCAACTCAGCTCCAAATACCTCAACGAATGTACCCTCTATGTGACGCTTGAACCCTGCGTGATGTGCGCCGGGGCTTTGTTTTGGAGCCAAATAGGGCGCGTAGTGGCCGGGGCCTCGGACCCCAAGCGGGGCTTTACGCTTCACGGTTCGCTCTTACACCCCAAAACAGCCTGGTCCATGGGCCTTCTGCATGAGGAATGCGGCAGCCTGATGACGTCCTTCTTTCAATCGCTGCGGCATGGGTGAGCGCTGGTTTTACCTCCAAACCTTCTTCGAGGGCCTTTTGGTGGGTATCCCCTTTTGCTTAAGTCTGGGGCCCGTCATGTTTTCGGTTATTCAGAACAGCATTGAACACGGACGTTTGGTCGGTTTTATGTTGGCTGTCGGGGTTGTTATCGCGGACATCCTTCTCTTGGGAATCACCTTTTCGGGGGTTGAAAATTTGATACCCGGGGAACTCAATTACCGAATGCCCGCTCAAATTATCGGGGGTTTACTTTTGATTGGAATGAGCCTTAACAATATTCTACGCAAATCTCGGGCTTCTTACCAAAGCGTCGGTCACCGCTCGCTATGGCTGTATGTAGGCATGGGTTTTAGCATCAATTTCCTTAACCCGACCAATTGGATTTCGTGGTTAGCCATCATTGCCTACGCCTCCCAGGTTTTGGATTATAATTTCTACCAAAACATGAATTTTTTTGGGGGGATTGTGGTCAGTGTTTTGGCGACCGAAACGGCCATAGCCTTTGCAGCGCACCGTATAAAAAAATGGCTTACTCCCATGATAATGAGAAGAATACACCTTGGAACAGGGCTAGTTTTTGGAGTTTCAGGGCTCTACTTGTTGTACCGCTGTTTTTTTTGATCCACCCATGCCTTACGATTTCCATCACGATCACGAATTTTACCTGGACTTCTTGGCACGCAATGCCCGCGATAGCATCATGCCTTTTTGTTTGGAAGGCCTGCAGGCCCTCGACCCTTCGCGAAAAGGCTGGGAGGGCTTGGAGGTTTTGGAATTGGGTTGCGGCGAAGGAGGAAATTTACTTCCCTTTGTGGAAGCGGGATGCCGGGGTACTGGTATTGACCTAAACCGCACCAAAATCGAATTTGGTCGTCAAAGAATGTCCAAATACACCCAGACCGGCCAAATGGACCTGCGCGCTGAGGATATCTACAATCCCGACATCGAGGAGGAATTTACGGTGCGTTTTGATTTGATTGTTCTCAAGGACGTTATTGAGCATTTGCCGGACCAGCCCAGGGCCTTGAGGCAAATGCAGAAGTTCCTGAAGAACAACGGCTTGCTATTTATTGGCTGGCCCCCTTGGACCATGCCGTTTGGAGGTCACCAACAAATCGCTGAAGGCTGGATACAGAAATTTCCCTGGATCCACCTGTTACCAAGGTCTGCCTACGATTCGATCATTCGAATCACCGGTCAAAATGCGGAAACCCGCGATGAATTGCTTTCCATCTACGATTGCGGAATCGGCATTCAACGGATGCATCGCATCGCCAAGGATTGCTCGATGCCAGTCCATCGTGAAGTCCATTACCTGATCAACCCTATTTACGCCTACAAGTTTGGCTTGAAAACCCGCAAACAATGGGGCATCGTCCGGGCATTACCTTATGTTAGAGATTTTCTAACCACCTCGGTTTATCTTTTGTTAAGAAAGTAACCAACGGCCTTGGTGTTTCGTTCAAGACGCAGTTTGACGGGTCCATTTCCACCAGCCCCTTACGGCCAATCCCGCAAATACGCAGTATTGTAACGCCGTGGGGGTCATTCCTTTGTGGAGGTAGAGCCCTACTGACATCAGGTTGATTATCAACCACAAAGGCCAATTCCAACGGTAGCCTGCCGCCATCCAGAGCATCGCGGTAATGGCCAAGGACGAAGTCGTAGTGTCCCATAACACCACCGAGCTGTCCGTATAGTTTTTCAGCACAAACCAAAAGAGAAACCAAGCCAATAAGCCAAAGCCTAGTCCAAGGACCAAGCCCTGACGGGTCATGGCTTGAGCAAGATGGGTTTGGGTTTCGACTTGTCTTTTCTTCCACGAAACCCAGCCCACAACGCCCATGATGCTGTACCAGACATTGATTACCGCATCTGCATAGATTCCGTTGACTGCGCACAAGAAAATATAAAGAACCGTGCTTGCTACGCCGCTCAGATAACCGCGTCGATGGCCACTGCCCAAATCCCAAACTCCCCAAATCCCCAAAATCGCAGCCCCGGTTTCCACCCAAAAAGAGGGTCCCGGTACTTGCATTATAACTTGGCTTTTACCTCTACGCGATCATACCCCTCAATCAAGTCACCAACTTTGATGTCATTAAAATTCTGGATGTTAAGACCGCATTCGTAGCCTGTGGCCACCTCTTTGACATCTTCTTTGAAGCGCTTGAGCGAGGCCAATTCCCCGGTATAAATGACGACACCATCTCGGAGAACGCGAACCTTGGTGTTCCGGTTGATTTTGCCGTCCAAGACCATGCAACCTGCTACCGTGCCCACCTTGGTAATCTTGAAGACTTCGCGGATTTCGACGTTGGCCACCACCTTTTCTTCTACCGTAGGGGCTAGCATGCCTTCCATCGCGCTCTTGATTTCGTTGATTGCGTCGTAAATGATGGAATAGGTTCGAATATCAATTTCTTCTTGCTCCGCAAGACGTCGAACCGAGGCAAGGGGTCTCACCTGGAAGCCTACGATAATGGCGTCTGATGCAGAAGCCAACATCACATCGGTCTCCGTGATTTGACCAACGCCTTTGTGAATAACATTCACTTGGATCTGCTTGGTGGACAGCTGCAACAACGAATCGCTCAGAGCCTCCACCGATCCGTCCACATCCCCTTTGACGATGAGATTCAATTCCTTGAAGTTTCCAATGGCCAAACGGCGGCCAATTTCGTCCAAGGTAATGTGTTTGCGGGTACGCATTCCTTGTTCGCGCATGAGTTGTTGACGCTTCGTGCCAATTTCTCTTGCAGCAGATTCGCTTTCCGTTACGTAAAAACGCTCTCCTGATGTTGGCGCGCTGGCAAAACCCAAGACCTGCACCGGTTGCGCCGGGCCTACCTGACTGATTTTCTGTCCTCTTTCATTTTGAAGGACTTTCACGCGGCCATAATGTGCCCCTGCCAAAATTGGATCACCGGAACGCAACGTCCCAGACTCGATCAAAACGGTGGCAACCACGCCTCGACCTTTGTCCAACGACGCCTCGATGACCGTACCAACAGCGCGCTTGTCCGGATCGGCCGTTAACTCCAATACTTCGGCTTCCAATAGAATTTTCTCCAATAGCAAATCCACGTTCAAGCCTTTTTTGGCCGAGATTTCCTGGTCCTGGTACTTCCCCCCCCAACTTTCGACCAAAATATTCATTGCGGACAATTGCTCACGGATTTTCTCCGCATTGGCTTCGGGTCGATCAATTTTGTTAATCGCAAAAATCATGGGAACACCGGCCGCCTGGGCGTGACTAATGGCCTCCTTGGTTTGAGGCATGACCTTGTCATCTGCTGCGATGACGATCACAACGATATCGGTCACCTTGGCACCGCGAGCACGCATGGCCGTAAAGGCTTCGTGACCCGGTGTATCAAGGAAGGTGATATGCTTACCATCGGGTAGGGCCACCTCGTATGCTCCGATATGCTGGGTAATCCCCCCGGCCTCACCGGCTATCACGTTAGCATTTCGGATATAATCCAAAAGCGAGGTCTTACCGTGATCGACGTGACCCATGATGGTCACAATCGGGGCTCTGGGCTTCATGTTGTTCGGATCGCTTGGCTCTTCCAGCATGGGCTCATCGTCCGCCGCTGAAATGAAGCTGACGTCAAAACCAAATTCATCCGCTACAATAACAATTGTTTCTGCATCCAATCGCTGGTTGATGGTCACCACAATACCCAAGGCAAAACATTTCATAATGACTTCCCCTACAGCTACATCCATCAATCCTGCCAATTCCCCGGTGGTGATAAATTCTGTAAGTTGCAATTTGGTCTTGCCATCGCGAGTCTGCTGCGACGAACCCGTGTTCGCGGCTTCTTCACCTTCAAGACGACGCAACTGCTTTTTGAATTTGGCACGGCTCCCTGTTCCCTTTCCTCCTTGGAGGCGGGCCAACGTGGCCTTGATTTGATCTTGAATTTCCTTTTCGGTCGGTTCGGCTTTGGGGCCAGAACCTGTACCCGCTGGTCCTCGACGGCCGGCTTGATCACCAACCCGTCCTCGGGGAGGCCTTGCCGAAACCGACCCTACACCGCTAACGCTGGGTCTTTGGTTGGGGTCTGCCGCAGCTCCAGGTTCCGGCGTGCTGCCGTCAACCCTTTTCCGTTTTCTTTTGCCCACCTGGTCCGTCGCGGAGGAAGCAACCGGCTTACGTTTTTGGAATTGACTGACATCTATTTTTCCTAAGACGGTGGTTCCTTGCAATCGATCCGCCACAGCGCGCACCAATTCCTCTGGCGTATCTTTCTTTTCGCCTTCCGGCTTGTTCTCTTCCGATGAGGGCGCTGGTTGGGTCTCTGCTGTTGGATTTTCTTTTGGGGCGGCGGTAGGTTTGGCTCCCTTGGATACGGCTGCTGGCTCCGCACCCTCGCCTTGGAGTTGATTTTCAGGGGTTGGTTCCTGGGCGGGCGTTGTTGCTTCCGCCTCCGACGAATCGCTTTTTTTCTTTGATTTTTTGGGACCTTTGGTCGCCTCTGTGGACAAATCAATTTTGCCCACTACTTTGAGCCCTGTTACAGGCTCTGCCTTGGCCTCGACCACGGGCTCTGGGGTGGGTGTATGATCCGGGGTCTTTTCCGGCTCGGGAACTACCGCTTCGGTTTTAGGAGCCTTGGGGAGCTCCGCTTCTGCCTTCTTGGCCTTGGCCGGGGTGGTGGCCGTGTTGGTTCCCATTCCTTTGATCAGAACCTCCTTCTGTTCAGCTCTTGATTTAGGTGACTGGCTAACGGATTTCTGGTCAAGCACCAAATCCTCCTTCCCGGCTTTACCAATATGGATTTGGGCAGCTTGTTCTTTGATCTTTTTGTCCTGACCAAAATCCCTCAGGAGCGCCTGGTACATTTCGTCCGTGATCTTGGCATTTGGATTCGACTCGACACTAAATCCTTTGGATGCCAGATGCTCCACCAAGTGCTGAACACTGATGTTGAACTCTGTTGCGGCTTTTTTGACTCTGACGGTTCCTTCGGACATTCTGTTGGGGTCTGGTTAAAAGGTATAGGGCTTAATGTTCTAGGGACGCTTGGTTTATTCGAATTCTGATCTCAGGATTGCCAAAACCTGGGCGGCGGTTTCTTCTTCAAGTTCCGTGCGTCGCACCAATTCTTCCAACCCAATTTTGATGACCGACTTTGCGGTGTCGCAACCCAAGGCCTTGAGTTCGTCAAGAACCCATCCCTCAATTTCGTCTGAAAATTCATCCAAATCAACATCGGAATCATCTTCTTGTACATCCCGGAACACGTCAATTTCATAACCCGTGAGCTTAGCGGCCAATCGGATATTATGCCCCCCTTTGCCAATAGCCAAGGATACTTGGTCCGGTTTGAGGAACACGTTGACCTTCATCGTTTCTTTGTTAATCTCCAGGCTCACCACCCTGGCCGGACTCATGGCGCGCTGGATAAAGAGTTCCAGGTTGTTGGTATAATTGATGACATCGATGCTCTCGTTGCGGAGCTCCCTGACAATGCCGTGGATCCTGGAACCCTTCATACCCACGCAGGCGCCTACCGGATCGATTCGGTCATCGTAGCTTTCCACCGCAACCTTGGCCCTTTCGCCCGGTTCCCTAACAATACTTTTAATGGTAATCAAACCGTCGAAGATTTCCGGAACCTCCATTTCCATTAATCTCGCCAAGAAAGCTGGATCGGTCCGCGAAATAATAATCCGTGGGGTAATGTTCTGCATTTCCACGCGAAGAATTACCGCCTTTAGGGCATCCCCTTTTTTGTAAAAATCAGCCGGTATTTGTTCGTTTTTGGGTAAAATAAGCTCATTACCCTCATCATCCAGGACCAATATTTCCTTTTTCCAAATTTGATAGACCTCCCCGGTGATGATATCCCCAACCCTATCCTTGTATTTCTTGTAAATATTGTCTTTCTCTAATTCCAAAATACGTTGTACCAAGGTCTGCCTTGCGGCAAGTACTGCACGACGACCGAAATCCTCCAATTTAATCTCGTCGGATACCTCTTCACCAACCTCAAAATCAGGCTCAATCAACTGCGCTTCCTCCAGGGAAATCTTATCCGGCATTCCCAATTCTTCCGAATCATTCTCAACAATTTCCCTGTTCCGCCAAATTTCAAGGTCCCCCTTTTCGGTATTCAAAATAACATCAAAGTTCTCGTCTGTTCCAAATTTGCGTTTCACCATGCTTCGAAATACATCTTCCATAATTCTCATCATGGTTGCACGATCAATGTTCCTAAACTCTTTGAATTCAGAGAAAGAAGTAATCAGAACTTGATTTTGATTGACGGGTTGGGGTTTGGTTTTAACAGCCATAACAAGGAAATAAAAGTATTTTCAAATTAAGAATTAAGGTAATGGGCAAGAATAGTGCACTGTTGAATTATGTTTTGGAATGTGGTTTGGAATCTCTATTTATATGACAAATATTTGTATAACAATTTTTAAAAAATCACCACCTTGGCTTCTTTGATTTCTGGAAAGGTTACAGTGCTATCTAAGCCGTCTTTTCCTTTCAATACCAATTTGGAGGCATCCGCCTCCATCAAACTCCCCATAAATACTGTCCCGTTGAGCAGTGTGATTTTCAATTGACGGCCTAGATGCTGAGGATACTGCCTACTCAAAACCAACGGGGCTTCGGCTCCAGGTGATCCAACCTCCAAGACTATAGGGCCTTGCCAACCATGTTCATCAATCAGTTTACCCAGAGAACGGTTAAGCGTTGCACATGCATCTATATTGACGCCCTGGTCGCCATCAACCTTAACCAAAAGCCTTCGAGAATCGGATGACCATTGTATCCCAACGACGAAATGCGCAGTGCCCTCCAGGGCGCGTTCGATATGCCCGGCCACTTGGCTCTTCAAATCGGCTAATAATTCCGGAGTTTGAGGCGGAGCCATCTCTTCCGCACCCCGAATCCGGTCTGTAGCCCTTGTTTTGCTTGTAACCTGCGCTTTGGGTGGCATTCCTGTTTGGTATAAATCGTTTGTGGCTTGTTACAAAATTTAAACAAAAGAAAAGGGGGCTTGCGCCCCCTCCATTTCTGCTGCAAATATACATCTTTTGACTGCCCATGCGCCATTTGATTTTACCACCACTGTTGAGGCTCTTCCACGCCAAAGAGTCGCCTAAAACAAAACCGCCCCCTTTCGGAGGCGGTTTTTAATAATCCCATAGGATCTACAAGCCCAATTTTATGGGCAATTAACTCCTCCGTTACAGAATGGGGTGCTTGGAATTACGTCTGCAACTTCGTCAGCGTATTCACAGTTACCAGGAGTTGCCGTATCCCACTTGATTGCGGTATTACCCGGAGCAGTAACCACAAACCTTACATTGAACAACAATCCGTTGATTGTAACCGGAGTAAGATTAAACCAGGCTGCACGGAATTGGCGTCTGGTGCTGCTGGTATAGGGTGGGTTGGCATTCAAGTTCTGAAACAAACCGCAATTGCTTAGGAATCCAGCAGAAATAGCAGGGTTAAGACTGGTCACCGCCGAAATACAACGCAGTTTCGTGCTATCGTAATCCATAGCCAGTGAAATGGCAGCTGTAGGAATTGAACCCATGGTTATGGTTACAGGGACTACGATGGTGTCACCCACGTTACAAGAGCTGCTCAAAACAGGAATGGTTGTCACGACATTGGTACCAGTGCCTACGCATGATGCGGTAATAGGGGGAGTGCCACAGGAGGTCGTGCTAAAAGATTCTTGTGATCCATAGGCTGTCCCTACGCTATTGGTTGCATAAGCGCGCACATTGTACGTTGTGCTGGCGCTTAGTCCGGTGAGGTTGCTGGTGAAAGATCCAGTCCCTGTACCACCAGATACTGTGCTATTGGCCGTAGTTGGGTTCGCCACTGTACCATAAGCAATACCTCTTGCACTAACCGCCGCACCTCCATCGCTGGTCACGTTACCACCTGATGTTGCAGTCGCACAAGTCACTGAGCTGGCAGCAGTGGTGGAAACCGAAGCAAGCGTCGCGGGAGGCGCAGAAGTTGTGAACGACACATTGCTACCGTAAGAAGTTCCCACTGAATTGGTTGCATAGGCACGTACATTGTAGGTTGTGCTGGCTGAAAGACCGGTAATGTTGCTGGTGAAGGCTCCAGTACCCGTTCCACCGGAAACAGTGGTATTAGCAGTTGTTGGATTGGCTGCCGTACCATAGGCAACACCGCGAGCGGTAACCGAAGCATTTCCATCGCTGGTTACATTGCCCCCACTCACTGCGGAAGACGAGGTAATGGAACTGATGGCGGTGGTGGTCACGGTTGGGGCAACTTGTTGTACTGCCGTGGTAAATGTTAATTCATTACCATAAGCCGTGCCTGCGCTGTTGGTAGCATAAGCACGAACAAAATAAGCCGTTGAGGCACTAAGTCCTGTGATGCTGGAGGTAAAAGCACCCGTTCCAGTGCCGTTGCTAGTCACCGTTCCGGATACTGTAGGATTGGCTGAGGTTCCGTAAGCGACACCACGTGCGGTGACCGAAGCACCACCATCGTTGGTAATGTTCCCGCCCGATGAGGCGGTGCTGGCCGTAATTCCAGTTACAGCTGTGGTCGTTAAAGTGGCCGTACATGGGTTAAATTGAAGCGTGCCGTTGCACACAAACAATGAGGCCGGGCCGTTAGGAGTTCCTGAAGGAATCGTTACACCACCAGCAGGACCAGCAGGACCTTGAGGGCCAGCAGGACCTTGAGCACCGGCGGGGCCTTGAGGACCAGCAGGACCTTGAGCGCCTTGAGCACCGGCGGGGCCTTGTGGGCCAGCAGGGCCTTGGGCACCAGGGGCACCGTCGTTACCGGCAGGACCTTGTGGACCGGCAGGACCTTGTGGACCGGCAGGACCTTGGGCACCGGGAGCACCGGGAGCACCTTGTGAGCCGGCAGGACCGGCAGGGCCTTGGGCGCCAGGAGTACCGTTATTACCGGCAGGGCCTTGGGGTCCAGCGGGTCCAGCAGGACCTTGTGGGCCAGGGTTTTTGGCGTACAACGCAAACGGAACGCTTAACAATTGGGATGTGCTGGAAATACCGTAGTTGGTACCGCCCGTTAAATCGGCTTCAACTTTCAGGTAAAAAGCAGCGCTACCCCAATTTATCCCGGCAAAAGTGCCAGATTGAGCGACCCCTCCACCAATCTCGATGCTCATCAAGCCGTTGGCATTGGTGGTTGCACTATGCCTTTCCACATAAACAGCAGAACCGCTTGCAGAACCCGACAAAACGGATACTTTAACGCCAATGCTTTGGTTGGATAGCAATTGTCCGCTGGCGCCACGCATCACCGCTTGGTGGGTGAAGCGCTCAGGAACCTGAGCAAAAACTTGAGATGCCACCATCAGCATCATCAACATTTGCATGACAAGGATTTGTAAGCCTTTTTTCATGAGTTTGGATTTTAAGGGGTGTTGGTTGGTTTATGGATAGATAATTTTATTTGATTTTGTTGAATTTGAGGCGAGTAGAGAACTCTTGGTTGCTGCTTACAAAATTGAGAGCAACGTGATATTGTCCCTCTGCCCATGCGTTGCTTTCTAGGTCGATTTCTTGGTTGCCGCTTGAGGCAATGAAATAGGTGGCTTGATTCACAATTCGGCCGCTCAAATCGGTAACAGTCACAGACAAATCACCGGGGAAAGGAAGGCGTACCGATAAGAAGGCGTTTGCATTGGTTGGATTGGGATAAACCACCGCCTGCCATGATGAAGAATTGTTACGATTCTGCAACCTTGGCGCAGATAGCATGAAATCTCCGTAGGATACAGCCCAAGCATCGGCCAATTCGCTGTATTTGCCCATGGACAATTCTCCTTCGCCATTTCCTGATAATTGAAGGAACAACAAAGGCTCGCCGTCACGGACCTGGAATGGCTCAAGAGAATACCACCCCATGCGCAGTTGGCGGCCTTCTTGTTTGTAAATCAAATCGGCGTTTGAAGCTTCGCCACCCATCCGAATGCCTTGAACACTAAGCCCTTCTGGGATTTCTAAATCAAGACTCACAGCGCCTAAGTCATAAGAACCCTGTGCATAGACTGGCCATTCGATAATACCGTTGGAGGCCTGAAGTGTACCTTTGGGATCGAGGTTGATCCATTGTTGACGAAGATTAATGTCCGGGGTATAGGTTCCGTTTACATCACCATATACGAGGGCAAGATTGCTTTCTTGCAATTCTTGGCCGCTATTGATTTGTTTGCTGCTTGGCAAATCATAGGCCCAGTCTCCTACCGAAAAACTGTTATCCGAGCCTACATAGCGACGGTGCACCAACAATGCGTCTGTTCCGTTGATAATATTGGTACCATTGACATCGCCAGCCCGAAAATTAATTCCTGTCAGGGTGGTCATTACGTTAAAATGCCTCTTCATGATGAGAGCATCGCTGGAGTTTACGGCACCCAAACCTCCCCAAGGCTTGTTGGTGGTAGCTGTCATCTGATAAATCCCTTGGGGGATACCGCTGAATAAATAGGCCCCGTTGGCGTCGGTTCTGGCGGTGTCCACCAATTGCCCGTTGGCAAGGAGGTTAATGCGGGTGTTGGTCATTGGGGTTCTGGCCGTATTGGCATAACGCAACAGGCCCGCCAAACGCGCCCCATATATTTCTACAGGGATTTGCACACCATAAGAAACTCGACCTGCAGAAACGCTGGTTTGTTCCACCGAAAGCTGGGCATTGCTGAAGCTCATGGAGCCGTAACCTGCAATGGTCACATCTCCTCCGCTCGACAAAATAGCTGATTGGGCTAAAGCCTGAACAGATAAAACCGCAAAAAAGAGCGTAGAATATAGGGTTTTCCTCATGACGTAGGGTTTATCAGACCAAATATAAATATTTCTATTCGAAAATCCACACGATTTCCACATTTTATGAAAATTTTACAAGGACTTGTCCTTTCTCCACCGCCTCTCCGGGTTGAATAACGAGAGCAATAACCTTGCTATCCGATTGTGCGCGCAGTACATTCTCCATTTTCATGGATTCCAGCACCAAAATTGGGTCGCCCGATTGCAATAACTGGCCCTCGGTGACCAAAACCCGCAGGACAAGTCCGGGCATTGGGGCCTTGAGGGCTGTTTGCTTGCGGTCCTTGGTTCCGGCGCCTTGAACGCCGGCGAGTAGCAATTCTCGCTTGTTCTTGATGGGTAAGCGGTAACGAATGCTGTTAATCCTCAAAAGGAGTTCACCTTCCTCCGTTCGTTGCAGATGCTCTAAACGAATAGAACGCCCATTAATCAACAAATGAAGGCTTTGACCCGTACCCGGTGAGGTGTCAACATCAATACCCTGATTTCGACCTTGTATAAAAAGGCGACCTGCCGAATCCACAGAAAGCTGAACCTCCACGCCCTCCCAAAGGATTTGATAGGGCGCCAAATCACCCTCCTCCGCTTTCATGGCTAAATTCTTCATAAGTTTGCGAAAATAAGCCCAGCAACCACAATTTCCCGATGAAAACCAACTTGTTATTCTGCATTGCGGCCTTAGTCGTAACAGCCTGCACCCACAGGTCCATTCCGACGGCCAAGCCTACGGGGGCAAGCCCATTTTCTGAAAACGTGGCCACCTTAAGCGCTATCCAAAACGATACAACCCCCGCATGGGCTCAATGGTACCGGGCATCCAGGCCCCTGGATTTCCGCTTGGTTCACACCAAGCTTGATCTCAAACCCCTCTTCGAGACCGCTCAATTGGAAGGCAAAGCATGGATCCGCATGCAGGTTGGATTTTATCCCGTTCAAAGTGTTGACTTGGATGCCCAAGGTTTTACCATCCGTCGGTTAGCCATGCGTACCCTCGATGCGGATTCAAACCGCTGGATTGAGCTGCCCTATCGCTACAACCGCAAAGTGGTTTCGGCCAAATTGCCCAAAACCCTGGCGGGCGGAACCGCCCTGGAGATTCATATGGACTACCTCGCCTCTCCGGATTCCTTGAATGCCGGGGCGGGATCTGCGGCAATCCAAGGTGAAAAGGGCCTGTACTTCATCCGTCCCGATTCGGTTTACCCCGATAAGCCCCTTCAAGTTTGGACCCAAGGCGAAACGGATCATAATTCTTGTTGGTTCCCCACCATCGACGCCCCTAACCAGAAAATGACCCAGGAAATATCGATTCGGGTAGATACGGCCATGGTGACCCTTTCCAACGGAATCATGGTGAGGTCCACTCAGCATGAAGACGGAACCCGAACAGATACCTGGTCGCATCATCTACCGCACGCACCCTACCTGGCCATGATTGCGGCGGGCAAATTCTCGGTGACCAAGGATACGTGGAGAAATATTCCGGTGCATTATTATGTAGAGCCCCAATATGCGCCCTTGGCAGCTCGAATATTCCACCGGACCCCCGATATGCTTGATTATTACTCCAAAGTTCTTGGGGTGGACTATCCTTGGTCGAGCTACCATCAAATTGCCGTGAGGGATTTCGTTTCCGGAGCGATGGAAAATACCGGGGCGGTTGTGTTTGGTCAATGGGCCCAACGAAGCGCCAGGGAATTGGTCGATGGATCCGCAGAAGGCACGGTGGCCCACGAAATGTTCCATCATTGGTTTGGCGACCTGGTCACCTGCGAGAGTTGGAGCAACCTTAGCCTCAACGAATCCTTTGCCACGTACGGGACACCGCTGTGGTACGAACACGCTTACGGTCGAGAAGAGGCCGACGCGGCCTTGGAGGGCAACCTGCGTGATTATTTGGCAGAATCCCGCCGCAAACAAGTGGATCTTATCCGGTATTATTACGAAGACAATGAGGATATGTTTGATCGGCACAGCTATGCCAAGGGGGCGAGAGTTCTTCATATGTTACGAAATGAGATTGGCGACAAGGCCTTCTTCGAGTCCCTTCGCTTGTACCTCACCAAGCACCGCTTCAAAGCAGCAGAAATTCATGATTTCCGTATCGTTTGCGAAGAGGTCACTGGAAGGGATTTGCAGGTTTTCTTTAACCAGTGGTTCTTGTCCAAGGGGCACCCTGTGCTTACGATGAAATACCGTTATGACCAAGACGCTAAACAATGTGTTTTCAATATTTCCCAGAAACACAGCGCCATTCCGGGCAAGCTCTTTTCCTTGCCGATTCAGCTTGAATTTTACTTTTACGATTCATCGACTTCCCGGCGAATCGTCCTCGACAAGCAAGAACAAGAATTTCGTTTTGATTTGCCTCAGCCGGTATGGACAGGGCATGATTTGGGGAGAATTCTCTTGTGCGAATACGACGATCAACGAACTTTTGAAGAATTTGTTTTGCAATTCAAGGGGGGGCTTTTTTACTACGATCGCAAAAGGGCGCTTGAACAACTTCTTCGCAATCCACTATTCTTTGGGGCCTGGAACGATCCCTCCAAGGTCACCGAGGCCATGGAATACCAAAACATTGTTACTCGCGCCTTGCGGGACCCTTCCCCGGTTATCCGATCCTTGGCGGCAGAATCCATTCCCGTTCATGTGCTAAAGCAAGATTTTCTGCTTTATAAGCTGCTCGGTAAAACCGTGGAGTCCGATACTCGATCCTCCGTTCGCCAAAAGGCGCTGATCAAACTCCTTGAAGTCTCGGACTCTGGCAAAGCCTTGGAAGCAGGGTGGTTGGAGCAGGTACTGAGCAAAGACTCCTCGTTGCTCGTTGCAGCGGCTGGCTTGAAGGGTTTGGTCAAAGACCAAGCAGCTAAAGCGCTCGCCACCGCGCGAAGCCTCGAAAGCGAACCCACCATGGTCGGTGCCTTATTAGATTTTTATGCCCAGCACGGGGAAAGCCAAGACCTCTCCTTTATAGAAAAATCATTGTTACAGTTAAGAGACGCTCGTTCCCAGCGCCAATACGCGATATGGCTCAAGGCCTATAACAAAGCCGTGATGAGGCTGGACCAAAAAAGTCGGGGCATAACCCTTTACGAAAAATTATCGCAACACCCTTCGGGTAGAATTCGTGCCATCGCGGCAGAACAAAGGCTGGATTTGGATAGCAAGTAGAATCACCAGCATGCGCATCGGTCATACTTGCAACGGCATGACCATCAGGCTTTGGTGAATAAGGTACGTCTCTCGCCCGGGGAGGCGAAGGCAGCGGTATCGAGTGCGGCCTTTAGGGCCTTTGAGAAAGGTCATACCGGCTTTGGTGCGGAAACGCACACCCTCTTTCAATTGCTCCAGCGGGTACCAGCCCTCTTCTTGTCCTTCGTATTTCCGAAGCCATTCCATCAATTCCGGTTGTGCACAGCCCGAAACTTGAGGGTTTCGCATGGCTTTTCGAAGCGGCCCGTGCATGGCCTCCGGAAAAAATCCGCGTTGGATGGCCCCGTTAACCAGGCTTGCATACGCTTTGGCCCATTCGGCTCCATGAATTGCAACGCGGGGGCCGTAATCCACCCAATTCAACAAATGCGCATATTCATGAAGAAAGATGAGCAGAAAACTTAGGGGCCTAAGGTTGTAATTCAGTGTGATGACGTGGCCTCTTCCTTTCCACGGTGGACGGTAATCCGCAAATTTGGAACTTCGTTCTTGAGTGATTAGCAATTCAACACCATGAACAATCAATAGCTGTGCAACCCACACAGCGGCCTCCTCGCTCATGTACGGCTTAAGCTGCTGAATAAGGGGGGTTAGAAGGACCCGGTTTTGATAATTAGGTACGCGGGTCAAATCAATAAACAAAGGCGATAAACCAAAAATGAGCCCGCATAGGCCAGGAAACTAAGGTATGCAAGTTGAAGCATCGGCCATTTCCAGGATTTGGTTTCCATACGCGTCGCGGCAATGGTGCTCATGCATTGCAAGGCAAAGGCATAAAAAATTAACAAGGACCAGACCGTTGCGGAATCAAACATGGGTTGTTGGGTACCGGCCTTGAGGTCAGCGTCCATCCTTTCTTTCAGCCTCTTTCCGGTATGGGGATCATCCGGATCTCCTTCGAGCCCGTAAATGGTAGCCATGGTGCCCACAAATACCTCCCTTGCCGCAAAGGAAGTTACAAGAGCAATTCCTATTTTCCAATCAAAGCCCAAAGGCTCCACCACGGGCTCCAGGGCTCTTCCTAGGACGCCGGCATAGCTTTGTTCCAGCGGCGGGGCTTCTTCTTGGCCACGGAGGGTGGCCATCATGTTGTTTCTTGGACCGAATGAAGACAATGCCCACAACAACACCGAAACCAAAACAATCACCTTACCGGCGCCTTGAACAAAATTAACACAATACCTTGCGGGCACCTGCCATAAATTGCGGGAAACTGGCCATTGATAGGGGGCAATTTCAAGCATAAAATAGGACTGGCCTTTGGGCTTGATACAATACTTCATCACCAACGCAGAGCCTATGGCCGCCACGACGCCCAAAAGGTACAGCCCCATCATGGTTAGACCTTGAAGGCTAAAAATACCCAACCAATATCCGCCCGGCACGGCGAACTGGATCAGCAGCGCATAAACCGGAAGCCTGGCGCTGCAGCTCATGAGGGGCAACACCATGATGGTGGCCATTCTTTCTTTCCAAGATACAATGTTACGGGTCGCCGTGATCGAAGGTACAGCGCAGGCAAAGCCCCCAATCATCGGCACGATTGACTTCCCGTTAAGGCCAATCGATTTCAAGCCATGATCCATCAAGTAGCTGACCCTCGACATGTAACCGCTTTCTTCAAGCACCACCAAAAAGAAAAACAAGAGAAAGATCTGCGGCACAAAAACCAGAACGCCGCTAATCCCCGGTATCAGCCCTTGCACCAAAAACCTTGACCATCCGGGGTAATGTGATTGCAGGGCCTGCTGGGTGTAATCTGCGGCCCATAACATCATACTTTCGATCCCGTCCATGGGGTAAGAGGCCCAAGCGAACAGGGCCTGAAACATCAGGGACATCACCGCCACAAAAACCGCATAGCCCCAGAATGGATGCAACAGTACCCTATCCATCGAATTCGGCAAGGCGGGTTTGGCTTTGGTTTCGTGAACCGGACAGGATTTAAGCTGAGCCGCAATGAGGCTGTAGCGCTCCACGGTTTCCTTGGAATGTTGCCGACGAATTTCTTCTTGACGAGCAGGAGGCGATGAGGCTTCGGGGGAATCGTATAACTGCTTCCACTGATCGGCAGGAGACGGTCCTGCACCTCGTTGGCCAACCGCATAGGCCTCCAATGGCTTACGGATTGCCCGTTGAATTTCTGGCAATCCTCTACCCTTGCGGGCATCGGCAGCCACGGCAACCAAACCAAGTTCATCGGAAAACCACTGGATCACGCCCTTAAGGTTTGGGCTGCTTACGCGATCGGCCTTGTTCAATACCACCAACATGGGCAGATTGAGATCGCGGATTTGACTGATCAAGAGCATGCTTCGAAACAGGTTCGAGGCATCGAGCACCAACAAAATCAGGGTAGGTGTTTGCGATTCCAAGGAGGCCTGGATCAGCTCACGGCAGGCGACCTTTTCGTCTTCGGATTGCGGATACAAGCTGTAGGTCCCGGGAAGGTCCACCAAATCAGCCATAACGCCGTTGCCCAAATCCAAGGTGGATTGAAGGCTCTCTACGGTAACGCCCGGAAAATTCGCTGTTTTTTGGTGCAAACCCGAAAGGGCATTGAACAGGGTGCTTTTGCCGGAATTGGGATTTCCTGCAACGTAGATTCTACGCCGCATCATCCTTGCGTTGATGTTATTGCAAAAAAATCCATGTCCGCCACGGGGGATTCTCCCCATCGAACCATAACCGCCCTGGCCTCTTCGGCCCTTAGCGCCAAGACATAGTCCGCAACCTGCAAAGCAAGAGCGTGACCACCGGAGGCCCGATGGACGATTTCCACCCATTGCCCAGGAAGGCAGCCCATTTCCATAAGCTTTAGCGATAGGTCTCCCTCAATGAGCCGGATAACCCTCAGCGGCTTGCCCATTGGCGCAGTGTTCAAATAGCCCTCAGCATTGGAGCGCCCCGGTAGATCACCCATGAAATTGATCCGTTTGGTTGGGTTTGTCTTGAAAATTCTCGCCGATTTGAGGACAATTGCAACCCCTCTTACGAACAGATGCACAACTTGTTATGAAAAGCAAGATGAAAAGCAAGGCGATTTTTGGAAGTGCCCCTTTTGGAAATGCCGAGCCGCTTGTACGCCCAATGAAAAAAGTCGAATAGAAAGGGAACATGGTCTCGGTCAAATTTAAGGTCTTTTGGGGATTCAACCTCGGGTATAAACCCTCTGAACGCGATCCGAAATGGAGGTTAAAATTTCATACGGGATGGTATCGCAGGTTTTGGCCCATTCCTCGATGGTGCCGGGCTCCCCAAAAAGACAAACCTCATCCCCAATTTCAACGTCCATATCCCCCAAATACACCAAACAAAAATCCATGCTAATTCGGCCAATGGTTGGAACGGGCCTGCCTTTGCATTTCATGGTGATTTTGCCCAAGCCCAGGGCTCTTCGCAAACCATCCGCATAACCTACGGGCAGAACACCAACTTGGCCATCTTGGGGCATGCAACCCTCGTTGCCGTAGCCAATACGATCGCCTTTGCGCAGCCAATGGATTTGAGAAATCACGGTTTTGAATTTGGTCAAGGGCTTAAGTTGCGCCTGTAGAATGCCTGTGGGCTCAAGCCCATACAGTCCAAGTCCCAAGCGAACCATGTCGCCTTGAAAATCCGGAAAACGAAGAATCCCCGCCGTATTCAAAGCATGAATCAAAGGCCTGTAACCGATTTGTTTTTGGAACCTATCGGCAAAGGATTGTAATTCCAACCATTGCCGCTGACTGTACGCGTCTTGGCTTCCGTCTTCGGCCGAAGTAAGGTGGGTGTAAATGCTGCGAACACGCAATCCACCGCCGGCAGTTTGGAGCAAATCCAGGGCCTTGGTGTGCTCAGAAAGCGAAATGCCCAAACGCCGCATACCCGTATCCAATTGCAAATGAACGCCTACGGGTTCACCATTCACGCCGGACCGTTCACGCCCAAGGGCTATCCAGTTTTGGATTTCCAAACAATCGTATAAATCCGGCTCCAAATTGGCCTTGAGCAAGGCTTCCGGATGAATATTACCGCTATTCATCACCATGATGGGCAAGCGGATACCTTCGTTGCGCAGTTCCAGGCCTTCTCCGGCATAGGCCACCGCGAGGTAATCAGCCCCCGCCTCTTCCATAGTCCTTGCAATTTCGATGCTTCCACTTCCATAAGCCCTTGCCTTGACCATGACCATCACGCGGACTCCAGGTTGAAGCGAGCTTTTGAAGAGACGATAATTATGCTTGGCGGCTTCCAAATCAATCTCCAAAACAGTTTGATAACCCAACACCAGGAGGCGTTGTTCTACTCGCTCAAAAGCAAATTTTCGGGATCCTTTCACCAAGACCGTTAGACGGCGTAAATCATTCAAAGGCCAACGCTGCAACAGGTCTTCGGTGGATTCATAACGAAATACCTTGGTGGATTCGCTTTCTGAAAATTGGATAGCATCCCATAATTTGCCTACAAGAATTAAGGTATCCCACCCAAAAGAAACCAAAAGCTCCCTTAACTCCATGAGGGTTTGAATTGGGTCAATACGGGAGTTGGCCTTTGCGATATCGGGCTCGGATAACACAACAACACCCTGATTGCCCCCACGTCGAGAGGACCATTCTTCCAGGGCCAATTTAAGGGAGTCTTTGTCCAGGCTGTAACTGTCGTTGATGAGTCGAGAAGATCCCGGTAATTCCCTTATTTCTAGACGCATAGGCAATGGGCGTAAGGAGGAAAATCGAGGGCCGATTTCGGGGCGCCATTCTCCGCCAGCCCAAAGCAATAAAGCGGCGCCCGTCATGTTCTCCAAAACCGCGCGGTGGCTGTTTGGGGATTCAAACTCAATGGTCTCCACTTGGTCCACGCCGAATAAGCGCAAAATCATATGCTGGGGTCGGGCTTGTCCTGATTCTGCAACCCATAACATTATTTTTTGTGGATCAAGGCTCTTGGCCAATGCCTCTTCTTTCCAAGCAAGCCAACGGTCTCTTAGGTTTTCTGTGTCTTGAAATTCCCAAAAAACAAACCTGGTCGATTTGTTTTTTTCCATGTATTCCCGCCAAACTTCAGGGAACCTTAGGACGACTTCAAGCCTCGCAACAAGGGTATGGGAATGAACAAAGACTTTTAATTTTTCGCGAAGTTTCTGCGCTTCATCCTCAAAACCTTCGCGGTGTGCCGCGCCAAAGTGAACCAGCAAGCCCAAATCAGGTTGAAGAATCTGGGCGAGGTTTTCCATTTCTCCTGATTTGGAAATACCGGCCTCCATAACAGCCCAGGGGTGACGCTCTTGCAGGCCCAAAACAGACAGAGGAACGCCCAATTGAGAATTGAAACTACCCGGTGTTTTGCCGGGAATTACCCAATCAGCAACAAGATCGGTCAGCCATTCCTTGACCTGCGTTTTGCCGTTAGAGCCCGTGATGGCCCATACAGGGCGACCCCATTGCCTACGGTGCTCTGCGGCAATGGTTTGCAATGCTGTTAACACTTTGGGCACCATAAGCACGCTTGCCCCGGCCAGCTTAATCATCTCCGGGGTTTGCTCCTGATCCACCACAAAATTGCGAATACCCATGGTATAGGCCTGTTCAAGGTATTGATGACCATTACGGGCATTGGAACCCTGCCCGCTCAGTGCCAAAAAGACTGCTTTTCCCGGGGAGGCACAACGCCTAGTATCGTAAACCCACTCCTCGATGGGGATATTTAGACTCGCTTCCTTGTTCAGCCACCTGGAATTGGGGCAAACAGCAGCGACCCGCTCCAAGGTCCATATCAATTCCTCCCCTTTATTCATGGTACGCGCAAAAATACCGAAATTTGAAGCCCCTTGAACGAAGGAGGCCTCTTGAACGAAGAATACCACAAACCCCTTGGGCCTAAGCCCGATAAACCCCAAACCGTGCTTGCGCGGTTGATGCGCTATTGCTCGCGGCGCGAATGTTGTTCTGGACAAATGATCCTTCGCTTAGAAAAAACCACCCTTGGTGAAGACGAACAATTGGAAATTTTAAACAGGCTTGTTCGGGATCGTTTTGTGGATGACGATCGATTTGCGGCCATTTATTGCCGGGACAAAGCCCTCCATGCACGATGGGGTTGGATCAAAATCCGACAGCATCTTAAACGGTGGAAGCTGGATCATGCCCTACCCACAGCGCACAGGGTATGGATGGAGCTGAACCCCAACAACGACGGTCTTGCGGCCCTATCGGCCAGCAAATGGAAGCAATTGCCCGACAACCTGCCCGTTAACAAACGCTGCGCCCGCTTGTCTCGCTTTCTTTGAGCAGGGGTTACCCAATGCATGATGTAATCGAGGCCGTTCGCCCCTATTTTGGCAAGGTATGAGCAGTGCATCCATGACCGGTTTTGGGCGTTCCACTTTTGAGTGGGGGCAGATTGAATACCGTATAGAAATCAAGTCCTTGAATGGAAAATCGTTGGACCTCCAAATCAAGGCCACCGAGCCTTGGGCTGTTCTGGACAATGTCGCTTACAAGGTCCTGCAACAACGTTTGCTAAGGGGTAAAATTTCGATGCAAGTTTGGGCGGCCCCCAGAGCTACTTCCCATTCGTCGACGATCAACCATTCTGAGGAAAAACCCCCGTTGACCATCAACACCACGGTATTGAATGCGCTGATTCAACAATGGCGCGATTGGTCCGCAACCGAAAAAGTCAACAGCCAAGTCCCTTGGGTTGATGGGGCGCTTTGGGGTCGCCTGGTTGCCGCTCATCCCATGATTTATCAAAAGCCCTCCACAGAAGGGGCCGCTATCGCTTCAGTAGGCGCTCTCGATTTGCCCGATAACAACGAAGAAGCCGCAAGGGCCTACCTAACCGCTTTGGAGGCGGCCGTTCAAGATTGCCTCGAACACCGTCTGGCGGAGGGTAAAGCCATCGCCGAGGCCCTGCTTCAATACCTCGAAGAAATACGTTCTAGCGCCGAGGCTATCCAACAAATTGACTCGCTCAAAGAGCCGTTAATCCGCAGGAAAATTGAAGAATTTTGGACTGAATGGAACGATCAACCTGAACGCGACGGGGTTCCGGCTCTTCGTCCTGACCCTCTTCGTTTGGAGCAAGAGCTTCTTTATTACCTCGAAAAGAAAGATATTGCCGAAGAATTAGTTCGCTTAAAGCAACACCTGTCCTTTGCGCTGGAAATTCTGGGTAACCCCGGAGAACAAGGAAGAAAGCTTGGTTTTGTCGCCCAAGAAATTGGCAGGGAATTGAATACCATAGGATCCAAGGTTTCGGATTTTGAAATACAAAGGCTTATTGTGTTATCCAAAGAGGTCCTTGAAAAAATTAAAGAGCAATCGCTTAATCTTTTGTAATTTTTGTGAAAAAGATTTTTTTTGTTTTTTCTGCGCCCAGCGGAGCCGGCAAAACCACCCTGGTTCGCTATTTGTTGAAGCGCTTTCCTTCTTTCAGGTTTTCGGTTTCTTATACCAGCAGGCCTCTTCGGGGGCAAGAGGTGAATGGTGTTGATTATCATTTTGTGAAGGCGGAAGAGTTCCGCGATTTGATCCAAAAAGATTTTTTTGTGGAGTGGGAAGAGGTTTACCCTGACCATTTTTACGGAACCCCTAAGCAAACGGTTCTTGAATGCATGGCGTCCAACACCGTGCTTTTGTTGGATTTGGATGTTCAAGGCGGCTTGGAATTCAAGAAAAAATTTCCTTCTCAAACCTTAGCAATTTTTGTGGGGGTTTCGAGTTTAGCTGTTTTGGAGGAGCGTCTTCGCAAGAGGGGTACCGACAGCGATTCCAAAATTCAAACCCGCCTTGCCAAAGCGGCCCTGGAAACTCAAAGCGCCCCTGAATTTGATGCCCTCCTAATCAACGATGATTTGGAAAAGGCTTCGGAAGAACTTCTGCAGATTATGGCGAATAGCGGTTACCATCCTTAATTTTTCCTTGTTTTTTTCATGAAATACACGGGTCTATTTTTAGGTTCTTTCAATCCTGTTCATCAAGGGCATTTGATCCTTGCAGAGACTTTTGCTTCTTTGGAGGATATGAAGGAGGTTTGGTTGGTTGTAAGCCCACAAAATCCTTTTAAATCGAACGAAAAATTATTGGATTTCGAAACCCGTGTTCGTTGGGTTCAAGAAGCAATTCAAGACAATCCAAAACTTCGAGTAAGCAGCATCGAAAAAGAACTCTCTGTACCCTCGTATACCATCCACACCCTTGAAGCGCTAAGAGAATCTTATCCTGAACGCGATTTTGTTTTGCTGCTTGGCGAGGATCAGTTGGCTGGTTTTCATGGTTGGCATCGTTACCAAGAAATTCTCTCTCTCGTTCCCTTATGGGTTTATCCGCGTCACCATACGAATTCTCCGCATCAACATACAAATTCTCCCCATCAAGTAGAATTTCCTTACCGTTTATTGGAAGCGCCCAAAATTGAGATTTCATCGACCTATGTCCGCGAACGAATACGTTCAGGACTTTCCGTTCGCTATTTACTGCCTGAAGCCATATGGATAAGTTGTTCAAAACACCCTTTCTGGTGTGGATAAGCAGCTCTTCCTTGGGTATAGAGGGTTTACAATTCAAAAGTCAAAATTGAATCCCTTGGATTTTTGCACAGCAATTTTAGAAAATTGAAAAGTTATAATTGTCCTGTTTCTTATACACTTTTCCACATAGAATTTATATATCTTAATCTGGAACTCATTTAAGAAGATTTTATTGAAATTATAGTGGAAAAGCTGGTGGATAAATCTGTGGTAAGTCTTTTTCCACCTTTCCACAGCGCTAACAAACAAAAACAAAAAATAAATAGTTTAATTTTTAAAATACTTGTTCAAAGCTCTTCTTGATTCCCTTAGCGTCTTAAGGCTACCTTTGGTTTTCACTTTCTCCTAGCATGATGGCCCTGAAGCAAAGCATTTTTTCGCACATGAATGAGCTTGCTTTGTTGCACAACGCAGTGAATCTTGGTCAGGGTTTTCCGGATCATGATCCACCTCAAGGTTTAATCGATGCTGTGCATCGCTCTTTGGAAGATTCTGCTTTTCAATATTTTCCTTCTTCAGGTTATCCGGCATTGCGTGATCAAATTTCCGGGATGTTAGCCCAGGATGATTCCATTCAGGTGGATCCCATTTCTGAGATAACCGTTACTGCGGGTGCTACCCAAGGTTTAGCGGATGCAATACGTAGCTTGGTCGGTACCGGGGATGAAGTGATTTTGGTGGATCCTGCCTATGATTCTTATGCGCCAGTTATCCAATCAACTGGGGCCAAGCCTTGTCGAATTTCCATGCTATATGATGTTGATGATGGTTTTTCGATGGATTGGCAGCGAATTTCTGATTCGATTAGCAAATCCACCAAACTTCTTATTCTGAATAATCCGCATAACCCTAGCGGGTATTTAATGAACGGTTCCGATCACCATTATTTGGAGACTTTGATGGAAAAACATAGTCAACTTCACTTATTGGGGGACGAGGTTTATGCGCATATCGTATTTGAAGGTTCTTTTCGTAGTTTTTTGAAAATGAGTTCTTTCAGAGAAAGAATTTTGGTGGTTCATTCGTTTGGTAAAACTTACCATTGCACAGGGTGGAAATTGGGTTTTGTGGCCGGCTCTCCAACGTGGATGCAGAAATTTAGGAAGGCTCACGAATTTAATGTTTTTTGTGTTAATTCTTTGTTGCAAAAAGCTTTTGCTGATTTTCTTGCAACGGATCAATCGCGGCATGAAATTTCTTCCTTTTACTTGGAACAAAGAGATTACATGATGGATTGGATTCGTAAGGGCCCCTTACAAGCAATTCCTGTACAAAGCACTTATTTTCAATGGATTGATTATAGCCAATGGGCTAACCAAGGTGGTTACCTTGTTCAAGGAAATTCTGATTTGGAACAAGCCGAGATTTGGTGTCAAAAAGCAGGATTTACTGCTATACCTTTTACCCCTTTTGTGGATACCAATAGTGGATGGAATCACCGTTTAATGAGGCTTTGTTTCGCCAAGAGTAAGGACAAAATAAACCACGCCTTTCAGAATTTATACAGCGCTTTGGGTGTTCAATATTAGTACGTTATGCGCTTTATTCTTTATCAAAACGCGGCCCAATGGGGTAATCCTGTTGCTTCTATACAGAACCTTGAAGAAGGATTGCTTTCATTGAAGGGCTCCTGGAAGAAAGGGGATGTTTTGGTTTTACCGGAAATGTTCAGCACGGGGTTCATCACCGAGGAATCGCTCTTGTCAGATAGAAATCAATTAATTGAAAATCAGGACTATACCCTTGGATGGATGCGGAAATTTGCCCAAGAAAACCTTGTCAGTGTGATGGGATCCATACCGTATTGGAATGGGGAACTTCTGTTTAATCGTCTCTTTGTGATTGATGAAGGAAACGCGGTTAGGCAGAAGGAGCTCTCACATTATAATAAGCGCCATCTCTTTGGTATCGCCGGGGAGAATCGCATGTACACAGCAGGCCAAGAGCGTGTAATTGTAGACAAAGGGGAGTTGCGTTTGAATATGAGTATTTGTTACGATTTGCGTTTCCCGGTATGGCTGCGTAATAGAGGCGATTACGATGTTTTGGTTTGTGTGGCGAATTGGCCTGTAGCAAGGTCCACCGCTTGGAGAGCTCTATTAATTGCCAGAGCCATCGAAAATCAATGCTATGTTCTTGGGGTTAATCGTGTAGGAATTGATGGTACCCAGACGCCGTACGGTGGTGGTTC
>RFMW01000155.1 GCA_009927485.1 Sphingobacteriia bacterium
TTTTTTCATAAAAAAAGGGTTTAGGTTTTCCTACTCGTAAGGCTTTTCGGTTCCGCCTTGTTTATGGTATCAACTCCACCGGCAAACTTAAAGAAATTATTTTCTATAACAGAACACTATGTGGAAAAATCAAATCGTGTTCTTTTTGGTATACACCTCCGGCAGCCATTCCTTGAGGGCATCGGCCGCTCTTTGAAGGCGTTCCATAGAACGGCGTAGGCCATCGGGCAAGGCGTTTTCGATGTTATTGAGGCGTTGCAAGGGCTCGATGGAAGGAACCGAAGGATAAAGCATCAAGAGGGCGGAGTTGCCTAGATGTTTGGGTAGGTCAGCGTATTCGGGATGGTAGGAGATTGAGCCTTCCCTGGGGCAGATGAGCAGAGGCAGGTGTTCGGACGAAGAACATAAGGGCAAGAAGGATTCAACGCTCATGGCTTGCGATGGGAGGCGCTTGAAATTGCCGGGAATTTGAGCTAGGCCTTCGGCTTGCAAACGATGCAGCATCGCTTCTTCTTGTTCATCGAGGTACCAATCCAGGGAGCCCCCCATGGATCGATGTATATGTTGAATGGATTTGAGGGCCAACAGAAAACCGGGCTCCAAGGGCAAGTGGGTCGGCACCCATACGCTCAGTCCTTTGAATTCCTTGAGGGATACCGAGCCACGCAGGATGAGGACTTGCTGATTGCTGTGTTTGAGAATCGAAGGAAGAACACCACCCCAGAAGCGTTCCAAGAATTGAGGGTCAGGGTTCCAGCCAAGGATGATTTCATGGCTCTCCTTTTCGCGGGCGGCATAAACAATGCCGGAAGCGATGTTAAGATCATGCCGCAGGATTTTTTCAAGATTCCGCCCCTTGGCCTCGGCCATGCGGTCAGCGTCTTGAAGGATTTGACGCGCACGGCGGGTTGACGATGAGTCAGGATCGTTATCAGTAACAATACTTATCGCATATAGATTCCCGGGGAGATCAGGATTCTGGCAGGACATGGCGAGTTCCAGCAAGGGAGGCGCGGTCGCTGGATTGGAGAGGGCGACCATGATGTTTTCGTCCATATCCTGTTCCGTGTCGCTGGAAGGTTTGATCTGTTGCGCAATCACGCGCGCATTACGTTCCACCACAAAGGAGCTCACGACGCAAGTAATTAACACAAGAATTATGGTTCCGTTCAGCACGTCCAGGTTGACCAAACCGATTTGGTAACCGATCAAGATCACCGCAACCGTTGCCGCTGCATGGGCCGTCGAAAGCCCGAAAAGCAACCTGCGCTGATAGGGCGTGTAGCGAAACAAAAGCCCGCTGATTCGGGAGGCCAACCATTTGCCCAGCAATGCCGCGCTG
Organism: Sphingobacteriia bacterium; assembly: GCA_009927485.1. Taxonomy (GTDB): domain Bacteria; phylum Bacteroidota; class Bacteroidia; order UBA7662; family UBA7662; genus SYHX01. The sequence goes on from RFMW01000155.1 coordinate 1,343, forward strand.
CTTAACACAAGGGCTATCCATAGCGCCTGGGGTCCACGAAACAGGACTTTGATATCCACCAACATGCCCACACTAATCAGAAAGAAGGGAATGAACAAGGCATTTCCGGCAAAGTCAATGCGCTGCATCAGGGGAGAACCGTGCGGGATGAGTCGATTCAGGGCAAGACCGGTAAAAAAGGCCCCGATAATGCCCTCTACGCCCGCCAATTCCGCCCCCAGACTCCCTGCGAAAACCAGGGTCAAGACCAGGAGGTACGAGGTATAGGGCCCCACATCGCTTTTGCGCAAAAACCATTTCACCAAGGGGGGAATGCCTCGGAAAACAACCGCACCGAAGAGCACAAGACGCAGGAAGAGCCCACCCCAGAAAAGAGGGTCTGTACCGCCGGACTGCATGCGGGTAATCACCGGTAACATCAGGAGCACCAGGGTATCGGTGATAATGGTCCCACCAACCGCTACGGTGACAATTTCATAACGGGTTAGACCCATGCGGCTCACCAGCGGATAGGCCACCAAGGTATGCGTCGAAAACATCGATGAAATCAGCACCGAAGGGAGATGATCGAAGCCAAGCACCGAGGTGCACACCAACATGCCCAATCCAAAAGGGACCGCGAAGGTGAGCAATCCAAAGAGGATGCTTTGGGTTTGCCTTTTGCGAAACTCTTGAAGATTCAGTTCGAGCCCGGCTAGGAACATTATGTACAGAAGCCCGGCCTTCGAAAACAGGGTGATTTGACGGCTGTCGATGATGTTGAAACCGTAGGGCCCCAGGGCCACCCCGGCCAGGATGAGGCCAACAATGCCCGGCATCCGCAAACGGTTGAACAAAAGCGGAGCAAGCAGCATGACCGCCAACACCACCGTGAATGCCGCTACAGCATTTTCGAGAGGGAGGGTGAGGTCAAACCATTCGTTCCAAGGGCGGTCCATTGGTACTTAGCCCAGTTTATTCATGGGAACTGTGGTTTCCGCTTTGATCGTGGACTTGCTCGGAGAACAAATCTTGATCATGCAAGCCGCCAAGGTCTTCGCAGTGGTACATGCGGCGGCCCCTACGGAAGGCAGGTCCGGTGGTTGCTCCTTCACTGCGGGCTTTGAGGGCCTTTTGGACCAATCGACTGCGAAGAACATTGCGGGCCTCGTGGTCTTTGCGGTCCGCTTCCGCTTCGTAGGCTGTTCGTCCTTCGACCATGGTGCGTAACGGATGGCTGTACACCGAAAGCGGGTGACCGTTCCATAACACAAGGTCAGCGTCTTTTCCGACCTCTATGCTGCCGATACGGTGATCGACCCGGAGCATGCGTGCCGGGTTGATGGTGACCATTTGAAGCGCGGATTCTTCGTCAATTCCCCCGTAACGAACGGCCTTGGCCGCTTCCTGGTTAAGGCGTCTGGCCATTTCCGCATCGTCGGAATTGATCGCCACATTCACACCCATGCGATGCAAAATCGCTGCGTTGTAAGGAATAGCATCGATGACTTCGTACTTGTAGGCCCACCAATCCGCAAAACTGCTGGCATTGACCCCGTGCGCTTTCATTTTGTCGGCCACTTTGAATCCCTCCAAAATGTGGGTGAACGTATTGACCTTGAAGCCTATAGAATCTGCAACCTTCATCAGCATGTTGATTTCGGATTGCACATACGAATGGCAGGTAATATGTCTTTTGTTGTTACGGATTTCCTGCAAGGCCTCCAGAGTCAGGTCTTTGCGGTAAATTCCGGGATTCTCTTGCCGTAGGCGTTCGTATTCGATGGAACGAAGAAATCCATCCATGATGGTTTGCTCCACGCCCATTCGGGTTTGAGGAAAACGTACGGTATTGCGATCGCCCCAATTGGATTGCTTGACGTTTTCGCCCAAGGCAAATTTGATGAAACCGGGAGCGCCTTCAAACTTAAGCTTTTCGGGATCCGTGACCCCCCAACGCATACGGATCAGCTGGGTTTGGCCTCCAATCGAATTGGCCGAACCGTGCAGCAAATGGCTGGTGGTCACCCCTCCTGCCAGTTGGCGGTAAATGTTCGGATCATCCGGGTCCAGGGCATCCCCGATCCGTACCTCGGAGGTAATCGAACGGGTCCCCTCGTTCACCCCTCGGGTGATCGCGATATGGCTGTGTTCGTCGATAAGACCCGGGGTCAAATGCAGGCCTGCCGCATAAATCGTTCGGTAGTCTAGCCCTTTGAAGTGGACTTTGGGATCAAGTTTGGGACCAATGGCCGCGATTTTGCCGTTTATAACCGCGACATCGGTGTTTTCCAGCTTGCCGCTTGCGCTGCTGGTCCAAACGGTCGCCTCCCGAATCAGCCAATTGGCGGGCATCCGCGGTGAGGAAGGCGAAGGAGGTGAGGAAGGCGAAGGAGATCCGTCCGGATCGTGGATACGCCCAAGATCGGCATACGGAAAAATTTTCAAACTGTCCCAAGGCTCCGGGTAATGGATTTTGGTTGCGGTGGCTCCCTTGGCAGAGGAGTCGGATTTGGGGGCCGTTACCGATCCCGCGGAATCCATCACGGCGGCAAAGGGCTGGGAACTTTCATCCGCATTGTTCATTCGTCCAAACAGGCTTGTTCCACTTTGCCATAAGAGCAGACGCAACGGAGAAGGAATTTCTGCAACTTTATGTTCAAACATCAATTGATAAAATTCACCTCTTCGTTCCGCCTTGGCATCAATGCGGGTTGTATCGTTGGCATGCAGAACAAAGGTGGGCGCGCTGGATTTCCCGCTGGCGGATTTCCCGCCGCTGGATTTGGAAGGAATCGAGAGGTGAAGACCGGTGAGCGGTCCTTCGGTGACCCTGTATTTACCGCTTGCCCAGCGTGCCGGACCCTCATAAGGCTTGAAGGGGTAATGCTGGCCCTGCAACCACAGCGAACGGATTTCGCTCCCCTCCTTGAACAAGGAATCGCTGGCAATGATCAGATTGGCCAATTTACCAGGGGCGATGGAGCCCATAAGGGAATCCACACCCAATAAGCGTGCAGGGGTGCTGGTGAGGGCCTCCATGGCCTCATCAAAAGAAAGCCCCGCCGCAATAGCTTGACGAACAGCGGTGGGCAAGGATTCAGGCTTGTCCAAGCCGTTCGAAGTGAGGGCAATGGAGACTCCGGCTTTGCGAAGTACCGAGGCATTGGCCGGGGCCTGGTCCCAATGCACCAAAGAATTCAGGCCGATGCGCTTGGCCTCCACAGGATCACTCAGATCGGGCACATCCGGAAAACGCAAGGGTAGGACAATCGTGCTCTTCAAAGCCCGAACGGCATCCAAGTACATGTACTCTTCCCCGCAGCCTTTGTACACAAAATTTCGTTTGAATTCCTGGGCAATTCGTTCGGCCCTCAAAATATCGTATTTGTTGTTGGTCACAAAGAATTGAGGCAACGAAGCAAGACGGCCTATACTTTCTAAATTCAAATCTGTAAATCCCTTGGCGGAACCTAAGCTGCGGTACCATTGCTCGTCATAAAGCGTTTGACGCATCAAGGCAATGCAACCCATCAACGAAGAAGGGTAATCCTGCGTACTGCTTCCTTTCTCGAAGCTCCAGAAAGCCGCTGCCTCTTTGCGCAGCATGGCCTGCAGTGCCGTGGGTCCATCCGGCGCATGGGATTCAGTAGGCGCCAAAGCCTCAGGACCCTGGGGGCTGAGCAGCACCGAGGAACCCCGCGCGATGCCGTCCGCGATGTGGGCATTGACCGCCCCAAAACCGGCTTTGCGATAACCTTCCGCCCATTTGGCATCCGGTTTGAATTCATTTGCAGCGACCTGGTCGGCACGGATGGCATCGTTGGCCCCGTAGGCCCCTGCCCTTCCCGGAAACATTTGTGGATTTTCCCGCCAAGTTCGGGCAGTGGCCCCGGAGGTTTTATTAGTGGGGACCTCGGCGATCAATTCAATCAATGCCGGAAAGACCCACTGACCCTGGAGATCCACGGTTACCGCATCGGCGGGGCAAGCGATTTGCTTCCCCACACTGACGATCCGGCCGTTTCTTTCCAATAACATTGCAGAGTCCAAGGATTTACCAGCCCCCAGGTAGATTTTACCGTTGATGAGCAAATGAGCGGGTGACCGCAAGTCCCTGACCCCGTTAAAAGGAAGGTGGGCCTGTGCCCGCGCATTTTGGGCGGCAAGGAATACCGCGATCATGCAACAAGCCCATACGAGGGCGCTATAATTTTTCGGAAAACGTCTTTTAAACATGCACCAAGTTAAGAAGAACTTGTTGAAATTTGCGTAATCCATCTCCCAACCCCCATAGCCAGCCATGCAAACCGGAATGCTCCATACCCACACCCTGATGGTGGTCTTGTTTTTGTTGATTTACCTCATTAAATGCGTCTTGATTTGGACCAGCCCGACCACATTGACCAAATTCACCGCCAAAACCCGTATCCTCGAAATGATAGTCTCCAGCCTATTTCTGATCACCGGTCTTTATCTGGCCTATAACAACGCAAGCATTGGGGTGGGTTCTTGGTTCTGGGTCAAATTGGGGGCGGTCTTTTTGGCCATCCCTGTAGCCGTGGTAGGTTATCGCCGTAACAACAAATTTCTCGCTACCCTCTCTTTGTTTCTGATCCTCTATTCCTACGGAGTTTCCGAAACCAAATCCCCCAGGATGAACAAAGGAGACTTTGCCGAAGCTAGTTTTCATCAAGCGCTCCAGGCCAATCCCGAACTTGCCCAAGTGGTGACCGATCCCATGGACAAGTCCGGGAAAGAAAATCCCAACTATGACTTGGTTGCCCATGGCCGATCCGTCTTTTTGGCGCAATGCGCCCTGTGCCACGGTGATGATGGAAAGAAAGGCTTGGGAGGTGCCAAGAATCTCAACGAAAGCCGCTTGGACAAGAACCAAATCATGGAACTCCTCATGAACGGCAAGAACAGCATGCCCTCCTACAAGAACGTTCTCAAAGAGCAGGAAATGCTGGCGGTGGTGGCCTATGTCAAAATCCAATTCGGCCCCAAAGGACATTGATGGGCTTTGCGCCGGAGGAACGTTTGCCCCTGAAGTGGACCTACCGCGGGGAACGCATCGGCCATGCCGATTCGCTTTTGCTGATGGGCTCATGCTTCTCCGAGCGGATGGGAAGCCGGTTGCAGCGGCATCTTTTTGAGGTAAGCTGGCAACCCACAGGGACCCTGTTCGATCCTGTTTCTTTGCACGACCACCTCCAAGCGTATTGGCGACGAGCCCAGGGACAAGATATCCCCTGGAACCTCCATGACTGGCAACTTTTGGATGGGGTCTGGCATCATTGGAGCTTGCATTCCAAGCTATCGCACCCCAACCTGGAACAAGCCAAGGAACAGGCAGTGCAAGCCATCGATGCGGGCGCACAAGCGCTTCAAAAGGCTCATACTTTGGTGCTAACGCTAGGGACGGCCTATGTATATATTCTCCAATCAAGCGGTCAACCGGTGGCGAATTGCCATCGCTTTCCGGCGAATCTTTTTGAGCGAAGGTTAATGCCCGTGCAGGAAATGTTGGAGCCGTGGACCTTGTTGTTGCAACAAATTATGCATTGGAAGCCTGCATTGCAGATATGGCTGACCGTAAGCCCGGTGCGACATTCCAGAGATGGTCTTATCGAAAATAACCGAAGCAAAGGTCGTTTGTTGGATTTGGCCCATGGACTCTGCGAGCAATTTCCAAACATGCATTATATCCCTTCTTACGAGTGGCTTATCGATGTGTTGAGGGATTACCGTTATTATGATACCGATTTGGTGCACCCGAATTACGCCTCCACGGCCTTCGTTTACGATCGTTTGGCCGAACATTGTATGCAACCAGAAGCCGCCGCTTTGCTTCCTCGCATTGAGTCCCTGGTTACGGCAGACGCCCATCGTCCTCGCTTTGAGGGCAGTGAGGCGCATCAACGTTTTGAACAACAACGGGATGCCCAATGGGAAGCCTTCGCCAAGGAATTCCCGGATATCGCGTATAGGAAGCATGCTCAGTGAAATACACCTCCTGTTTGAATGAAAAGAAAACAAACTCCACGGATCCTACAAATTGTAGGCATTGTCTGGGCATTATCCCATTCAATCACTTGGGGGCAAGGTTTCGTTTCCCTTCAAAATAAATTTGATATACAAGGGCATAGGGGGTTTCGCGGAAAATGGCCGGAGAATACTTGGGTAGGGATGCAAGCGGCGTTGGAGGCGGGGGTGACGACCTTGGAGATGGATGTGGTGATGAGCAAAGATTGCGAAGTTGTGTTATCGCATGAACCTTGGATGAGTCCAGAAATCTGTGAGGGACCGGGTATTGGGGAGGGAAATGCAGAGCCATTGAATTTGTACCGAATGGATTATGCGCAAATACGATCCTACGATTGCGGAAGCCCCAAGGGTCACCCAAGGTTTCCGCAACAACGAGCAGTGGTTGCCTACAAGCCTTTGTTGCGGGAGATTATGGATTCAGTTCAAGCCTATTGCCTCGGGAAGGGAAGGGATCTTCCGAACTTGAATATTGAAATCAAATCCAAAGCCGCATGGGATGGACTTTATCATCCACAGGTTCATGATTTTGTGCAGGCTGTGGTGGCCGTCCTTGGTTCTTCCGGGATGAAGGAACGCTGCATCATCCAGAGCTTTGATGAGCGAGTGCCAGCCTTGGTTTGGCAAGTGGATTCGGGGCTCCAAAGTGCTTGTTTGGTGGAGTATCGTAGAGTATGGTCCCGCGCATACTTTGCTGAGAAGGTGATGGGCACCTGGGGCAAGCACGCCAAGATTTATTCGTCTCATTACCGTATGCTCAGCAAGCGTACGGTGAAGCAAATGCAGCGAAGCGGGGTGGAAGTCATCCCTTGGACGGTGAATAAACCTTCGATGATGAAGCGTTTGATGCGATGGAAGGTGAATGGCATCATTACGGATTATCCTGATATTTTGGTGAGCCTACGGCAAACAAGGGCAGGTCAAACGCCCTAAATTTGCTCGGCAAATAGAACATTTGCCATGCTGGATTTTAGCCAAAGAATTGTAGGGGAAGGCTTGACGTACGATGACGTCCTTTTGTTGCCTGCCTATTCCGAAATATTGCCCAGGGATGTCCGCATTACCGGCCGATTGAGCCGGAATATCGAGCTCAAGGTCCCCATAGTCTCTGCAGCGATGGACACGGTTACCGAGTCGGAAATGGCTATTGCCATTGCCCAGAACGGGGGATTGGGCATGATCCACAAGAACATGAGCATCGAAAGGCAGGCCCAGGAAGTCCGCAAGGTCAAGCGCTCCGAGAGCGGGATGATTGTGGATCCGATTACTCTTTCGATGAATGCGCGGATAGGCCAGGCCTTGGATTTGATGGCCGAAAACCGAATCGGTGGTATTCCGGTGGTGGATGAACATCGAAAATTGGTGGGCATTTTGACCAACCGTGATTTGCGTTTCGAAACCGACCCTCATCGCCCTGTTTCGGAGGTGATGACCAAGGTAAATTTGATTACGACCCCCGCAGGCACCTCCCTGCGGCAGGCGGAAGGCATCTTGCAGGAGCACAAAATTGAGAAACTCCCGGTGGTGGATGAAGAAGGACATTTGGTGGGTCTTATTACTTACAAAGACATTCTCAAGATCAAAGATTTTCCGATGGCCTGCAAGGACCCCATGGGCCGTCTCCGTGTGGGGGCAGCGGTGGGGGTCACGGGGGATTTGGCCGAACGCGTTCAGGCTTTGGTGCAAGCAGGAGTGGACGCCATCACGATTGATACAGCCCATGCGCATTCGCGGGGTGTTCTGGAGGCATTGGTCACGGTGCGGAAGCTTGTCGGCACGTCGATTGATTTGGTAGTTGGTAACATTGCTACCGGGCAAGCGGCGCGTATGTTGGTGGATGCCGGTGCTGATGCTGTCAAAGTGGGCGTGGGTCCTGGGAGTATTTGCACAACACGGGTTGTAGCCGGCGTTGGTGTTCCTCAATTGACCGCGGTCATGGAGGTTGCAGCAGCCCTGCACGGCACCGGGGTTACCTTGATCGCAGACGGGGGCATACGGTATTCCGGAGATATTGTGAAGGCCTTGGCCGCCGGGGCTGATTGCATTATGGCGGGTTCGATGTTTGCCGGGGTGGAAGAATCTCCCGGCGAAACGATTATTTACGAAGGCCGTAAGTTCAAGACGTACAGGGGTATGGGTTCCATCGAAGCGATGAAGGAAGGCTCCAAGGATCGGTATTTTCAAGACGCCGAGGACGAGATCAAGAAATTGGTTCCCGAAGGAATTGTGGGCAGGGTTCCTTTCAAAGGGAGTTTGTCGGAAGTTATGTACCAGTACATCGGAGGCCTCAAGGCAGGGATGGGGTATTGCGGTGCCTTTGATTTGGCAACGTTGAGGGAGGCCCGCATGATTCGGATCACCAATGCGGGGTTGCGGGAAAGTCACCCGCACGGCATCGATATCACCCGCGAAGCCCCGAATTATTCCCGTTAATTTCAGGCGTAACACAAAACGAATAAAGCATGGCATCCGAAGAATTTTCGTGGGATAAGGCGATGGAAGCGGTCCGCCGCGAAGCGGCGGGGTTCGATTTGAGCGGGGAGGCGGGTGCCGAAGCCTACCGCTTGAAATTCCTGAGCAAGAAGGGGGAAGTCACCGCTTTGTTCGAGGCTTTCAGGGCCCTGAGTGGGCCCGAGAAGAAAGCCGTGGGACAGGCCCTCAATGCCCTGCGTCAGGAAGTGGAGACCCGTTGGAAGGAGGCTTCGGCCGGCCGGTCCACCGGCCCGGGGCCAGGGGGCGACCCCTCAAGCCAAGGGCCCTCCGAAGGACCCGACCTCGCCACTTTGCCCCCGCCCGTTTGGGGACGGGGCTCCCGACACCCCCTGGCCCTCACCCGCCACCTCATGCTCGATTTCTTCGGCAAACTGGGCTTTCGTTGGTCCGATGGCCCCGAATTGGTGGACGATTGGCACAATTTTGAGGCCCTCCATTTTGGCGCAGACCATCCGGCTCGGGATATGCAGGACACCTTCTTTGTCTCCTTGGATCCGGCCTATTTGTTGCGGACCCATACCTCGTCCGTGCAGGTCAAGGAAATGATGAAGGGACAATTGCCACTGCGCACTGTTTCTCCGGGCAGGGTTTACCGCAACGAAACGGTTTCGGCCCGATCCCATATGCAATTCCACCAGGTCGAAGGTCTGTACATCGATCAGGATGTCAGCTTTGCCGACCTCAAAAAAGTCTTGTACGATTTTGCAACCTTTTTGTTTGGGCCGTCGGTACAAATTCGTTTCCGACCTTCTTATTTCCCCTTTACCGAGCCTTCCGCCGAAATGGATGTAACTTGTTTTCTGTGTTCTGGAACCGGATGCGGTGTATGCAAACACAGCGGATGGGTCGAAATTTTGGGTTGCGGTATGGTTGATCCCCAGGTCCTCGAGAATTGCGGAATCGACCCGGATGTTTACAGCGGATACGCCTTTGGCATTGGAATAGAACGACTTACCATGCTACGGCATCGGATTCCTGACATTCGACTTTTTTACGAAAACGATCTTCGGTTTGTGCGTCAATTCGGTCATGCAGGCTGAACCAATGAGCGCAACCCTGAATACCGTTGTTGTTGCAGGTGCAGGCACCATGGGCCAAGGAATTGCCCAGCTCTGCGCAACCCTGGGTCTCCAAACCCTGTTGTACGATGTGCAAGAGGAGGGCTTGAACAAGGCTCGCCAGGGTATTGCCCATAATCTCCAACAAAATGTAGCCAAAGGCCGGCTTTCCGAGGAGGACGCCGCCAAAATCCAGCAGCGAATCGTTTATACCCATCGCCTCGAAGACGCGGTGGGGGACATGCTGATCGAAGCCATTGTGGAACAGGCCGCCCCCAAACAAGCCTTGTTCCTCGCCATGGAACAGCAGAACGGCCCGCAGTTCATCATCGCCAGCAACACCTCCTCGATCCCCATGGAAGTGCTCTCCCAGGGCTTGTCCAGGCCAGAGAGGGTGGTCGGCCTCCATTTTTTCAATCCGGCCACCGTCATGAAGCTGGTGGAGGTCATTTCCGGGCCGCAGACCCTTCCCTCCGTCGCTCAACAAGCCGAAGATCTGGCCCAACGCATGAACAAAATCGTGGTTCGAGCCCAAGATGCTCCCGGCTTCATCGTTAACCGAGTCGCCCGCCCTTATTACGCGGAAAGTCTTCGCTTGCTCAACGCAGGAGGTCTTACCCACCAAGACATCGATCGTTTGATGGAATCCGTAGGTTTTCGAATGGGTCCCTTTCGGCTGATGGACTTGATCGGAGTGGATACCAACTTATCGGTTACCACCTCCATCTACCAAGGCCTGGGATGCCCGGCACGCTTTGAACCCAGCCCTATTCAACAACGCTTGGTCCAAGAAGGTCATCATGGCCGCAAAAGCGGACAGGGATTCTATTCCTACCCTCCACCAGATGGATCAAAAACCAATTAAAATCCTCATTGTAAGCAAGTTGCCTCGGGTCTTCCTCCTCCTGGTCCTCTTGGTCATGGGTTGTCGAGGCAAGGCTCCGGCCGATCAGGTGCCGATGGTCCCCGTGGATTTTTCCCTTAACATTTTGTTACCAACCTACAGCCGATTACAATTGGTTGGCAACTACGCCTATCTCGACGCCGGTTACCGGGGAATTGTGTTATATCGTTCAGGACTGGATCGTTTCGAAGCCTATGACCGGGCCTGCACCTATGCCCCCAGCCAAAGTTGCCACCGGGTGTCGGTGGTCGATTCCTTGATGATCCTGCAATGTGCCTGTTGCGATTCCAGATTCTCCTTGCTGGATGGGGCTGCTGTCCGCGGACCAGCCGGCTGGCCGCTGCGAACGTACCGCGTTTTTTTTGAGGAAACAAGCGGGTCGGTTCGCATTACCAATTAAACCTCTCGCCAGGTCTGAGGTCAATACCCACTCAGAATCCAAAGAAATTCATGAAAATCAGCCAAAATATTGCCATTTCCGAAAACGGGTTTTTGTTCAATCCCGCCACCGGAGACTCCTTCAGCACCAATGCCTGCGGCAAAGAGATTATTCGCCTCCTGCAAGAAGGCCAAAGCCAAGCCCAAATCCTCGAAGCCTTGCAGCGGGAATTTGAAGTCGATCAAGCCTCTTTGGAGAAGGACTTGGCCGATTTCCTGTACATGCTGGGCAACTACCGCCTCCTTGACGCCAACGCCCAATGAGCTCCGGACGTACGCCCTGCACCGTGGCGGTGAGCGGTCTCAATAACATTGATTCTCCCGGACCCGGTATGCCGGTCATCCGCGCCTTGCGAGAAAGTTCGAATTTGGAAGTCCGCATTGTGGGCTTGAGTTACGACAGCCTGGAACCGGGATTGTACATGCACGATTTGGTGGACAAGTCCTACCAAATTCCTTTGCCATCCGCAGGCACCGAGGCCTTGCTCGAAAGGCTGAAATACATTCAATCCATCGAGCAAATTGATGTCCTCATCCCCAATTTTGATGCCGAACTCCATAACTTTATTCGCATCGCCCCCCTGCTGCGCGATTCGTTGCGCATCAAGACCTTTCTCCCGGATTTGGCGGATTTTGATGCCCGGCACAAAGCGGTACTCTTCGAGTACGGGCAACAACACGGGGTATTGGTTCCCAAATCCCATACCGTCTTCACCTTGATGGAATTTCACCGGGCCCTCGAAGCCTATACCTATCCCGTGGTGGTCAAAGGCAAATATTACGACGCCCAAATTGCCTACAGCGCGGATGAAGCGGTCTCGGCTTTTTACAAAATTTCGGCCAAATGGGGGCTTCCCGTCCTGCTCCAAGAACATGTCCGCGGAACGGAAGTCAATGTGACTGTGTTGGGTGATGGAACCGGATCCTGCATCGGAGCCGTACCCATGCGCAAGCTTTACATCACCGACAAAGGCAAAGCCTGGGCAGGGGTCTCCATCGAAGACGAGGCCTTGATGCAACTTTCCAGAACATTGATTGAATCATCGCGTTGGAAAGGGCCCTGCGAGCTCGAATTCATGCGTTCCGAGGAGGGCGAATACTACCTCATGGAAATGAACCCCCGCTTCCCCGCATGGGTTTACCTCGCCTTCGGTTGCGGTCAGAATCACCCCGAAGCCTTGGTTCAAATGGCCATGGGCCATCGCCCGGAACCCATGACCAAGTACCGCGTTGGCCATATGTTCATTCGCTATTCCCAAGACCTTATTGTCCCCATGGAGGAGTTCGAGAAAATCTCCACCTTGGGCGAATTATAACCCCCTAACATTCCATAAACCATGCCGTTGAAGACCTACGAACGCCCTTACTTACGCAAACTGAATGCAGGCTTGGGCAACAAATTCGGAACCCGTAATTCCCAAGTCCCCGTCACCGAAATTGACGGTGTACCCGTGGCCAAACTGATGGAAGAGTACGGATCGCCTTGCTTCGTGCTGTCCGAACAAACCATACGGCAGACCTACCGCAATGCCGTCCGGGCCTTCAGTACCCGTTACCCCAAAGTCCAAATGGCCTGGTCCTACAAGACCAATTACCTCAATGCCGTTTGCCGAATATTCCATGACGAAGGCTCTTGGGCCGAGGTGGTTAGCATTTTTGAATACCGCAAAGCCCTGGCCAACGGTGTCCCCGGAACCCAAATCCTGTTCAACGGGCCCGATAAATCCGAAGATGACCTGCGGACCGCGGTTCAACACGGCTCCTTGATCCATATCGATCATCTTGACGAGGTGTATTTGTTATCCGAAATTTTGGCGAGCGAAGGCCTCAAAGCCAGGGTTGCCTTGCGCATCAACATGGACACCGGGGTCTATCCCCTCTGGGATCGTTTTGGATTCAATTACGAAAACGGTTCGGCATGGACCGCGGTGACCAAAGTGATGGCCCAACCCCGAATGGAATTGGTCGGACTACATTGCCATATCGGAACGTACATGCTTAGTGCCCAGGCCTATGCCGTTGCTTCGCACAAACTCTGCGATCTCGCCGACGAAATTCGCAAACAATACCAACGTCGTATCGAATACTTGGATTTGGGTGGTGGATTTGCCTCAGGGAATACCCTCAAAGGATCGTATTTGCAAGGCTCGGACGTGATTCCAACCATGGACGATTATGCAGAAGCCATCACGAGCACCATCCTCCAGCATCCTTTCGCCATGAGCGGAGAAATCCCCACCTTGTATCTCGAATCCGGCCGCGCCTTGATCGACGATGCGGGTTATTTGCTGGGTTCGGTTTTGGCCTTGAAGCGCTTAGGCGACGGGCGACGGGCGACCATCATGGATTTTGGGGTTAATTTGTTATTCACTTCGTTCTGGTATGAGCATCGTATATCGCCAGCCCAGGAATATTCCAGCCATCATGAGGACATGGTCCTGTACGGACCTCTTTGTATGAACATTGATGTAGTGCGCGAGAATGTTTCGTTGCCCTTGCTCAAGCGAGGGGATCGCGTGGTGGTGCATCGGGTCGGTGCCTACAACATGACCCAGTGGATGCAATTCATCCAAATGCGGCCCAACGTGGTGCTCATCGACCGCCAGGGGCAGGTGCACCTCATACGTCGGCGAGAAACGGTGGATACCTTGAACGAAATGGAACTAACGCCATTACACCTTGAACTTGGTCAAGGCAAGCCTGCTTAAAGAGACCCTACGATCGGGTTATGAGGGCGTGCTGAACAGTTACGCCCAGTTGTTTTTTGCGCTTAATCCGTTGTTAGGATTCATCGCTTTGGGGGTAAGTTTCGGGCAGTGGGCATGGGGATTGAGCGGATTAGGATCGGTGATCATGGTGCAGATTCTTGCCGCCCTTACCTCGCAAGACAAGGGATTTCAACGCGAGGGGATGTTTGGCTTCAATGCGCTTTTGCTTGGCTTGGCCATGGCTCAGCGCTACGAAATCACCGCCGCCTGGTTCTTGCTTCAAGGGTCGGGTTTGTTGTTGTTGATGGGACTGACCGTTTGGTGGAATCATGCCCTTGGGAAATACCGCTTGCCCTACCTCACTTTTCCTTTCTTGGTCACGTACTGGGTCTTGATCGCGGGTGCCGGGTTCATGGGCTCGGTGACCTTGCGGTATCCTCTGCCACCGAACGAGTTGACAAATCTACCCGCCTTGGAAACTGTTTTGGCATGGCCAACGCCGGTGGTTTCCTTCTTCAAAACCCTGGGTTCCATTTATTTTCAGAACAGTTTGGGGGCAGGCTTGCTCTTGGCCTTCGCGCTGTTGGTTCATTCAAGAATATCGTTCGTCTTGGCCGTGTTGGGTTACGGATTGGCTTATGGAATCTTCGGCTGGGTAGGGGCTTCTACCGCCCATTTGACGGATTATTTGGTAGGGAGCAACTTCATTTTCATGGCCATTGCTTTGGGCGGATTTTACATGGTACCCTCCAGAACCTCCATGGGCTTGGTGGTTCTGCTTACCCCCTTGCTCATGGTGATGATGTTTGCCTTGCAGGGTTGGTTGGCCCCCTGGCACTTGCCTCCGTTTACTTTGGCCTTTAGCGTTTTGACGATTTTGGTTTTGTTCTTTGTGCAAAGCAGTTCGCGCATTCCGGGTTTGCTCCCTGTTCAAATTCAGTACTACGCTCCGGAGAAAACCCTGTACAAGAGTTTGGTCCAATCCCCCCGACTTGCGCATCAACACCGAAGCCGTTTGCATTTGCCGGTCTGGGGTTCATGGAGCATAAGCCAAGGCTATCAAGGCCTTCATACCCATTTGGGTAGGTGGGCCAATGCCCTGGACTTCGTGATTCGGGACGAAGAGGGTCGTACCCACCGAGGGGATGGGAGCAAGCTGGAAGATTATTATTGTTACAACAAACCGGTGATTGCGCCTTTGGATGGTTATGTCGTTGCTTTGACCAATCATGTGGCCGATAACCCGGTGGGCGGAATGGACTTGGACAAGAACTGGGGTAATTCCCTGGTCCTTCATCACTTGAACGGCCTTTATACCCAATTGTCGCATTTGCGCCAAGATTCCTTTCAGGTGGTGATGGGTCAATGGGTTCACCAAGGGCAGGTCTTGGCGGCTTGCGGAAATTCCGGTCGTTCCCCGGAGCCGCATTTGCATTTTCAGGTACAGAGCAGTCCGGAAATCGGTGCGCCTACCCTTGCGTATCCTCTGGCGCACTATTTAGCCAAAGAAGCCCCATCGGCGCAGGCCCATCCCGCACGATCGGATTCAGCCTTGATTTGGAAGCAGTGGTCCGTGCCCCAAGAGGGGGAAGAAGTCAGGAACCTGGAACCGTTGGAATGGCTGAGCAAAGCCATGGCCTTCAAGCCCGGGCAGACCCTTCGCCTGCAGGAAGAGGGCAATCCCGAACATATCCTGGATTGGAAGGTCTATACCGACGCCTACAACCGCACCTACCTCCATTGCAGTCAAAGCCAATCCACCCTGTGGTTTGTTCATGACGGAGTGATGTTCTGGGCTTACGATTTTGAGGGGTCCAGGACTTCCGTGCTGCATGCCTTTTATCTGACGGTTTATCGCTTGTCCTTGAGCGCCTTCGTGGGCGAAATGGAGGACCGTTTGCCGCTGACGGACTTTAGCAGGCCCCTGCCGCGTTGGATACAAGATTTGTTAGCGCCTTGGTGGATTTTCTACAGCGTTCGCTATGGATCGCAACTTCGGTACAGCGATCCGACGGGACTTCTGGAAGGCGGAGTTTATTCCGTGTCGGTTCGTTCCCTATGGGGATGGAAGGCAGTACGGGAAGCCAAGTTTCAACTCCATGCCGACGCGACATCGGGTTTGAATCGCTTTGTGTTGGAGGGCGAAAAGGCCCTAGGCCTGCGCCTTTGGTCCTCGGCATCCAATTCACGTACCTTCCGATGTGTTTTGAGTTAAGAAGTTGGTTACGCTCCTTGGCGTTGGGGTTTTTCCTAAGCATGGCTTTCGGGGTCATGCTCTGCCTGGCCGAGGGTCCAGCGATGGCCGAGGGTTCAGGAAATCTTCCGCTCACTATAATCGAGGTGGATCGTTTGAGCGAACAGTACGGGAAGGAGGCGCGTTATACCGAATTAATTCGATTGGGACGCCAAGCCTTGGAGCAAGGCATGGAGTTTCTGGCCTTGCATCAACGGATGGCCATGGCTTACCGAGCCTTGGGGCGGTTCGAAGGCGCTGTGTCCCACGATCAGCGTGCCTTGGAAATGCACCCGGGCTCCTCGGAAATTCGAAGCCTGTTGTACAACGACTTGTTGGCCTGCCAACGTTATCAGGAGGCCCAATGGCTGTACCCGAATTCCGACCATGCCGCGGCGACGAGCCCTTTGTTGCAATGGCATACGGACCTGGTGCACGGGCATGCGGTGTACACCCAGCCAGGGGCCTACAACAATCTGATTCCAAAATCCTTGACAGAGAATCCCAGCGCTGCTGATCGTCAACAATTTTATTATTCCCTGAGGGACAGTTCGCGGCCCTACGCCGAGGCGACCTTGCAAGGCCCTTCCATCCTGAGGGGTTTGGTATGGGGCTGGTCCGTGGGTCAAGAGGGACATTGGGTTCTGAGGAGTCTGTGGGGGTATAACCAATTCACTACCCAATCAACGGGCGTGGTGCAATCCAATTACTTGCACCTTCCCAGTCTGCTGGGTAGGGATACCGTCTTGGTTCAACCCTATACCAATACTTCGAGGCAATATACCCACCTCATGGAATTTCAAACGGCACGAATGCCTGCATGGCGATGGACGGCGGGCTGGAGTTTGTTCGATGAGCGGGCATCGTATTTCAGCAGTCAGTTGGATACGATCCAAGGAGGCTTGGTCGGCGTCGATTATCCTTACCGACACCGGGCTGTTACCGGGATCCTGGGGGTGGCTTACCGAATACGGTCGGCGGAATTGCGCGCGGGAATGGTTCGGGCCAACCTTAATTCTGATCAACAACGCCAATTTGATCTGGGCTTGACGCTGTGGCCCTTGGGCAATTCAACTTTGCTGCTGGGCATGGAGGCAAGCTACCTTAACAACCGCTCCAATTCGGGGAATGTTACGGAGGCCGGTCTTGTAGCGATGCGCTGCGGCATGGCTCCTGCCTCCCTGTGGCGGCATCTCAACGGTAAGCGATTCCAAGGTCAATCCCCCAGGCTATGGATGGAAGCCAGTGTTACCGGTGGGGCCAACCTGCGGAATTATACCCGACCCGGGACGCTCTGGGCAATGAATTCCTACGAAAACATACGACGGATTCAAGGGCTGTCCCTGCGTTGGAAGTTACCCGCCAAGCCAACCGCTGCCCTTCGTGGGGAATGGTGGTGGATTGCAACTTGGCAAATTCAATATCGAGACCAAAGCTATGTGGCGCTACCTTGGCAAATTCCCCCTGGCTCCGAGAACCCGCCGACCGTCTCCAAAACACCCGAAAACCTTATCCTCCATAACCGCTGTCAAATGGTGGGCCTCAGCCTCTTGAGAACCTTCCTCTAAACCGATTTCATTTAAATTTTAAAACCCATGACGCGTTCAATCTCCCTATTTCATCCCATCATTGCTGCTTTTTGCTTCCTTTGGTGGAGCACGGCGACCCCAGTCCATGCCCAAACCTCCGCCTCCGAAGAAAGAATCCGGGAGGCATTTGCCGAAAGTTACCGACTGGAATCGTTGCAAGATTATGCGGCAGCGGCGAAGGCGTTGGAAGCCCTTGGCCGGGAGCTGGTGCACCCGGTTTACGAGGCTAATTTGAGGCTGGGATGGTTGTGTTACAAAGCGGGTGACCACGACAGGTCGTTGATGTATTATCAGCGCGCAATCACCTTGCAACCCTTGGCGACCGAGCCGTTATGGGGTTTGTTGTTACCGGTAACTGCCAATGAGGATTGGGTCCGTGCCGAATCCCTGTACAAAGCCATTCTCAAGCAAGACCACCGCAATGCCACCGCCCACTATCAACTGGGCTTGATTTATTATTATCGTCAGAATTACCCCGAGGCCTTGAAGTACCTGGAGGTCTCCCTGCGCCTGTCCCCTTTTGATTATTATTCCATGCTGATGACCGGGTGGACCCGCTATTTCTTGGGCCAGAAAGCGGAGGCCAAAGTGCTGTTTGAACGCGTGTTGCGATTTACACCCCAAGATGCCTCCGCCCTCGAAGGGCTCAAACTTCTGGCTCCTTAAAG
>RFMW01000236.1 GCA_009927485.1 Sphingobacteriia bacterium
CTTGAAGGCCTTGCGGACAGCAGCGACTTGATCGAGGGCCTCCCAGGTGAAGAGTTCCACCGGAACGGTGCGCACTTGATCGGCTCCTGTTCCCCAGCGGATGGTTTTGTTGACTTTGGTATGGGGCCTGCCCATATGCCCATAAGCCGCTGTTTCGGAATAGATGGGGGTCATCAGCTTGAGGCGCTTGATGAGCATGCCCGGACGCATGTCGAAGATCTTGGAGATGCGTGCGGCGATCTCGCCATCGCTGAGTTTCTTGTTTTGGGCATCGCGGACATTCGCGGTGTTGTAGGTGTTCACGTAGAGGCCAACCGGTTCGGCAACCCCGATGGCGTAGGCCACTTGCACCAGGACTTGATCGCAGACTCCTGCAGCGACCATGTTCTTGGCAATATGACGCGCCGCATAGGCGGCTGATCGGTCCACTTTAGAAGGGTCTTTGCCCGAGAAGGCACCACCACCGTGGGCGCCTTTGCCGCCGTAGGTGTCCACGATGATCTTGCGTCCGGTCAATCCGGTGTCCCCGTGGGGTCCGCCAATCACAAAATTCCCGGTAGGGTTGATATGGTATTTCACGGTTTTGTTGAAGAAGCGGGCAATGCGCGTTGGCAATTGCTTCTTGACACGGGGGATGAGGTAACGCTGAATATCGTTAGCAATCTTGGTTTGCATGGCCTTCTGGTCTGCTTTGACAGCACGGGCGTTGCTACCGGTGTTCACGAAAGGATCGTGCTGGGTCGAAACCACGATGGCATCGATGGCTTCGGGTTTGTGCTTGTCGGAATAGCGAATGGTGACTTGGCTTTTGGCATCGGGGCGGAGATATTTCATCACGCGGCCCTCTTTGCGGATGGCCGCAAGTTCTCGTAACAACAGATGGCTAATTTCCAAAGGCAGGGGCATGAAGCTCTCCGTTTCGTTGGTGGCATAACCAAACATCATGCCTTGATCGCCTGCTCCCTGGGTCTCCGGGCTTGCTTTCTCCACGCCTTGGTTGATATCCGGGGATTGCTCATGGATGGCCGAGATTACCCCGCAAGAATCCGCATCGAACATGTATTCGGATTTGGTGTAGCCTATTTTGCGAATGGTATCGCGGGCAATCAGCTGGGCATCTACGTAGCCTTTGGTTTTGACCTCGCCCGCAAGTACTGTCAAACCGGTGGTGACCAGGGTCTCACAAGCCACCTTGGAATTGGGATCCTGTGCCAAGAAGGCGTCCAGGAGCGCATCGGAAATTTGGTCAGCAACCTTGTCAGGATGCCCTTCGGAGACTGATTCGGAGGTAAAGAAATACGACATAGGGTAAAGGGGTTTAGGCAACAACAGGGTTAGGGTATCCCGGAACTTTCGCGGCAAAAATAGGCCAGGCCAAGGGAATTCCCTTACCGTTCCAGAAGGAAGCGAAGACGCTGCGCGACTTTCTCCGCCGAAGGGAGCATCTCCGCCTCCAGAACGATGTTCAAGGGAACCGCAGGCAGGTTGGCCGACCCCATGGCTTCGACGGGACCGTCCAGTTGCTCAAAACAATCGCGCTGTATGCGGAAGGCCAGGGATTCCGCAAAGGAGTTGAGCAAAGGCTCTTCGGTCAAGACCAGGACCTTGCCATGGGCACGGCTTCGCTCCATGACCATCGCCTCGTCCAAGGGGTACAAGGTGCGCAGGTCCAGGATTTCGACTTTGCCGGACAAATCCCCCACGGCGGCATTCAGAGCCCAATGAACCCCCATGCCGTAAGTCACGACCAGGCAACTGTCCCCCAAGCTCAGGGCATCCTGCGATGCCTCCAAAGCCACCCGGGCCTTGCCCAGCGGCACCACATAATCCTCCGAAGGCTCCGGGGTTTTGGCCGCTTCGGTCCCGGGCACTTTGCTCCAATACAGCCCTTTGTGTTCAAAGAAAACCACCGGGTTGGGGTCCAGGAAGGCGGCCTTCAACAGGCCCTTCATATCCGCCGCGTTGGACGGGTACACCACCTTGATCCCGCGAATATTCAGAATCGCCGATTCAATGCAACCTGAGTGGTAAGGCCCTCCTCCACCGTAGGCCCCACAGGGTATCCTGATCAAGCTCTGCACCGGGAATTGACCCCGAGATAGGTAACAACTTTTGGACAGTTCCACCACCAATTGGTTGACCCCGGTCCATATATAGTCTGCGAATTGTATTTCAACAATAGGTTTGGCCCCTACCGCGGACATGCCCGCGGTACTTCCCACCAGGTAAGCCTCCTGGATGGGCGTATTGAATACTCGGCTATCCCCGAATTTATCCGCCAAGGTTGCTGCTTCGCGGAATACCCCCCCCAATGTTTTGCCTACATCCTGCCCGTAGAACAATGCCGCAGGATCCCCCCTCAGAATCTCTTCCACAGCATGCAATGCCGCATCCACCATGACCACCTTCTCCCGTCCTGCAGGCTCCCGCATCCCGCATTCCACGGACGGCCCCCCCTCGGCAAACTCGTGGAGATATAGACTATTCGGTTCAGGATCAGGCGCTTGCCTCGCTCTTTCAAAATCAGCAACCGCCCGGCGACGACCGGTATCCGCAAGTTGATCCAATTCCTCTTCCCAGAAACCCGCTTTGAGCATTTGTTTGCGCAATCGCGGTAAGGGGTCCATCCGTTCATGGCCGCTTAAATCTTCTTCGCTACGGTACCACTCTTTGCGAACCCCGGAGGTATGATGCCCTAACAACGGAACAGTCGCGTGCAATAACACAGGGCCCTTGCGCATACGACAATGCCCCATGGCTTCCGCGATGGCCTTGCAGGATGCCTTGAAATCATTCCCCTCCACCCGCATTCGCTTAAGGCCTTTGAAACCCTCGGCGTAATGGTAGGCATCCATGGCTCTCATTTCCGCGGCACTTGCCGAAATACCCCATTCGTTGTCCTGCACCAGGAACAGAATGGGTAAGCGCTTCAGCACCGCCATCTGCAAAGCTTCTGCAACCTCCCCTTCGGTTACCGAACCATCGCCCAGAGAGCAGACCACCAAGGGGGGAGAGCTTGGGTCTGAACCGGGGACCGGGAGGTTTTGGCTTTCGAAATAGGCGATGGCATGCGCCATGCCCACCGCAGGAATGGCCTGCATTCCCGTGGCCGAGCTTTGGTGCGGAATGGTGGGCATGCCCTGTCGGCGAACCGATGGATGCGCATAATAGGTTCGCCCACCGCTGAAAGGATCCTCCGCTTTGGCCAGCAGTTGCAGCATCAATTCGTAGGGCTCGAAGCCCATCCCCAACAAAACCGATTCGTCCCGGTAATACAAAGCCGCGAAATCCTTGGGCTGCAGGTGCAGGCCCAAGGCCAGTTGAATGGCTTCGTGACCTTTGGAGGTGGAATGCACATAGCGAGTCTCCTGGCGGTGCTCATCGTAGAGCTCGGCCATCGCTCGGGCGGTGTTCATCAACTCCCAGGCCGTTAACCACAAGGTATTTTGCATCATGCGCCCAAAAATACATTATTTTTGACTAACCCACCGATAGCCCGATGAGCCATAACGCCCCCCCCAACGCCGGAATCCCCTCCATTGACTTAGCCGATTTCCTTCAGGGTGATTCAGAACGCCAAGCCGCCTTTGTCCAGGAACTTGGACGAGCCTACGAAGAGGTGGGATTCGTGGCTGTTCGAAACCACGGATTGAGCGCTGAACAAAGCGATCGTTTGTACCAAGTTGTGCAGGATTTCTTTGGTCTGGCCCCCGATGTCAAGGCCACATACGAAGTTCCCGGGGCGGCCGGGCAACGAGGTTACACCCGCTTCGGGCAGGAACATGCCAAGGGGCGCAGCGAAGGAGACCTCAAAGAGTTCTTCCAAATCGGCCAAGAAGTAGGCCCCAACCATCCCCTGCACGGCACCTACAGCGCCAATGTGCAGGTTCATGAACCCGCTGATTTCAATGAGGTTACCATGCAAGCCTACCGCACCCTCGAATCCTGCGGGCAGCATCTGCTCCGTGCCATTGCCCGCTATCTACAACTTCCGGAACATTACTTTCGTCCGTGGGTTGATGGCGGCACCAGCATCCTGAGGGCCATTCATTACGGGCCTATCCTTCAGGATCCCGGCGATGCCGTACGTGCTGCGGAGCACGAAGACATCAATCTGATCACGTTGTTGATGGGCGCTTCTGCGGAGGGCCTCGAAATTCTGAGCAAAGCCGGGACCTGGGTTCCGGTGACAGCGTTGCCGGATCAAATTGTGGTGAATGTAGGGGATATGTTACAGCGCCTGACCAACCATCGGCTCAAATCCACCACCCACCGGGTGGTGAATCCGCCGCGGGAACGCTGGTCCGAGCCCCGTTTTTCGATCCCGTTCTTTTTGCATCCTCAGCCGGCGATGCCGCTGGATGCCTTGGCCTCCTGTGTTCCTGTCGGCAGTGAACCCATGGATCCCCCCATCACTGCGGGGGACTACCTCGACGAAAGGCTCCGTGAAATTGGGCTCAAGAAATAGACCGTAAACGCAACGTCGGGCTAGCCGCTAATCTTGGGTATGATGGACCGCAGCCGCCAACGCGTCTTTTTGCGGGATGTCATGATGCTGACCCTCTCCGCCTTTGGTGGGCCCTATGCGCATCTTGCACTGATGCAAGAGCGCTTGGTGGATCGTCGTCAATACCTGACCCACGAGGCATTGTTGGAAATGAATGCCCTCTGCCAGTTTTTGCCGGGGCCAACATCAACCCAAACGATCACTGCCGTGGGTCTTCGCTTGGGCGGTCCGCGTTTGGCCTTGATGACCTTGTTGATTTGGATTTTGCCGGCCAGCTTGATCATGACCTTTGCGGCGGTCTTGGTTTATTCTTTGGAGATCAAGCAATTGAATATGGCCACTTTTCGGTGGCTTCCCCCCGTTGCGGTAGGTTTTGTGGCCGCTTCGGCTTGGCGATTGCTTGAACGTCAATCCTGGAGAGGCCCCGCCTTACCAATCTTGGGGATGTCTGTGATCTTGTCCCTAACCTTGGTTTCTTCGTACACGTTTCCGGTGGTTTTGATGTTAGGAGGGCTGGCCCAATGGCTGTGGCAGGAACGCCAAGGAAGCCTGGGTTCACCGCATGCCCTTACCAAGGTGCGTTGGTTTTATTTTCGAATGTATGGCTTGCTTTTTGGCTTGGCGGCTTTGTTGGGGAATGTTTTTCATTCGCGGGAAATTCTGCTTTTTGAGAATTTTTATCGTTTTGGTAGTCTTGTGTTTGGAGGCGGTCAAGTTTTGTTACCGATGATGTACGAACATTTTGTGGCTACACGGCAATACCTAAGCACCGATCAGTTTTTGATAGGGTACGGCTTGGCCCAGGGGGTTCCGGGTCCTGTTTTTTCTCAAGCCGCGTACATGGGGGGTCTGATTCTCCAAAGCAAAGGGGTGCTCCATGTCCTCTTGGGATCCTTGGTCGGAACCTTGGCCATCTTCACTCCCGGTGCCCTGTTGATCTTGTTCGTGTATCCGATATGGGATGACGTCAAGCGCATGCCGCGCATTCAAGCCGCGCTTCAAGGGGTTCAAATCGCCGCCATTGGCTTGATTCTCACCGCCATTGTTTTGTTGATGAAACCTTTGGGCTACAGCAGTTTGAACCTTAGCTTGGTGGCACTGACCGCTTTGCTTAATCACCGTTGGGGGGTGCCGCCTTTGCTGATTGTGATTCTGAGTCTTACCGCCGGTCTGGTCAGCGAACTTCTGCTCCTGGGCTTGCCTTAAGGGTGGGAATCGCCTACGATCGTCCGTTCTTGTGTTCGACGGTCTATGATGTAGCTTTGCAATTCCATAGCCCATACTCTTACCGATTCAGTGCCCACCATGTACATTATCGGTGGATGCAACGGCGCCGGCAAAACGACGGCTTCGTTCACGGTCTTGCCTTAACTTTTGCATTGTTACGAGTTTGTGAATGCCGACGAAATTGCCAAAGGCCTTTCTCCATTTCGTCCCGAAAGCGTGGCCATCGAAGCAGGTCGATTGATGCTGCAACGAATCGATGAACTTATGAATCAACGGGTTGATTTTGCTTTTGAAACCACCCTTGCCGCTTCGCTTCATCTTCGCAGTATCGCCAAAGCCAAAGCCCTGGGATACCGTGTCCATTTGTTGTTTTTCTGGTTAGAAAGTGTAGAATTGGCGCAACAAAGGCTACAATCCCGGGTCCAAAGGAAACTTTAACCTCATCGCCGAAAGGAAATCTTCAAACCTTCCCACTATTTTTGTGCCGTCGGCTTACGAGTCTATCCAAAATCAATATGTCCAATATTCCAACGATTGAAAAGGAAAGGAACCTAATCCTCCAAGGCTTGGAACTCGCCTACGAGCGTTTGTTAAAAACCAAGAGGGCCAATAACGGGGAATTGGTGGTGATTCGGGACCACAAAATTGTCCGCATCAAGCCCTAAGGTACGGAGCTCGCATCTAGCCCCGCAGGGAAGCCGCAGGGGTTTATTTCAGCTCAAAATTCAGCGATATGTAGGCCAAACGGCCCACCAGCGGTCCGCCGTAAACCTGGAAGACCTTGTTGTTCAACAAATTCGAAGCACCCAGCTTGAGGGTTGTGTTCAAGTTCAGGAAGGTCTTGTTGATTTGGGCATCCACCATTCCGTAGCTGTTAATAGGCCCGGTGAACTGTGGCGATCCCTCAAAAACGAAACCTTGAATCCACTTGTAATTGATGTTAAAGCCCCAGTTGGCCAAGGTATAGGAACCCCCGCCGGGTAAGGGAATTTCGGTAATCATATCCCGACCGCTCAAACCGATGTTGTACTTGTGCTCCGGGGTATTGAAGGCCGGAATGATCACGGTGTCCTTGCCGGCATTCACCAGTTTGTTCCAGGAATAATTGAAATTAAAAGCCAATTCTCGGTTCAAATAATAATTGCCACCCAGCGAAAAACCTTGTGTTGTAATAATTCCCGTAGCATTCGTGGCCACACGGTAAATGCGGAGGGTTTCACGGATTGGAAAGCCGCCCCCAATGCCCGTTTGGAATTTGGACTGCACCCCAATATTGAA